>JBJHBL010000011.1:0-120804 GCA_050485465.1 Limnoraphis sp. | reverse complement strand
GCTTTAGAACCTTACTTAATTCATCGATTAGAAGAAGAAACATTTCGCTATCTCAACGATCCGTCGAACTTCGAGATGGCAATGCCGATGCCTCAACCTGAAGTGGACTATTACTAGCAAAAGCTGTTGAGCCTGAGATCGCCTAAACAATACTCAGACTCAACAAAGCCGACTCTTGAAGGGTGAGAGTCGGCGAAAAACCCCTGAACGAATTAAGAATTGATCGCAGTGGGGTTTAGGAAGCTAAAGCCACCTCGACCATCTCTTGTAACTCGCCATTTTGGTAAAGTTCGATCATCACATCAGATCCACCGACAAATTCTCCATTGATATAAACTTGGGGAATTGTTGGCCATTCTGAGTATTCTTTAATCCCTTGACGAATTTCAGGATCTTCTAATACATCAAGGGTTTCAAAGGGAACCCCTAAGCTGTTTAACATCTGCACCACATTGTTAGAAAAGCCACACATAGGCATCAGCTTTGTGCCTTTCATAAACACAAAAATTTTGTGGCTGTTGACTAAGTTATCAATTTTAGCTTTTAGTTCTGGGGTCATAGTTTTTCCTGAAGTCGCTAAGAACAATCGGTTTTGAGAAAGAACATCAAATCAAAGCATAGAGGTTAGGAATTCTTTCTCGATTGATGCCTAACCCCTAAAATCACAGAGGAATCAAACTAAGCAACTTGATTGGCTTGTTCCCATTCCAGGGGTGTGTAGGTTTTTAACGCTAAAGCATGGATAACTTCTGTATCCATTGCTTCTTTTAGAGTGCTGTAAACCATTTGATGCTGCTTAACGCGCGTTTTTCCCTCAAACTCAGGAGAAACCACAATAGCCTGAAGGTGATCACCGCCTTTTAAATCTTGAACCTGAACCATAGCACTCGGCAATTTAGATTTAATCATTGCCTCAACCTGCTCTAAAGCGATCATGAAGTTTCCCGATAGACGACCGTATCCTTTAATTTTATCGGAAATTACTGAACAGAAGACGTCGGTTGTTGACTTGATTGACTATCAGGGATTGGAGTATCAACAAATCCTAACTCAAATAACTGCTGATAAGCTCTTTTACCCAAATCCCGAGTCGGCGCCTGGGAACGAATAATCTGAATCAACAAAGGAACAGCTAATTCTGGACGATTTTGAGCGCGATGAACTAAAGCCAGTTGATAAGTTGCATCATCCCGCATTTGAGCCGTTTGGCGGGCATTATTGCGATGTTGATCGGCAACTCGGTTATCAATCCCTGAAAAACTCGTTGCCAACTGTTGATAAAAATTAGATAACTGATTAAAAACCTGGCGAGCCTCTTGCAGCTTAGAAGCCGCCTCCGAGTAATTTTCCCGGCCAACAGCCTGACTCGCTTCTTCTAGTAAACGCTTCCCGCCCTGTATACTGAGAAAACTATCTCCCAGGGCTGAAGGACGCATCTCACCAGGTGCAATAGGCTGAACGCCTTGCTGGGGAACCGGATCATTCAGTTCCAGTGTTCCATCAATAGGAGCTTCATCGTTCAAGCCTTCAGGCATCAACTCCTGAGCGAATCCATTCATCGGAATCAAGACCAACCCCATAGCCCAAATGACCAGGGGTAAACGGGCTATCAAACGGAGAGGGTATACAGTTGCGTTCGATTCCATAGGGGGTAGGGCGCGCTTACACAGCGAAAAGTGAGTAAACTTTAAGGATTTTATCATTGTTGCTTGCCATTTCAAGATTTTTTTCAATGGTCTACGCTCAACTTGCACGGGTTATAGTTTTTAATGGCTCAGGATTTCTCCAGGTCCAATAACTAACCATCCAGATTTAATCAGTCTAGGTGGTGAATGAGAATTTAGGTTTAAAAAAGGGATACTTCATTATGACATCACCTGAGAACTCATCAAACACGACTCCCCCAGGGTACGAGGGAATTGGGGTTTCAGAAGAAAAATTTGGTTCTATTCTACAGCGTGGGGGCGAAGAACTGAAAGTTGAGAAAATTCCCAATCGTTTCACGGTTCAACTCTCCAACGGCAAAGAAACTATCACGAATTTATCGCGATCGCCAATTTCCCTGATATACAGAACGAACCATCCTCCCCAATTTGAAGAAATTGAAGTCGCCCCTGATCAACTCGATGCCGCAATGGAACTGGTTCGACAGTCTGATCAAGTGGTTTTTGCCAGTCATGTCTACCGAGTCGAAAACGATCCAGGCATGATCTTTTACCTCAGCGATCAAGTCACTATTCAATTTGATCAGTCTGTAGACGAAGAGCGTCGGGACTCCATCACCTCGCCTCTAGGTTTAGAATATCTTAAGCCTATAGACGGAGTTGAGAACGCTTTTGTTTACCGAGTCACATCTCAAGCCACTGAAAATCCACTCAAGATCTCAAACTATCTCAAATCAAATCCGGAAGTTTTAGTCGCGGAACCTAACATTATTGTCCATTCTCAATCCTATTACCGTCCTAACGATCCGCTTTACAACAAACAATGGTATCTCCACCATAATGGCGGATCTTCCCAACTGACTCTTAACTCTCATATCCACGCAGAACAAGCCTGGAATATTACCCGAGGCTTGCGCTCTGTTGTGGTTGCCATTACTGATGATGGGGTTGACTTAAACCATCCCGACTTTCAAGGCTTGGGGAAAATTGTTGCCCCCCTCGATTTAAAGGGTCGTGACTCACTCCCTATGCCTGAAGCCGCCTCCGATAATCATGGCACCGCCTGTGCCGGAGTAGCGATCGCCGAAGAAAACGGTTATGGTGTTGTCGGTGTGGCTCCCGGTTGTGCCTTAATGCCGATTAGAACCACAGGTTATCTCGATGATGAATCTGTTGAACAAATTTTTAACTGGGGAATTCAAAGAGGAGCATCGGTGATTTCCTGTAGTTGGGGAGCCAGTGCAGTTCATTTCCCCCTCTCTCTGCGACAAAGCGCCGTGCTAACAAAAGCCGCCAGACAGGGACGTAAAGGCAAAGGCTGTGTGATTGTTTTTGCCGCCGGAAACGCCAACCGTCCGATTAACGGTATTCTCAACGAACAAGGCTGGCCGAATAATATGCTCACAGGTCAGGTGAAATGGTTAGCTGGATTTGCCGTACATCCTGATGTGATAGCAGTTTCGGCTTGTAATAGTCTCAATCAAAAATCAGCTTATAGCAACTGGGGAACCGGAGTTTCAGTCTGTGCGCCCAGTAATAACGCTCCTCCGGGGATGTGGCTCCCTGAAACCGGATATATTGGCACACCTCCAACGATTCGGACTTCTTTGCAGGGATTGGGTATATTTACAACGGATCGTCTGGGTGCCGCAGGTTATGACCCCGGAGATTTTACTCCCTATTTTGGCGGAACATCTAGTGCCACACCTGTGGTTGCGGGAGTCGCGGCTTTAATATTATCTGTGAACCCCGATCTCACCGCCCAAGACGTGCGACGCATTCTAGAACAAACGGCCGATAAAATTGTTGATCCCAACCCCGATCCACAGTTGGGAATTCGTATGGGTAATTATGATAGTAATGGTTATTCTCAATGCTTTGGCTATGGTAAGGTGAATGCTTATCAAGCGGTAAAAATGGCTCAAAGTCAACGAGTAACCTTTCAAAAGCCTTCTCGACGTCGGGTCGAAGTAAGTAATCAAATCCTTGAAATTCCTGATAATCAACTTCAAGGAATTCAAAGTCCGATTGTTGTTTCTGAAACCGCTCCCCTACAAGATATTCAAATCACACTGGAGATTGAACATCAATTTTTAGGAGATCTGGAAATCTGGCTAATTTCACCGAATAACGAAAAAGTGTTATTACAAAATCGGATGCTGGGTCGTCAAACTCAGTTAAACATGACTTATTCCTTACAAACTACTCCCTATTTAAGACAGTGTCTTAATGTTTCTCCTCAAGGACGTTGGCATCTTTTATTAGTAGATTGCGCTCCGGGTCATACTGGAAAGTTGAAACAGTGGAAATTAGATTTAGGCTTTTAGCTTAATCCCCAAAAAGCCCCCACGACTCAAAAAAGCATGAGCGTGGGACGAGGCTTATAAAGCTTGAGGTTTAGAGTAATGATCGCTTTCTCCTTGATTCAAAACTTGTTCATCTCGATACCAGAGACGTTGTTGAGGCATTCCAATTAAAATACCTTCGCGATCAAAAGCTAACTTAATTCGTAAGCGAAACTCTCGCCCAACCGCCCATTGTTGGGTGGGTTGAGTTTTGATCCAAACTTGAATTAAAACACCATTGTGCGTGAGACTGTCTACCCCTAAAATCGCAGCAGGTTCTAGGATTAAATCTTGCCATTGAGGTTCACAGCGCATTTCCTCCACAACATGATGAATCACTTCTAAAGCCCTTTTGATATCTGCATCGTAAGCAATCTCAATGGTGAAGTCAACCCGTGACCATTCTTTGGTAAGATTTTCAACCGTATTAATCTCACCATTGGGAATAGAAATCAAACGTCCTTCCTTTCCTCTTAAATAGGTCATGTATAAATTCATGTCTTCAACCATACCACTGCTATTGTTAACACTAATGACATCCCCAATGGCAAATTGATCCATAACAAGAATAAGAAAACCTCGAATAACATTTGTAATTTGCGGTTGAAAAATAAACGTAATAACTGCGGTTAAAATTCCTAACTGAGTGAGTCCTTCGAGGGAAAATCCGAGGGTTAAAATAGAGAAAAAGGTTGCTAATCCATAGGTCATAAAAGTATTCAGTTGACTTAAAGCCGTTGAATAAGTTTTAACCCGCATAGTATAACGTTGAGGAGTCGATGACGTTTTTTGTGCTTCTGTTGCCCAACGGTTTAACAGAAAATCAATCCCAAAATCAGCTATTTTGTTCGCAATGGTAAAGAAAATCCAATATTGAGCAATCGGTAGAATCGTGATAAAAATTCCAAAGATCTCAGGAATTCGAGCGGGAGGATAGACAAACATGAGAGTGACTATTCCAAAACCCCATAAACAGGCTTGTCCCCAAAATAAGAGATTTTCAAAAAACAACATCAAATTCATTTTCTGTTTTAAAAAGTTCTGTTGTTTGAGAAGATCATTTGTGAGATACTGCCATAGTTTATCGACTCTTGCTGTTACTAAATTGAACGGATAACTCGTTAAATTTATCGGATTTGAATTAGAAAAAGATGAAGTTTGTTGATTCGTTTGAGTTGAATCGGCGTTTTCAGTTTGATGAACTAATTCCTCAGCTTGGGCTGTTTGTGCGGCTAAATCTTCATAACTTGTATCGGGTGAAATTGTGAAACTTTTTTCTAACTCCTTTAACCTTTTATGGAGTTGATTGCGTTGAGCTTTGACTCGCTTTTGTATCCAAAACAACAGGACGCTTGACAGTAAAATAATTGCCAAGATAACTAAAAATAAAATAATAAAATCCTGAGAATTTTCTTTTAAACGGTCTTGGTCTTTTAAAGAATTACTGAATTGAGTTTGAATTCGGCTTGCCCAGATTTTCGCTAAAATCAGTTGTTCTATTTGTTCATAATAAAAATTTTGATCACTCGCTGAAAATTCCTGAAACCATTGTTCGATTTCTTGTTGTTTTTGAGGATTATCGGGCATTAACAACTGCTCGTTAGGAAGGAGATCCCAGTCTCTAACTTGCAGGATAGTTTTCTTTAAAAATCCTTTTTGAACAGGTAGATAAACAACCGGAATATTATTTTCTAAGGCTACCCCAATTTGAGGAGTAAAAGGGTGAAGATTACCATCCGTATTTTCTGACAAGGGAAAGACTGTGCTATCAATCAGATCCTCCTGAATGGGTTGAAGAAGATTCTTTTCTGTGAAATTATTATTGAATGAGAGACTGGGATCAGAGAAATTTGATTGTTCACGACTCAGGATTTTGTCTCGAACCCCATTCAGTCGCTGCTGAATTCGTTTAGCCCGTAAATCAACAGGTAAGCTGGAGTTTTGTTCATCTTCTGTAATCGAAGGTGAAGCAACGATCAGTAGTGGCTCGACTTGTCCCTTCATCCAAACATGACTACAAACCTGAAAATTACCACAATTGTAGGGTTTATTCAGCGCACCAGAGAAAATCAGTTTTCCCCGATTACTTGAAGTGTTGACAGAGGTTGGGAAGAAGGGAAATTGGGCTGTCGCTGTAGGAATTCCGGTTAGAATTACAATCAACGTTAACAACGAAATAATCCACAAGCGTATGGAACTACGACGTTGTTTGAAGTTCCGAAGAAACGGTTCTAAGTGATGGATGATTCGGATAGAAAGATTCATTAATCTGAGCATTGCTCTTTAAGGGTTAAAATCACGAGGATGGAATCAAAACTCTAGAAAAGAGAAGATAGAATTTTTTTGGGGGGCGGAAAGCGGAGAATTAACCGGGCTTTACTTCCCCCTAAATGACAGATAGAAAATGGATTATTCCGGGTTATTCTTGTCAACAGTTGACTCTAAATAGGCTCGAATCATGGCTTGAGTTCCTTGAGAAGCCCCTTTTTCATCGAGATGACTAACAATTTTGAATAGCTGATCCGCTAATTCTACACCGGGTAAAGCATTTTCAGAAGATAAAATATCCTGTACCAGTCTCAGATCTTTGAGAATATGCTTAATCATAAATCCGGGCGCAAAATCAGAATGGGCTACTTTTTCACCTAAATTCGCTAACGCCCAAGAACCAGCTGCCCCGGTACTACACACATCAATCATTAATTTCGGATCTACCCCTTGGCGTTTTGCTAACAATATTGCTTCACATAAGCCCACCATGTGTAGAGAACATAACACTTGATTACAGAGTTTAACCGATTGACCACTCCCACTTGACCCACAATAAAAAATCTGTTTTCCCATGGTTTCTAAAAGGGGTTTGCAGGTTTCAAAAGCATCTTGATCGCCACCCACCATAATTGTTAAAGTTCCATTTTTGGCCCCAATATCTCCCCCAGAAATAGGCGCATCCAGAAAAGACAGTTGACGAGACTGTACTTGAGACGCAATTCGGCGGACTGCTTCTGGCCCGATTGTACTAAAATCTACAATCATCGCGCCGGGTTTGGCCGATCGCACGACACCATTTTTTCCTAAAACAACTTCTTCGACATCGGGAACATCTCCCACGCAGATAAATATTACTTCTGCTAATGCGATCGCCTCGTTAATGGTTGAGACAATTTTAGCGCCGCCAGAAGCAGCTATTTTAATTCCAGGGCGGTTAGGTGTGCGGTTCCAAGCGTTAACAGCATAGCCACTCTTGGAAAGGTTCGCCGCCATATAACCCCCCATCACCCCTAAACCGAGAAATGCAGTATTCATAGATTTTATTCCTTGTCCCCCAAGTGTACTTTCATGTAGAGTAGCACTTCAGCGAACAGTGACCAGTTATTAGGTAATAGGCAATCTTACTATAGGTAATAGGAAGTTATCAGTTATCAGTAGCATGATACTGTCAAACCGTTCTTAATAATTAATTAATTCGTTGGGAACAGTTTTGATCAAAAATCCTATATCATTGGCTTGATGAAAGAGTTATCGTTTGAGGTAATAGAAAAAAGTTGGTTGTAGGACTTCAGCCCGAAGAATAGCGCTCAAGCGTAACAACTATGAACTAGAGGGTAAAATGGCTTTCAGGTTTAATACAAATCCTGGCAAAATATCCTCACCCGATAACGTTTCTGGATCGTTTAAAACTTCTACTGTTTTTCCTTGCTGATAAATTTCTACTTGCCGATCTTGACGGTTAATTAACCATCCAAGTCGCACACCATTTTCAATATATTCTTGCATTTTTTCCTGTACATCTTGTAGGCGATTGGCTTCGCCAGTGCGCTCCGCGCAATCGCTCGGAGACATCAACTCTAATACAAAGTCAGGCGCAAGGGGTGGAAACTTTTCTTTTTGTTCTGGGGTAAGTGTATCCCAACGTTCTTGTTTTATCCAAGCGACATCAGGTGAACGTTGGGCGCTATTGGATAACTTAAAACAGGTGGAAGAATCAAAGATTTTACCGAGTTTAGTTTGACGGTTCCAAATCACAAAGTCAGCATTAATTTCTGAGTTAAAGTTTCCAGTTTCTCCACCTGTTGGTGACATAATTGTAATTTCTCCTTTGGCGTTGCGTTCAAACTTCACATCAGGATTACTTCGACAAAGTTGATAAAACTGTTCATCTGTAAACTGAATAATAGAGTTAAAATTAACTGTGACATTAACCATAATTTCCTCTGATATCTAAAATAATGCTGCACCATGAATTGAGATACTGTTTTTCTTTCTAGGGTTATGAAAATTTTCCAGAGTCGGGTTGAGTTGTGTTATTATATATTAACATTTTTCAGTATATAGATTAGAAAGAGAAAGAGTGTTCAGGGTTGCGATCGCCTGAAAATGAATCCGGAATTGTCCTCAACGGTATAAAAATCTAGGCAAGTTGACTCAAATCTTTCTGATACTTTGATGATACAACTGAGGTATTATATATTAAATATCACTGCAATGCAGAATTCCCCTGAGCGATCGCCTGTACTGATTAGCCTAAAAAGGGATAACGTGCGGGAACAGCCCCGAAGTGATGGAAAATCAAGAGAAACTTTAGTTCTTTTGAGGGTGTCATCAATTAAACTGATGTAAAAGTGAGTCGAAAATATGGATGAACTGCTGAACCAAGTCTATCACGAAATTATCTATAATCTGCTCATTCATCCCCCCAACCAAGCCTTTAATGTCCTCCAAAATCACGCAGAGGTGGTTGATGATGATTTTCTGCACGTTCTCAAACAAACCGTAATTACTCTGGGTGAACGAAACTGTCAAGAAGATGCAGATTTTTTGAGTAAACTGGTTCAGAAAGTAGAAGAATCTGGTAGTTTTTCGACTTTATTTAAAAAACTGAAGCCCAAAGCCACTGAAACTCCAGTAAAAAAAGAAGTCAATCCCCCACAAAAAATCGTAACTCCTCCCCCACCCTCTCCCGAAAAAGAGTCCGCAGCAGAACATCTTTATAATCAGGGAACCCAACAGTTTCAAGCCAATCAATATACAGCAGCATTTCAATCTTGGCAACAGGCGTTACAACTTTATCGAGAACTGCAAAATCGACGAGGAGAAGTGAATTGTTTAGGGAAATTAGGTAACGTTTATCAGTCACTTGGAAAATACAAAGAAGCCATTACTTGTCATCAACAAGCCTTAGCCATTGCGCGTCAAATCAAATACCGTCAAGCTGAAGCCAATTCACTCAGTAGTTTGGGTCATGTATGTTACTCTCTCGGACAATATGATCAAGCCATTGAAGGTTATAAACAAGCGTTATCGATTGCTAAAACGATTCAATATCGAGTCGGAGAAGCAAACACTCTGGGAAACTTAGGAAATATTTATTATGTCCTGGGTAAACTAGAAGAAGCCGTTGAAAACTATCAACAAGCTTTAAAGATTGCTCAAGAATTAAATTATCGATTTGGAGCCGTTAATTTTCTCAATAACTTAGGAAATGTTTATTCCTCTCTTGAGCAATATGAACAGGCTATTGCATATATTGATCAAGCCTTAACCCTAGCTAGAACCCTGAATTATCGCTTTGGTGAAGCCTATTTCTTAAGTAATATTGGGAAAGTCTATCAAGCGAAGGGAGATGATCAACAAGCTCTTGTTTATTTTGAACAATATTTAGAATTAGTCCGCAGCATTCAGTCCCCCCAGATGGAAGCAAACGCATTACATCAGTTAGGAAATATTTATCAAATCAGAGGTGAATCTAAATCAGCAATCACTCACTATGAACAATCTTTAGAAGTTCATCGCCAAACCCAAAATCCTCAAGGAGAAGCAATTATTCTCAGTATTTTAGGGAAAATTTATCAAGATTTACAACAAACCGATAAAGCCATTGAAGATTTACAAAACTGTCTAAAAATTGCCACCCCTAAAGCCTTACCGATGGAATGTTTAGCGGCGGGACATCATTTAGGAGATCTAGGTTTAAGTACATATAATTGGCAACTGGCTTTAGAAGGATATGAACAAGCCATACAAGCCATTGAACATATTTGTACGGGAACGAGTCCCGTTGATGTTCGTTCTGAAATTGCTCAAGAATCTCGAAGCATATATAGTAAGCAAATCCAAACTTGTATTAACTTGAAAAAACCGGAAAAAGCTTTAGAATTTGTTGAAAGATGGCGTTGTCAACGACGTTTAGAATTAACCGATAGTTCTCTATTTCCCTCTGGAGAAATACAGTCTCATCTCAAAAAATATGATCGTTTACAACAGCAACTCCAAGCTTTACACCTGCGAAGTCAATCCGATGAAATGAAACAATTAACAACAGCAGGAGTAAGGCTAAATAGTTCCGCAACCTTTAAAACAGAGTCAGAAATTTTGGAGACGCTAGAAAAAGAAAGACAAAAAATTTGGGAAGAAATTCACCGTTTAGATCCAAAAGTTGCGGAACAGTTACAAGTTACAGCTTTGAGTATTGACAAGATTCAAGCTTTAGTTCCGAATGAAACCACAGCTATTTTAAATTTTTACACCACAGCAGAAAATACCTATGTTTTTGTCATTCGTAAAACCGAAATTATTCTGCATACCTGCGAAGGCGAAGGAATAGAAAGTCTGCAAAATTGGATTCAAACAGCCTGGATCGAAAATCATCAAAACCATCGCCGAGAATGGCGAAATCAAATCCCTGAATTGTTATCAGAACTCTCGATAAAATTACAGTTCAATCAATTAATTTCCGAAGCTTTAGAAGATTGTCAAGAACTGATTATTATTCCCCATCTCAATCTCTATTCTATCCCCTTTGCTGCACTTCCTATTCAACTCAAAGATCAAACCATCTATTTGTGCGATCGCTTTAAAATCAGAACAATATCGAGTTGTACAATGCTGAACGTTGATTTTCAAAACAATGAATCGACTTCTGCTCATTCTTTAGGGATTTTAGAAGAAGCAACCGGAGGGATGATTTTCATAGGTTATGAAGCTCAAAAAATAGCAAAACTCTATCAGGTTTACGAAGAATTTTATCTCTCCAATGAAACAGCAACGGCGAGTCAGTTTGAAACATTAATTCAGCAAGTTCAGCTTTTATATTTAGGTTCGAGTATTCATTTTTCTTCAGAAAATCCTCTTGAAGCCGAACTTAAATTAAATGATTGTCAAATTTCTCTGGGTCAACTTTTGAGTTTGCATCGGTTCTATTTACTAGAAATTTTGATTCCGGATTTGAAATTAGAGTGCGAAACCCTAGACTTTTTTGAGATTAACATGAGAGTCTTTAACCACTTTTTAGAACGGGGAACTCAACGCATTATTTACCCCTTATGGTCTTTAGAAGATATTGCAACCTCGCTATTCATCTGGTTTTATTATCAGAACTTACAACAACAAAGCTCAACGGAAGCCTTACGTCAAGCTCAAATTCAACTGAGAACTTTAACAGGTCAAGAACTCGAGCAAGTCTATCAACCTGAAATTATTGCCTATCTAAAACAACAACAAGACAGCGAAAAACAACAAAAAATAAATGATCAACTTACACTCTTAGCCTGGAAATGTCAACAGGAACATCCTTTTGAAAGTCCCTATTATTGGGCAAATTTTATCATCTATGGTTGTTAATTTAGATTCAAAATCCATGAAATCTTCTGAACAGTTATTTTTTATAGCATTACTGCCACCTGTCGAAATTCAAAACGAAATTACTCAAATCAAACAATATTTTGCTCAAAACTATAACAGTCGTCATGCTTTAAAATCTCCCCCCCACGTCACCTTACAACCGCCATTTAAACGATTGATCGAAGAGTTAAACCCCTTAGAAAACTGTCTAACAGAGTTGGCAAAAACCTATGTACCCATTCCGATAACCTTATCGGGGTTTGGTGCATTTCCGCCTAGAGTAATTTATGTAAACGTTTTAAAAACGCCAGAATTGCTCCAAATTCAAAGCGCACTAATGACACAGTTAGAAATCACCTTAAATCTGATTGATCAAGTCTCAAAAACCCGTCCGTTTTCCCCGCATATGACCGTTGCCTTTAAAGATTTAAGCCGCCAAAATTTTCAAGCCGGATGGCAAGAATTCCAAACAAAACCACTACAATATCAATTTATTGTTCCGCAGTTAACCTTGCTGATTCATACGGGGAAAAAATGGAAGATTCAGTCAGAATTTCCTTTAGGATTGAGTTAGTTGATTGGGAATATCTGTATTTTGTTCGTCTTCAGACTGAATTTTTTCAGTAAAACTAACAATCCACTGTAAAATTTCGCGATGAACCAATTCTGGACATTCATCGTGAGGACAGTGACCCCCTCGTTCTAACTGAACAAATTTGATGTTGGAATTATACTGAAGATATTTACTAGGATTTGCAAACCGAATTGGAATGAGTCGATCTTGAGCGCCCCAAAGAAGTAAAATAGGAACATTAACACGCGGTAAAAGCGTCTTCACCCCTGGCCCCAAACGAGAACTTCCCATGACTTTAAACAACATAGAAAAAGCCCGGGCTGCCCCTCGGTCTGTCGAGGGTGTGGTTAAAATCTTTACTAATTCATCCGTTACAGCATCGGGATTTTCATAAGCCAATTTAGCCCAACGACGCACCAAAGATGGACGACGAACGATATAAAAAATACTTCTTAAAACTGGGGGTGAAGCCACCGTATTTTGAATGGCTTCAACAATTGGAAGCATCCAAGCCGGAACCGCTTCTGTTTGAGCAACTGGGTCTGGTAAACTAATAGCAACAACCCCTTGAGTCATGTCTGGATATTGAGCCGCAGCCACTAAAGCAACCAGGGAACCCACTGAATTTCCCACTAAAATAGCAGACTCTCCGATAAAAGTCTTCCAAAAGTCGTAGACTAAATCAGCCCAGAGTAAACTATCATAAGAGGCAATTGCTTTTTGGGAAGCGCCAAACCCCAATAAATCAAGGGCGTAAACGGTATGAGACTGACTCAGTTCCCGAAGACTATATCGCCAATGTCCAATTGAAGCCCCAAACCCATGTAAACAAATAATCGGTAGAGATGAGTCACCCTGACTTTTTGTGCGGTTCGATGCTCTCATATAGGTGTAGCGAATTTTCCAACCTCGCCAAACCCAATCTCGTTGGAAACCATAGGGCGGTTGTACCGTTTTTAGAGTCAATTCCACGTCCGTTCAAAACATAACTTTACATTTGTACCCCTTAATCTTAGCGTTTCTAGAATTTAGATTAAAACTTCACCGAAAATGAGTTGAAGTGAGTAAAATATTTATATATTTCTGGAACACGCTCATTTATACACTAACCGCTTCTAAAACTTTGTCAATGTCTGTGATCGATAAAAAAAGAAATCGCAATCTGCCCCAAATCAACGAAAATATCCGATTTCCCAAAATCCGGGTGATCGATATCGACGGCGCACAACTGGGGATTTTGGCTCCTCGGGATGCCCAACGACTGGCGGAGGAAAAAGAACTAGATCTAGTTCTGGTCAGTGATAAAGCCGATCCCCCTGTCTGTCGGATTATGGACTATGGGAAATACAAGTTTGAGCAAGAAAAAAGAGCCAGAGAAGCCAAGAAAAAGCAGCACACGGCTGATGTCAAGGAAGTGAAAATGCGCTACAAAATTGATGACCACGACTACCAAGTCCGGGTCAGACAAGCTGAACGCTTCCTCAAATCTGGTGATAAGGTGAAAGCAACCATTATGTTTCGGGGTCGCGAAATTCAACACAGTAACCTCGCCAAGGAACTGCTAAACCGCATGGCGACTGATTTAGAAGAATTAGCAGAGGTTCAACAATACCCCAAACAAGAAGGGCGAACCATGATGATGTTATTGTCTCCGAAGAAATTAGCTACTCAGAACTCCTAGTCAATTAATTTCAGAAAAAAACTCGCCAAGAGAGGATGTCAAGCTGACTGTATTAGATCTAGGGGATCGGCTCAGGGTCAAAAAGGCACAGACAAAATCTAACCTTCCTGACTCGATCCCCTTCACTAAATTCCCAGCCAAGTTTAATATAAAATTTAGAGAAAGAGTCATCAAAACATCTATGCCAGGGGGTATCAACACTGAATGGAAAAGCAAATCAGTGGCTCTACCGTTTTTGGACAAGGGCTGCTGCGAAGTCTAAACCTGCGTCCTGAAGAAGTCGATCGCACCTTCCTGATGTTCTTGGTCTATACCTTAACATCAGCAGGTTTGATTTGGCTAGAACTCAGTACAGTCGGCCTATTCCTCGATCAATACGGAGCCGATAAACTCCCCTGGATTTATATCGCCAGCGCTGCCATAGGTTCAAGTTTAGGTGTCGTCTATTCCTGGCTGCAAAAAACTCTGCCTTTGCGTCGGGTAATCGTCGTCATTTTAGTGCTGATGGCCGTACCCCTGTTTCTCTTTCGTGTAGGATTAGGGATCAATAATATTCAAATTGCAGGGATCAGTGTTGAATTTGTTACTCTATTTTTAATGTGGTTATGGGTCGAAGCCTGTTACCTCCTCAACGACCTTAACACCTCTATTACCTCCAACCAACTGTTTAACATTCGCGAAATTAAACGCACCTATCCCCTAATTAGTAGTGGATTTTTAGTCGCCGGAGTCGTGAGTGGGTTTTCCCTGCCCCTAATTTTAAGATTCGTCGGGCTACAAAATGTCACCATCCTGTCAGGGGTCATGGTCATTCTCGGTGCAGGCATCTTATTCTATCTGGCTCAACGCCACCGACAATCCTTTCCCGACTCCTCCCGTTGGACCCCTGAAGACGAACAACCCGAATTTAGTAGCCGCAACCTCAAAGGCCCTCTGCAAGGCTACGTCATCCCGCTTGTCGCCTTTTTTGTGATGGCAGAAGTTCTCTACGTTCTCGTAGACTTCCAATTTTTTAGCCAACTGGAATATCAATCTGCAGATGCCAGTGGAATTGTTAGCTTTTTGGGAATCTTTGAAGGCATCCTCAGCACCTTTCAAGTCGCCACCCAATGGTTTGCTTCCAGTCGCCTCGTTGAACGCACAGGCGTATTTGGCACTGCCAGTATCCTCCCCATCGGTATTGTCGCTTTAGGAAGTTTATCCCTGATTGGTGGGATCACAGGCCTATTTACCATCTTTATCGGTTTCGTCATCCTTCGTTTCCTTGATGAACTCTTTCACTACACTCTGATTGAAACCACAGGCGCCGTCCTATTTCAGCCCCTGCCTGATAATACCCGCAGCGATATTCAAACCCTAGTGAATGGCGTTTTTGAACCCCTATCTACCGGAGTCTCCGGGGTTTTGATTTTAATCATTTTGGGACTAAGTCACTGGTTACTCCCAGAAGAACCAGAAGTATGGTTTGAAAATCAGCAGAGTCTCGTCTTTGTCGCCGTTATCATTGCTTTATCCCTGGTTTGGTTATTGGTTGTACTGGCTATCCGCAGTCAATACGTAGGTCTACTGGTTCGCAGCGCCGAACGGGGACGTTTAGGCGTAACCGACGTGAATATGCGAGCCTTAAAGCGCTCCGTTGCCGAAAACCTCGCCCAACCTAAACCCGATGCCGATAAGCGCTCCTGTATCGAACTCCTCAGTCAACTAGATCCTAAAAATGTCGGGGAAACCCTAGTACCGCTTCTAGAAGACCTCTCCCCACCTCTCCAGCGTCAAAGTCTGGAAATTATGCTCAATCACCCTAACCCGGACTATTTGGGTGAAATTCGCGCCCTCTCTCGTCGCGCTCTGCCCCCAGAGGTTCTGGCTCTGGCTCTGCGTTACATCTGGCTGACCGAAACAGAACCCGATATCGAACAACTCCGACCCTATCTCCAACCGCAAGTCGATCCCGTTGTTCGAGGAACCGCTGCTGCTTTAATTATGCGCCGAGGCGATCGCGAACAAAAAGCCGTTGCCACCAATACCATTCGCCGCATGATTACCTCCCAACAAGAGCGAGAACGAGTCATGGGGGCCAGGGCGTTGGGAGAAGCTGATTATTTACAAAACTTACGCCTCCATCTTGATGATTTACTTCAAGATGAATCCCTGCGGGTGCGTTGCGCTCTCCTTGATGTGATCGCTTCGACTCACATGGAAGAATATTACCCCTCTTTAGTCAAAGCCCTCGGTTATCGTTCCACCCGAGAAGCCGCTCGACAAGCCCTTGTCAGATTAGAAAATGATGCCATACCCCTGTTAGTCTCTGTGGCTCAAGATATTGATAAAACTGATTTAGTCCGATTGCAAGCTTGGAGCGCGATTGGAGAAATTGGCACGATTGAAGCCATAGATAGTCTGGTTAATCGTTTGATGACATCCTGGGGAACGACACGTCGCAATATTTTGCGAATCCTATTGAAAATTCCCGATGATGCCGGAATTGAAGGGGTTTTAGAGCGTGTGGGTCGCAGTGGCGTAGAAACGTTAATTGAGCAAGAATTAATGTTTTTGGGTCACATTTATGCTGCCCTGATTGATTTATCTTTACTCCCCATAAGACAAATTACACCCAACCGGATCAATGGTGATTGGAGTGAATCTCAGTCCCCTCAACAACTCCTCGGACAAGCGTTACGGGGATTAGAGTCTGATGCGGTTGAACGCTGTTTTTTACTAATGAAGTTCCTCTATCCCTTGGGATCGATTCAAGCCGCTGCTTTTAATATTCGTTCTCTGCAAGCAGCAAATGTGGCGCGGGGCTTGGAAATTTTGGATAACACCGTTGATATTGCCCATAAGCGATCGCTGATTAATATCCTTGATCGCCATTCCGAACTGGAAAAACTAGAATATCTCGCCCCGTTAATGCCCTATCGACCCCTCAAACCCAGTAATCGCCTCCGTCGTTTATTAGACTTACGTCACTTTCTCTCAGACTGGACGCTGGCTTGTTGCTTTCATTTATCCCGTGAGGCTCATTGGAGTTTGACAGCAGAACAAACTCTGATGTGCTTACGACATCCCACAGGTTTTGTCCGAGAAGCTGTTTTAGCCTATTTAAAAATTGCTTCACCACGAGCTTTGGTAGAATTATTGCCAATGCTGAAAAATGACCCCGATCCTTTAGTTTCCACTCAAGTGGCTGAGATGATGGATGAACTGGGCGTCAAGTGAATAAATTTCTGTTAAATTAACTCAAATCTAAAATTATGTTAACCAGCGTAGAACGCTTACTCTTTGTCAGGGGAGTCCCGATTTTTCAGGAGCTACGGGATGACTTCTTGGTGCGTCTAGCTTCTGTGATGGATGAACTTTCTTTCCCAACCGATCACAATATCTTTACAGAAGGACAAGAAGGGCGATCGCTCTATATTGTCGTTTCAGGGCGGGTGAGGGTTCATATTGGTGAGGTCGAACTCACCCAAATGGGAAAAGGTGCCTGTTTTGGGGAAATGTCGCTGTTTGATGCAGAACCTCGTTCCGCTTCTGTCAGTACCCTCGAACCTTGTGACTGTTTGATGCTCACTCAAATGCAGCTTTATGATGCCATTGATGAAACTCCTGGAATTGCGATTAATATTATCCGGATGCTCTCCCGTAGAGTCCGAGAATTGAATTTGAAATCATCCAACGCTCAAGCGTCTTCAGTTCAAGAAACTGCTAAATTAGCCTAAAAGTTCTGTTAGACCCCTTGAGAATTGTTAACTGGATGCGATCAAGTTACAAGAATCAGAGATTGCAGTTGCAGGTTTTGTTTATCCCTGTCATCAATTTAATAACAGGAAATAGAGAACAGAGAACCGTATAAAAAATCCTATAGAAAACCGTTTACTGTTTGACCTTCTTTTAACTGCTCAGGCTCAAATAATCCTATGATTGACCGCAAACAAGGCTGGTTTAAAGTTACATTTCGGCTCAGTGGTTCTGTCATTCCGGCGATTTTACCTCGGGTTATTTTCTGCACTCTCTTTGGCTTCTTTGTGTCTATTCTTTATCACTTGGGATTTGCGGTGCAAGCGACGGTAATTGATAACTTTATCATGCCGGATTTAGTCTTAGGCTTATTGTTAGTTTTTAGAACAAATACCGCCTATGATCGCTTTTGGGAAGGTCGAAAAATGTGGGGAACTTTAGTCAATACCGTTCGTAACTTTTCCCGACAAGTTTGGGTGACAATTGCTGAAAAAGACCCGAATGACTCTCAAGAAAAAATAGCGATTCTACGATTATTAGTCGCTTTTGCTTTTGCCATGAAGTTACATTTGCGAGGTGAAAAAATCAACCATGAAATCGAAGCATTAGTCTCACCCGAACAATATGCTATACTACAATCAATGAACCATCCTCCCCTAGAAATTGCCCTCTGGATCGGAGATTATCTGCAACGACAACATCATCGCAATTGCCTCAATACCTATCAACTCACCGCCATGTTTAAGTTACTCGATACCATGGTTGATGTTTTAGGGGCTTGTGAACGAATTATAAAAACACCCATGCCTTTGGCTTATAATATTCACCTAAAGCAAATTCTCTCGATTTATTGTTTAATTTTACCCCTCAAATTAGCAGACGAACTCCTCTGGTATAATGGGATTGCTGCCGGAATGATTAGTTTTACCTTACTCGGCATAGAAGAAATTGGTCGGGAGATTGAAAATCCTTTTGGTTATGATCTCAATGACTTACAACTCGATTCAATTTGTGCAACCATGAAACGAAATATTGAAGATATTATCTCCATTAAACCCAGTGTTCATAATCAAGTTGATCCATTATCTTCTCAACTGTTAAGTCCGAAAATTTACCCTTGATTGTTGCTTAAAAAAATCGATATATAAAAGGATAACGGTAAGGCTGATTGGGATGATTAATCACCGATACAATGCCAAGACAAGGCATAATAAAACTCGTCAACCCCAGTATAATCAGAAGCGGAATTCCAATAAAGACAGAAATCAAAATGATACAGATGACAGCATAAATATAGAGATTGATATGAAAATTTAAAGCTTCCTTTGCATTCGCCCGAACCACAGTATCTTCCGATGCAAATAAAATCGCAAACGGAATTCCCACTGAAATTAAAAAACTACTAAAAAAAATTGATCCATGACACAAAGCCGATAACAGTTTCCGTTGATCTTCTGCATTCATAATTTCCCCTCCTAACTCTAACTTTAGCATAACTCTTATTACCCAGATCCCGATCACTTTTTTTGTTGGTGAATAGGAATCTGAATAATAAACTCAGATCCCTGTCCGATCTGAGAAAAACACTCTAACTGACCCTGGTGTTTTTCAACCACAATTTGATAACTAATCGAAAGCCCCAAACCTGTCCCATGACCAATCGGTTTTGTCGTAAAAAAGGGGTCAAAAAGCTTACAGCGAACCTGTTCCGACATACCTGGCCCATTATCTGCAATTCGGATCATCACCCAATTCGAGTTGACAACTTCAGTTTGAATTTGAATTATTGCTTTTTTTTGAGAGGAGTGATCCTCAACCTTTCCATTCAAAATTCCCCGTTTAACTTTCGCTTGATTCTGTTCATTTAAAGCATCCAGCGCATTCACCAAAATATTCATAAAAACCTGATTCATTTGACCCGCATAACAATCTA
Organism: Limnoraphis sp.; assembly: GCA_050485465.1. Taxonomy (GTDB): domain Bacteria; phylum Cyanobacteriota; class Cyanobacteriia; order Cyanobacteriales; family Microcoleaceae; genus Capilliphycus. The sequence continues at coordinate 101,249 of JBJHBL010000011.1, read as the reverse complement.
CTAAAGGCAAACTACCATATTTTTTGATCACCTCAACTCCTACCTGTCCCACTTGTTCTTTTAAACGATTTTGTAAAATTAATAATGTACTATCCAGTCCTTGATGTAAATCAACCGCTTTAAATTCTGCCTCATCAAGTCGCGAAAAATTCCGCAACGATACTACAATTTGACGAATTCTATCCGCTCCCATCTTCATCGAACTGAGAAGTTTGGGTAAATCCTCCATAATAAATTCTAGATCAATATCTTGGCTCAATTCTTGAATTTCTGTAACAGGTTGGGGATAATATTCTTGATAAAGATTCAGTAAATTTAACAGATCATCGGTATATTCAAGAGCAGGAATAACATTGCTATAAACAAAGGTCACTGGGTTATTAATTTCATGGGCAATTCCAGCAACCATTTGCCCTATAGATGACATTTTTTCCGTTTGAATCAGTTGATTTTGAGTTTGTTTTAACTGTTTTAAAGCGATTTTAATTTGTTCGGCTTGGGCTTGGGCTTGAATAACATTTTCTTGGGTTTTAGCATAAAGTTGAGCTTGATTAATCGCAATAGCTAATTGATCCGTTACCGCTTTTAAAAGTTCTACTTCATTCCCATTCCAATAATGATAATTCTGATGATGACTACAGGCAAAAATCCCAATTTCACCCAACTGAGTTTGAATGGGAATCGATAAAAAAGAAAGAAAACCCAACTCAGTCAAAAACTCACGCATATCATCTTCTAACACCTCTGAACTGTTATCGACTTGAATAAATTCAAGCTGTAAATATCGCATTGCCCATCCCCCAACCCGTTCTATAGAATAGCGACCAATTAAACTGGAAAGTTCGGGGTTTTTTGCTTCATAAACCACCTCCCAATAATCTGAAAAAGATGAAGATTCAGCCTTTTCTAACTCCTCGACAAAGTGAGGGCTGGAACTTTGACAACGATACCAGACAAAATAACAGTGATCCAGTTGTAATAAATTTTTAACCTGACACACACTGGTTTGTAAAATCGTTTCCAGATCCAGAGAATTCCGAATTTGACTGGCAATACGATTAATTAATTCTTCCTGTTGCGCCAGTTGACGAAATTGAGTTTCAGAAATTTGTAGCGCTTCTTCTGCTTGTTTGCGAGGTGTAATATCTGTGATTGTACCAATATAACTCATCACTTCTTCCGTAGATTCATTAATTTGAGGACAAGCTTGACCAAAGACCCAAGTGATTTCACCTGTCGGACGTTGCATTCGATATTCACACTGCAAAGAAAATTTGTGACTCACAGCCATTTCCCATTCCTGAATGATTCGCTCTTTATCTTCTGGATATAAAGCTTGAGTCCATCCATTCCTGATCGCTTCATCAGGACTCATTCCGGTAATTTCAGACCATTTTTCATTCACATATAAACAGTTTCCTTGAGAATCACTATAAAAAATTCCTACCGGAGAGGCTTCCGCTAAGGTTTGATAACGGCGTTCACTTTGACATAAGGCTTCTTCGGCTTTGATTTCATCTGTAATATCTTGAACCAGTGATAAAACTGAAACCAGTTGATTTGACTCATCAAACAAAGCCGAATTATACCAATCGCAATAAACAATTGAACCATCTTTGGCATAATTACGATTCCGATGTTTGTTGCGCGGTCGATTTTTATCAATTAATGCAGACATGATTTGATGCACATTTTCTTGATCTTCTGGCGGAACAAAATTCCATTGACTGGGATGTAAATGAGTCACTTCTTCTGCTGTCCATCCGAAGAACATTTCTGCTTGTTTTGACCAACGCTTAACTTGAAAATTTTTATCCCATTCTATAACAGCTAAAGGTGTATTTTCAATATGAAAACTCAGTTGTTGATGAGCTTTTTCAAGTGCTTTATTGATGCGTTCAAGTTCTGCTGGACTCTTTAACGCGAGAACTTGAGGAAGTAAAGGAATAAGCACAGTCGCCGTTAGAACTGAAATACAAGCTGTAATAGCTTTGAGAGTCCCAGAAACCCAATAAATGGGATACCAGAGTGTGATGATACTCATTAAATGAGTTAAGCCACAGGCGATAATAAACGCAGCAAACAAACGAATCACATCAGGATAGGGAAAGTCTTTTCGTTGGCGAATAAAGCAAAATAATGTAATGGGAATTGAGAAATAAGCTAAGAAGATTAACAGATCAGAAATTAAGTGCAAGCTCACCAGTTGGATTTGCCATAGGTAACAGTGGCCATGAGGAATAAACGAAAAAAACGTGAAAATCTCAGGTAAAATTGTCATAACAAGCTCAATTCCGACGATTCCAAGGATTTAATGAGAATTAAGTTCAAGAAAACAAAAAATAAACACCTATTGCTTAGGGTTCCCGAGCCGAGCTAGCTTTTAATTAGAATGAGTTTTGTTGATTCAATGTTAAATTCGAGAAGTGATTAAAATTGATGTCTATTATATCAATCTTGTTCTGGGGATGTAAAAATAAAAAAAATTGATTAATGACTTGAGATAGACTGTTTATTTTTTTAGAAAAAGAATCTCTACTCAAAACCTTCAAGAGACAGCTAATGAGAAATCGCCCTAAAATGTAGCTCATAGAAAACGTTAAACGGTATCATCAAGAAATGCGCTAACATAACTTCTAGTATAAGCGGGAATAAAATCCGTTTATTGAAACCGCGCCCAAGCGGAAAAGGCTATAACCCAAGAGGTTCATCTGAAAGTTTGCAACAAGGTCTTGATAATGCCCACAGAAACTCAAACCGAACTCCAAGTCGAAGTCGAACGAAGACGTAACTTTGCAATCATCTCTCACCCTGACGCCGGGAAAACCACCCTGACTGAAAAACTCCTTCTCTACGGAGGTGCGATCCACGAAGCCGGAGCCGTTAAAGTCCGTAAAACCCAACGTCACGCGACATCGGACTGGATGGCAATGGAACAACAACGGGGTATTTCCATCACCTCCACCGTGTTACAATTTGAGTACGGTGGTTATCAAATTAACCTCCTCGATACACCTGGACACCAAGACTTCAGTGAAGACACCTACCGTACCCTAGCCGCAGCAGACAATGCCGTGATGTTAGAAGATGCCGCTAAAGGTTTAGAACCCCAAACTCGCAAGTTATTTGAAGTCTGCAAAATGCGGGGTCTTCCTATCTTTACTTTCATCAATAAAATGGATCGACCGGGACGTGATCCCTTATCCCTGTTAGATGAAATTGAGCAGGAACTTGGCCTCAAACCCTACGCCGTTAACTGGCCGATCGGCATGGGAGATACCTTTAAAGGCGTATTTGACCGACGCACCCAGCAAATTTATCTGTTTCAGCGATCGCATCACGGGAGTCGAGAAGCCGCAGAAACCGTTATTAGTCTGGGCGATCCTCGCATCGAAGAATTACTAGACCAAGATCTATACTATCAGCTAAAAGAAGACCTCGAACTCCTAGAAGAAGTGGGATCAGATCTAGACTTAGAACAAGTCCATCAAGGTAAAATGACCCCCGTCTTTTTCGGAAGCGCCATGACCAACTTCGGGGTCAAGCTCTTTCTCGAAGCCTTTTTAGAATACGGGTTAAAACCTGGAATTCATCGCAGTACTGTAGGCGAAGTTCCCCCCGAATACCCAGACTTTACCGGATTTGTCTTTAAACTCCAAGCCAACATGGACGCCAAACATCGCGATCGCGTGGCCTTTGTGCGGGTTTGTACCGGAAAATTTGAAAAAGATATGACCGTTAACCATGCGCGAACAGGTAAAACCGTTCGTTTATCTCGTCCTCAAAAACTTTTTGCTCAAGATCGAGAATCCATTGAAATCGCCTATCCTGGGGATGTGATTGGTTTAAATAATCCCGGAGTTTTTGCCATTGGAGACACGATCTACAACGGTCAAAAACTCGAATACGAAGGCATTCCTTGCTTCTCTCCCGAACTATTTGCCTATCTGAGAAATCCCAACCCATCTAAATTCAAACAGTTTCGCAAAGGCGTTTTAGAGTTACGCGAAGAAGGTGCCGTTCAAATTATGTATTCCGCCGATGACGCCAAACGCGACCCAATTTTAGCCGCAGTGGGTCAACTGCAATTTGAAGTGGTACAGTTCAGACTTCAGCAAGAATACGGTGTAGAAACCCTGCTAGAAATGCTGCCTTATAGTGTTGCCCGTTGGGTACATGGCGGTTGGGAAGCCTTAGAAAAAGTCGGGCGTTTATTTAATACTGTCACCGTCAAAGATAGTTGGGGTCGGCCTGTTTTACTGTTCAAAAATGAATGGAACTATCAACAGGTGCAAGGCGATCATCCAGAGCTAAAACTTAATAATATTGCACCCGTTGTTTCCGGACAACAACCGGAGCCGATCTAGGGAGTCCGTTTAGACCTAGCCTTTAAAATCCGGGTTCAGTTCTTGTTCTCGTACAGACGGTTCAAAAGCGAAATAATAAGCAAACCCAGCCGCAACCCCGCCTAAAATGGGAGCAATCCAAAACAGCCATAGTTGAGCAACCGCCCATCCTCCCACAAATAAAGCGGGGGCGGTGCTGCGAGCCGGATTCACAGAAGTATTCGTAACAGGAATACTAATTAAGTGAATTAATGTTAAAGCTAAACCAATGGCAACAGGAGCCAAACCTTGAGGCGCACGGCGATCCGTTGCACCTAAAATTACCATCAAAAACATGAAAGTTAAAACAAATTCAGCGACAAAAGCCGCCAACATTGAGTAATTTCCGGGAGAATGTTTTCCAAAACCATTTGATGCAAAACCTGCACTGACCTCAAACCCAGGGCTACCACTGGCAATTAAGAAAAGCACCGCAGCACCCAATATACCACCAATGACTTGAGCAACAATGTAGGGGAGCAATTCATGACCCGGAAAGCGTTTGCACGCCCACAAGCCAAAAGAAACGGCGGGGTTGAGATGACACCCCGAAATATGACCAATGGCATAAGCCATCGTTAACACCGTTAAACCAAAAGCCAAAGAAACACCCACTAATCCAATTCCCAAAGGATTCGCAATATCACCTGTCGGAAATGAAGCCGCCAAAACTGCACTTCCACATCCCCCAAAAACCAGCCAAAAAGTCCCGATGACTTCTGCTAAACATCGTTTTGTAATTGGCATTGTTAACTAACCCCATAAAACAGGAATTTAACTTCCAATACATAGCATATAAAGTATAATTAAACAATGATCATATTCTGAAAGTTTAATACCGTTAACAATTAAAACCGATACAACAACTGTTAACGGTTGACTTCTAAACTGTGTTAATTATTATGAATCTCATCCGTTCTCTTTGACCACCAACACCGAACAATGAGCCTCTGCAACCACTTGAGCGCTAACAGAGCCTTGTAAAATCCGATTGAACCCCGTTAATCCCCGACTCCCAATGATGATTAAGTCCACTTTGTAGATGTTCGCTAGACGAATAATTTCTTCGGCCGGATCACCATGAACAATTTCAAGTTCACTGCGAAAATCTAACTTATCTTGATAAAGCCTCAGTTGTTCTTGTAGAAACTCTCCCGACGAATCAGGATGAGGGCGATCCGCCAGGGCTGCACTATCAGATTCTAAAGCCGGAATCACATGGGAGAAGATAATATTGGTCGTCGGTTGTAATTGAAATTGTTCTAGAGCTTGAATCACTAACTCCATCGACGGTGAACCATCAACAGCAACCAGAATCGTTTTCAGCACCAATACTTCTCCTCTCGAATACAAGTCACAATTGCTCGTGACTTCCAATCATAGCAAGATCTGGCACTTAAACTCCTTTTCCCTGGATCAGATTGTGATCATCGATCGGAGTCTGGGGTTTGACCTTGAGGATTTTCAGTTCGCAAACGCACAGAGTCCGCGTGAGAAGGCAACCCTTCCGCCGTTGCGAGAACATTAACCGCATTGGCTATCTTTTGCAAAGCCGCAGGAGAATATTCAATCAAACTCGAGTGTTTCAAAAAGGTTTCAACGCCCAAAGCCGAAGCATAGCGAGCCGCTCCCGAAGTCGGTAACGTATGATTAGGGCCAGCTAAATAGTCCCCCACTGCCTCCGGAGTCGAATAGCCCAAGAAAATCGCGCCTGCGTGACGGATTTTTTCAACAACCGCCCAAGGATCTTCGACTTCAAGCTCTAGATGTTCTGGGGCAAACTCATTCGATAGTTTAGCCGCAGCCTCCAGGGACTCCACCACAACCACTAAACCATAATGAGCGATCGCCTTTTCGGTTAAAGTTCGTCGAGGGTGATCCACTAACTGCCGTTCCACCTCTGCCACGACCCGTCGGGCTAAAGCCGAGTCCGTCGTGAGCAAAATTGCCGCCGCTATTGGATCATGTTCGGCTTGAGCGAGAAGATCCGCAGCAACATGAACTGGGTTCGCCTGACTGTCAGCAATAATTAATACCTCTGATGGCCCGGCTAAAGAATCAATGCCCACGGTTCCATAAACCAACTTCTTCGCCAGCATGACATAAATATTACCGGGTCCTGTGATTACATCAACTTTGGGGATGGTTTCTGTACCATAGGCCAAGGCCGCTACCGCCTGCGCTCCCCCTACCCGATAAATTTCCTGAACCCCTGCCACTTGCGCGGCCACCAGCACCGCCGGGTTGACCTTGCCTTCCGGGCCAGGAGGCGTAATCATCACCACATGAGGAACTTTGGCAACTTTCGCCGGAATGGCATTCATTAAAACGGTACTGGGATAGGCGGCTCGACCCCCAGGAACATACAGACCCGCTCGATCAACCGGAGTGTAACGTTTACCTAAAACGACATCATCCTCTTGAAACTGAACCCAAGATTTCGGAACCCGTTGTCGATGAAAAGCCTCAATTTGTTGGGCTGCCACCTGGATCGCGTCTAGCAGTTCTTTCGAGACTTGCTGGTAAGCCGCATCTAATTCTGAACCACTAACCCGCAACTGTTCCGGCATGAGGGTTTGGTGATCAAATTCTTGGGTGTAGTGCAGTAGAGCTTTGTCACCTTGTCGTTTAACGGTTTGTAGCACTTCCCGTACCGTTGCCTCTTTGTTAAGGATCATGTCATCATGGGTACGACTGGCGATCCGTCGCAGTTCTGATTGTGCTTCGACCCACTGAGTGATAATTCGCAGCATGGTTATTAGAAGTGCCAACCTGAAAAGTTATCGGCTAGAAGACCGACTGGAGCATGAGTCAGAAACTTTAACCTTCCCAACTCCCCAGGATGCACCCCGAACACCGAGTCCGAAATTCCCCTAGAGTCTTGATTTAATGATGTTTCAGAGTTTCTCATCAGCTTTCATCCTTGAAAAACGTCATTCGTTTTCCAGTCTTCTTTTAATAGTTTAACGTATCCTACCCCCACCCGTCCCAGATTCAGCCTTTTAGCTAGTCTGAAATTTTAATTTGAGCGATCGCCTCCTCTCCACCTCGCCCCCAGCCCTCACCTTTTCACTATTCTAGAAAAAGTTGAGCAAGTCTGTTACAATTTTTGCAGAAAAGATGTTATAGTAGTATTTCTGTAACTTGAATCTCTATAATCCTGAAGACCCGCATCTGGTAAGAACGCGAACCTATGGCTAATATTAAATCTGCAATCAAACGAATCGAAATTGCAGAGCGCAATCGGCTGCAAAACAGATCTTATAAATCCGCAGTGAAAACGTTAATGAAAAATTATTTCGCTGCTGTCGAAAAATATGCTGCTGATCCGAATGAAGAAAACTTACAAGAAGTCAACAAACGGATGGCAGCCGCATACAGTAAAATCGACAAAGCAGTGAAGCGTCGAGTTCTGCATCGCAACAATGGCGCCCACAAAAAAGCTCGACTCGCCAAAGCACTCAAACCCTACTTCCCCGCTCCCGATGCTCAGGAGTCTTTAGTGTCCTAAGCCCTTGAGATCAGATCAAGACAAGTGGGGGCAAACCCCGTTTGTGATCCCGGAAAGTGGAAGGGAGATGATGTCGATCATCTCCCATTAGCAGTTGAAATAACGGGCTGACTGCACTCACTCGAGGTGAATCCAAAAACAGTCTCAAAGTCTTAAACAGGTTCCCCCTGCAAAGGTGAGTGTTCTGGTGAAACTCAAACTCTTGTCTTCAGGCTCGAAAGTGTAAGTTCATCAGTAAAAACGACCCATCAGTTGGAGATCAAAGGCAGAATTTCAAATCCAAGAGAGCCAAAACAGCAGCAAGCCGTTAAGATCAGTTCTCAAAAAACAGAGGTTCAACCCGGATAATAACAATAATCGTTGCTCTACAGACAACTTGAAAAAAGTTGTTTAGGAGAGAATCCAGTGATCCCAACCCAAACCTTCTAATCTCCAAGCTCAAATAGGCGTTAAAATGCAGTTGCCATTAATTAACCCGTTCACGTAACAGCGAACCACCCAAGTATAATGCAGCTCGTTGATACTCACGTCCATCTCAACTTTGATGTCCTAGCATCAGACTTAGAAGCAATCAAACAACGCTGGCAAGCTTCAGGAGTAGTTCGTCTCGTTCATTCTTGCGTCCACCCGGGAGAATTCCCGGCTATACAGGCGATCGCCGATCAAGTCGAACACCTGTATTTTTCAGTGGGTTTACACCCCTTAGACACCGAAAAATGGACAAGCACCACCCCAGAACACATCATTAAGCTAGCACAATCCGATCCCCGAGTGGTGGCAATTGGTGAAATGGGATTAGACTTTTATAAAGCTGATAATCACTTACAGCAGATGCAAGTCTTTGAAACTCAACTCGAAATAGCTTACCACCTAAACAAACCCGTAATCATTCACTGTCGGGATGCAGCCTTTGAAATGGTTCAACTCTTACGAAAATTTTGGGAACGGCTAGGGCCGGTACAAGGAGTCATGCACTGTTGGGGAGGAACACCCAAAGAAACCCAATGGTTTCTCGATCTAGGACTCTACATCAGCTTCAGTGGCACCGTCACCTTTAAAAAAGCCGATCAAATCCAAGCTTCAGCACGTTTGGTCGATAGTCAGCGTCTACTGGTTGAAACCGATTGTCCATTTCTCGCCCCAGTTCCCCGTAGAGGGAAACGTAATGAACCCGCCTATGTCCGTCATGTGGCTGAAAAAGTCGCCCAACTTCGAGGCGTTCCCCTGCCTGACCTCGCCCGCCAAACCACCCAAAATGCTTGTCAATTATTCAGTTTACCCCAACCCGAAGACCAACAAGAACCCCAAACAATAAGCATTTAAAAAACATTTTCACCCCTTAACCCCAGTCAAACTCATAAAAGTTCAGATTATGCTAAGATCTCCAATCTCCAAAACTGACCCCCAGAGACAGAGCATCCGACATCTATGATTTTCTGACCCCAAGCCGAAAAGTTTGGTCAACCGTTAATTCTGTTTAGCCCCAGTCCCCTAAACCCATAAATTCCCACAAGAGTCCTAATCAAAAAAACCCATGATCAATCCCAACGCCGAAGAATCAATGTTCCTCCTCCCCGACTTGATCGACATCCAACGTTCAAGTTTTCGGTGGTTCCTCGAAAGTGGACTGATTGAGGAATTAGAGAGCTTCTCCCCGATTACCGACTATACCGGAAAACTAGAACTCCATTTTCTCGCTCAAAACTATCGACTCAAACAGCCCAAATACGACGTAGACGAAGCCAAACGCCGAGATAGCAGCTACGCCGTCCAAATGTACGTTCCCACCCGCCTAATTAACAAAGAAACAGGCGAAATCAAAGAACAAGAAGTCTTCATCGGCGATCTCCCCCTAATGACCGAACGGGGTACATTTATCATCAACGGCGCTGAACGAGTCATCGTTAACCAAATCGTTCGGAGTCCTGGAGTCTACTACAAATCCGAAATCGACAAAAACCAACGTCGAACCTACAGCGCCTCCCTGATCCCCAACCGAGGTGCCTGGCTCAAATTTGAAACCGATAAAAACGATCTCGTTTGGGTGAGAATCGACAAAACTCGCAAACTCTCCGCCCAAGTCCTGCTCAAAGCCCTGGGACTGAGCAACAACGAAATCTTCGATGCGATGCGTCACCCCGACTACTTCCAAAAAACCATAGATCGAGAAGGCGAATATAGCGAAGAAGACGCCCTAATGGAACTCTATCGAAAACTGCGTCCAGGAGAACCCCCCACCGTCGCCGGAGGAGAACAACTCCTCAACAACCGCTTCTTCGACCCCAAACGCTATGATCTTGGTCGAGTCGGACGCTACAAACTCAATCGCAAACTCCGTCTAACCATCCCCGATACCACCCGCGTCCTCACCCCCACCGACATCTTATCGGCAATCGATTACCTAATTAACCTCGAGTACGACATCGGCGAAACCGATGATATTGACCACCTCGGAAATCGTCGGGTGCGTTCCGTCGGAGAACTCCTGCAAAACCAAGTCAGAGTCGGTTTAAACCGTCTAGAGCGAATTATCCGTGAACGGATGACCGTTTCAGACTCCGACTCCCTCACCCCCGCTTCCCTGGTCAACCCAAAACCTCTAGTAGCCGCTATTAAAGAATTCTTCGGCAGTTCTCAACTGTCCCAGTTTATGGATCAAACCAATCCCCTGGCGGAATTGACCCATAAACGGCGGATTTCTGCCCTGGGTCCGGGCGGTTTAACTCGAGAACGGGCAGGCTTTGCCGTCCGAGACATTCACCCCTCCCACTACGGGCGGATTTGTCCCATTGAAACCCCAGAAGGCCCCAACGCCGGTTTAATCGGTTCCTTAGCCACCCATGCCCGCGTTAATCCCTACGGGTTCATTGCCACACCCTACTATCCCGCCGAAAATGGCCGAGTGCGACGAGATGGGCCTCCCGTCTACATGACCGCCGACGAAGAAGACGATTTACGAGTCGCCCCCGGAGACGTTCCCACTGATCGAGAAGGCAATATCTTAGGCGAAGTGGTTCCCGTGCGGTATCGCCAAGACTTCACCGAAACCACCCCCGACCAAGTGGACTATGTGGCCGTGTCCCCCGTTCAAATTATCTCCGTTGCCACCTCTTTAATCCCCTTCCTCGAACACGACGATGCTAACCGCGCCCTGATGGGGTCTAATATGCAGCGCCAAGCTGTTCCTCTACTGCGACCCCAACGGCCTTTAGTGGGGACCGGATTAGAAGCCCAGGCCGCCAGAGACTCGGGGATGGTGATTGTTTCTCAAATTGATGGAGAAGTCACCTATGTTGACGGGGCGCGAATTCGTGTGACCTCACCCGATGGACTCGAAATCGAATATGAGTTACAGAAATATAGCCGTTCTAACCAAGACACCTGTTTAAACCAACGTCCCCTCGTCTACGAAGGCGACCAAGTGGTTGTCGGACAAGTTTTAGCAGACGGTTCCTCCACAGAAGGGGCAGAACTTGCTTTAGGTCACAATATCATCGTCACCTATATGCCCTGGGAAGGCTACAACTACGAAGACGCCATTTTAATTAGTGAACGTCTTGTTTATGAGGATATCTACACCTCAATACACATTGAGAAATACGAAATCGAAGCCAGACAAACCAAATTAGGGCCAGAAGAAATTACCCGTGAAATTCCTAACGTTGGGGAAGACTCCCTGCGACAACTGGATGGCAACGGTATTATTCGAGTCGGGGCTTGGGTTGAGGCCGGAGATATCCTCGTCGGTAAAGTCACTCCCAAAGGAGAATCCGATCAACCCCCAGAAGAAAAACTCCTGCGGGCAATCTTTGGAGAAAAAGCCCGGGATGTTCGGGATAACTCCCTGCGAGTCCCCAACGGGGAAAAAGGGCGGGTAGTTGATGTGCGCGTCTTTACCCGTGAACAAGGCGATGAACTTCCGCCCGGTGCTAATATGGTTGTCCGTGTTTATGTCGCTCAAAAACGAAAAATTCAAGTCGGCGACAAAATGGCTGGACGACACGGCAATAAAGGAATTGTTTCGCGGATTTTGCCTGTTGAAGATATGCCCTACTTACCCGATGGACGATCAGTGGATATTGTTTTAAATCCCCTGGGTGTACCCTCTCGGATGAACGTCGGTCAAATCTTTGAATGTTTACTCGGATGGGCGGGTGAAAACCTGAAAATGCGCTATAAAGTCGTTCCCTTCGATGAAATGCACGGACAAGAAATGTCACGGGAAACCGTGCATGGAGAGTTAAAACTCGCCCGTGAAAAAACCAAGAAGGATTGGCTGTTTAACCCCGATAACCCCGGGAAAGTGATACTCTACGATGGCCGCACAGGAGAACCCTTTGACCAAGCTGTAACCGTAGGTGTGGCTTATATTCTGAAACTGGTTCACCTGGTTGATGATAAAATTCACGCTCGTTCCACAGGCCCTTATTCCCTCGTTACCCAGCAGCCCCTCGGTGGTAAAGCCCAACAAGGCGGACAGCGATTTGGAGAAATGGAAGTTTGGGCGCTCGAAGCCTTTGGGGCTGCCTATACCTTACAAGAATTGCTGACCGTTAAATCAGACGATATGCAAGGCCGTAACGAGGCCCTCAACGCCATTGTTAAAGGAAAAGCTATTCCTCGACCCGGAACACCAGAATCTTTTAAAGTGTTAATGCGAGAATTGCAATCTCTCTGTTTAGACATTGCAGTTCACAAAGTCGAAACCGGGGAAGATGGCATCAGTCGAGACTTAGAAGTGGACTTAATGGCCGATGAATCTAACCGGGGACGCACGCCCTCAAAACCCACCTACGAATTTACCCCAGTCGCCGACGACGACACAGAATCCTAAGTCATTTAGGATTTCAGGTTTCGGGTTTCGGTCTGGCTCCTGCGGCGCCCAACACCAAATCATCACTGATAACGGTCACTTGATCACTCATCACTGTTCACTGTAAAAACCATGCCAAAATTAGAACAACGTTTTGATTACGTCAAAATTGGAATCGCTTCTCCAGAGCGCATTCGTCAGTGGGGAGAACGAACTTTACCCAATAATCAGGTCGTTGGCGAAGTCACCAAACCCGAAACCATTAACTATCGGACTCTCAAGCCCGAAATGGATGGTTTATTCTGCGAGCGAATTTTTGGGCCAGCCAAAGACTGGGAATGTCACTGCGGTAAATACAAGCGAGTTCGACATCGGGGTATTGTTTGCGAGCGCTGTGGAGTTGAGGTTACTGAGTCTAGGGTGCGTCGTCATCGCATGGGCTATATTAAACTAGCCGCCCCCGTAACTCATGTTTGGTATCTCAAAGGTATTCCCAGCTATATGGCAATCTTGCTTGATATGCCATTGCGAGATGTTGAACAGGTTGTCTATTTTAATGCTTACGTTGTTCTGAATGCGGGTAATGCTGATAACCTCTCCTACAAACAGCTGTTGATGGAGGAACAATGGCTTGATATAGAAGAACAAATGTACAGTGAGGATACGACCCTCAGTGGCGTAGAAGTGGGAATTGGGGCTGAGGCTATTTCCCAACTCTTGGCTGATATTCCCCTAGAACAAGAAGCTGAAAGACTGCGTGAAGAAATTGCGGCGGCTAAAGGACAAAAACGCGCCAAACTGATTAAACGTTTGCGGGTGATTGATAACTTTATCGCTACGGGTTCAAAACCTGAATGGATGGTGTTACACGTCATTCCTGTTATTCCTCCGGACTTGCGTCCTATGGTGCAGTTAGATGGGGGACGTTTTGCGACCAGTGATTTAAATGACTTGTATCGTCGGGTCATTAACCGTAATAATCGTCTGGCTCGTTTGCAGGAAATTTTAGCACCTGAAATTATTATCCGGAACGAAAAACGGATGTTACAAGAAGCCGTAGACGCCTTAATTGATAATGGTCGGCGCGGACGAACGGTAGTGGGGGCAAATAATCGTCCGTTAAAATCTCTCTCTGATATTATTGAAGGAAAACAGGGCCGTTTTCGACAAAACTTACTCGGAAAACGGGTGGATTATTCTGGACGTTCTGTGATTGTTGTCGGGCCGAAACTAAAGATGCACCAGTGCGGCTTACCCCGAGAAATGGCGATTGAATTATTTCAACCTTTTGTTATTCATCGGTTAATTCGTCAGGGTTTAGTCAATAATATCAAAGCAGCTAAAAAATTAATTCAACGCAATGACCCGAGTGTTTGGGATGTTTTAGAGGAGGTCATAGAAGGTCATCCTGTGATGCTGAACCGAGCGCCTACTCTACACCGTTTGGGTATTCAAGCTTTTGAACCGATATTAGTCGAAGGACGGGCAATTCAACTCCATCCTTTAGTCTGTCCGGCTTTTAATGCTGACTTTGATGGCGACCAAATGGCTGTTCATGTTCCCCTGTCAATAGAATCTCAAGCTGAAGCCCGATTATTAATGCTTGCTTCTAATAATATTCTGTCTCCGGCAACGGGTTCTCCGATTGTTACACCGAGTCAAGATATGGTACTAGGCTGCTATTATCTAACAGCAGAAAACCCGGCGGCAATTAAGGGTGCAGATAGTTATTTTGCCAGTTTAACAGATGCAATTACAGCCTATGAACAAGGTTGTGTAGACTTGCATTCTAAAGTTTGGGTGCGTTTTACAGGAAAAGTGATACTCGATGAATCTGAAGAGTTAGAGCGTGAAGAAACCAGTAGTGATGGAGTTGTAACTAAAGTTTATGTAGGAAAAAAAAGCGGTCAACAAACTCGTCGAGTTCGAGAAGACAAAGAAGGTAATATTTTATCTCAATATGTCCGAACTACAACGGGTCGAATTATTTTCAATAAAACCGTTCAAGACGTCTTAGCGTAACTCCCGTTCAAATCTCTCCAAACCCCTCCCCTGTAACCTGTCCCCTAATAACGGTAATAAAATGACTCAAAATCCTAAAATCTTCCGTAATCAAATCATTGATAAAAAGCAACTCAAAAAGCTGATTTCTTGGGCTTTTACCCATCATGGAACGGCTCGAACTGCTCAGATTGCAGATAAACTCAAAGACATGGGATTTCGCTATGCTACCCGTGCAGGAGTTTCAATTAGTGTAGAAGACTTACAAATTCCCCCTTCTAAACGAGGTTTACTTGATGAAGCCCAAGAAGAAATTCGTCGCACTGAGCGTCGTTATACCAAAGGAGAAATTACCGAAGTTGAACGCTTCCAAAAAGTAGTTGATACCTGGAACGGCACCTCTGAAGCACTCAAAGACGAAGTTGTTCGCAACTTTAAATCAACCAATCCTCTCAACTCCGTTTACATGATGGCTTTTTCTGGAGCGCGGGGAAACATCTCCCAAGTGCGTCAGTTAGTGGGGATGCGGGGGTTGATGGCTAATCCTCAAGGGGAAATTATTGACCTTCCCATTAAAACCAACTTCCGTGAAGGCTTAACCGTAACCGAATACATTATTTCTTCCTACGGCGCCAGAAAAGGTCTAGTTGATACAGCATTACGGACAGCCGACTCCGGATATCTCACCCGCCGCTTAGTGGATGTTGCCCAGGATGTAATATTGCGGGAAATAGACTGTTCAACCGAACGAGGCATCTGGGTTTCTAGCATGACCGACGGTGAACGAGTGCTAATTCCCCTGCAAGATAGACTCTTTGGCCGAGTTTTAGCCGCAGAGGTCATCCATCCCGAAACTGGAAAAATCGTCAGTTTTGAGGACAAACAAGCAGTCCGTAATCAACCCATTTGTGCAGACTTGGCAGCCGCCATTGGTCAGTCTGGAGTCAAACAGGTGTTTGTGCGAAGTCCTCTAACTTGCGAGGCTACCCGTTCCGTTTGTCAGCACTGCTATGGCTGGAGTTTGGCCCATGCAGAAATGGTTGATTTAGGTGAAGCGATTGGAATTATTGCCGCTCAGTCCATTGGTGAACCCGGAACACAGTTAACCATGCGGACATTCCACACCGGGGGCGTCTTTACCGCAGAAGCTGCTGAAGTAATTCGAGCGCCTTTTGATGGAGTGGTGCGGGTTCCCAAAAAACTTCGATTAAGAGCGTTTCGGACTCGTCATGGAGATGACTGCTACTACATAGAAAGCCAGGGTAATATTACCGTAGAAAATGGCGATCGTAAATCTACCCTTAATGTTGCTCAAGGAACCACCTTAGTTGTTCAAGATGGTCAAAATGTAACAGCGAATCAAATCTTAGTTGAAATTCCAGCAGGAGGTCGAACAGCACGGAAAACCACAGAAAAAGCAACAAAAGACGTCGCTACAGATTTAGCAGGTGAATTAAAATTTGCAGATGTTATTGCAGAAGAAAAAACCGACCGACAGGGAAACATGACCCGAATTGCGGCGCGTGGGGGACTAATTTGGATCTTATCTGGAGAAGTTTACAATCTTCCAAACGCGGCTGAACCAGTGGTGAAAAATGGAGATGTAGTCGAAAACGGCAGTGTTTTGGCTCAAACTCGTTTAGTCTCTGAACATGGGGGAGTGGTGCGAATTACTCAAGAAGAGGAGGAGTCTAACTTTGATTTAGATTTAGATTCTTCTCCGATTACTCCTGTTGTTAAATCTGAACTGCCGCGAGAGATAGAAATTATCACGGCTTCTGTATTATTAGACCAGGCTTTGGTCAGAGTTTTACAACTACAAGGTCGGGAACAATATATCATTGAAACCACAAATAATCATCGCTTCTTGCTGAAAGTTACCCCAGGTAGCAAAGTAGAAAACCATGAAGTGATTGCGGAGTTGATGGATGATAGTTATCGGACTCCGACAGGGGGAATTATCAAATACGCTGGGGTAGAAGTTGCTAAACGCAGCAAAGCCAAACAGGGTTATGAGGTGATTAAAGGCGGGACGTTGTTGTGGATACCAGAAGAATGCCATGAAGTGAATAAAGACATTTCTTTGCTGTTAGTTGAAGATGGTCAATATGTGGAGGCAGGAACCGAAGTTGTTAAAGATATTTTCTGTCAATCAAATGGGGTAGTAGAAGTTACTCAAAAAAATGATATCTTGCGAGAAATAGTCGTTAAACCCGGTGAACTTCATTTAGTTGATGACCCCGAAATGGTGATGGCAATTGATGGGCAAATTGCTAATCCAGGACAGGAAGTTATTCCGGGAATTGTAGCAACAGAACTGCATTATATCGAGTATGTGGAAACACCAGAGGGGCCTGCTTTATTATTGCGACCCGTGACAGAATTTGAAGTGCCTGAAACGCCGCCTATTCCTTCTCAAGAGTCGCTGAATGAGTCGATATCTCTGCAAGCGGTTCAACGTTTAACCTATAAAGATGGTGAACGAGTTCGGTCAGTCGAAGGGGTGGAATTGTTGCGAACTCAATTAGTGATTAATATTGGCACCGAAGCCCCTCAATTAGCAGCCGATATTGAGTTAATTCCCCACGAAGAAGACCCGGAATTAATGCGATTGCAGTTAGTGATTTTAGAGTCTTTAGTAATTCGTCGAGATGTTGTGGCTGATGCAACTCAAGGCAGTACCCGCACTCGTTTGTTAGTGAAAGATGGAGATGAAATTGAACCCGGCGCCGTAGTCAGTCGGACAGAGATTCTCTGTAAAGATAATGGAGTAGTGAGCGGGATACGTTCTGGGTCAGAGATTCAACGACGGATACTGGTTGTGCGAGAAGCAGACCAAGTGAAAATTGAATTGCCTGAAGGGGTCAAACCCACTGTGAAACCCGGTCAGTTAGTCGTAGAGGGAAGTGAATTGGCTGCCGGGGTTCCTTCTCCCGAGTCCGGTCAGATTGTAAATACTGAAACGGGTTTGGTTTTGCGTTTGGGTCGTCCTTACCGGGTATCATCTGGGGCCGTGCTTCATCTGAGTGATGGAGACTTGGTTCAACGGGGGGATAACTTGGTGTTGCTGGTGTTTGAACGGGCGAAAACGGGTGATATTATCCAGGGTTTACCGAGGATTGAAGAACTGTTGGAGGCCCGTAAACCAAAAGAAGCTTCAATACTGGCTCGTCATCCAGGAACTGCTCAAGTTGATGTTAATGATGAGATAGTTGAGTTACGGGTGATAGAAACCGATGGCACGATTACTGATTATCCGTTGTTACCGGGGCAAACCGTGATAGTTTCTGATGGTCAAACAGTGGAAGTTGGTCAAGCCTTAACAGATGGCCCGGCTAACCCTCATGAAATTTTGGAAGTTTTCTTTAACTATCATCAGGCAATAGATGGGATTTATGAGGGGGCGCTGTTATCGTTCCAAAAATGTCAAACCTTCTTGGTGAATGAAGTGCAATCGGTTTATCAGTCTCAGGGGATTGATATTTCTGATAAACATATTGAGGTGATTGTGCGACAAATGACCTCAAAAGTACGAATAGATGACGGTGGCGATACAACCATGTTACCAGGAGAGTTGGTGGAGTTGCGCCAAGTCGAACAGGTAAACGAGGCGATGTCGATTACAGGCGGGGCTCCGGCTCGTTATACTCCGATGTTGCTGGGGATTACAAAGGCTTCGTTGAATACGGATAGTTTTATCTCGGCCGCCAGTTTCCAGGAGACAACTCGGGTATTAACCGAAGCTGCTATCGAAGGAAAATCCGACTGGTTGCGGGGTTTGAAAGAAAATGTGATCATCGGACGATTGATTCCAGCAGGTTCTGGGTTTAATGCTTATGAAGATTTAGCCGGAGGAGATTTCAGCATCGATGCTGGCATGGGGGATTATTTTGAGGACGCCGAAGATGAGTTGAAAGACATTGTTTTTGATGACCGCACCGCTCGTTCTTATAATCAAGGGAAGATGGATTCGGTTGATTTAGACCTTGATGATTCCGATGGGTTTATCAAGGAAGGAAATTCTCCCTTTTTGGATGATGACGAGTTGATTGATGATGGTTATGAGGAGGATTAAATAACAGTTATCAGTGACCAGTTATCAGTGACCAGTTATCAGTGACTAGTGAAGACAGTTATCAGTGACCCCTAACCCCTAAACCCTGTTCCCTGTAACCTTTTTAAAACATGATTGGATCAGACCCCAACTTAGAACAGGACGCTCATTCAGGCGAACATATTCATCACAACTGTGAACATCAGAAGCATCCCCATGTTCACAGTGAAGAATCTTTGCGCCGGATAGTCAATCGTTTGTCTCGGATTGAAGGGCATATTCGAGGGGTAAAAAGAATGGTTTCTGAAAGTGATCCTTGTCCGGATATATTAATTCAAATTGCGGCAATTCGAGGCGCTTTAGACCGAGTCGCACGAATTATCCTGGATGAACACCTCAGCGAATGTGTGGCAAGAGCAGCTAAAGAAGGTAACATAGAAGGTGAAATTGAACAGTTAAAATCTGCTTTAGATCGGTTTATCCCCTAAACCTTTTGTTGCTATGATATTTAAGAAAGTCTTTTTTGGATTACTGTGGATCGGCTTTGTTGTCTATGCCTTTACCTTAGCACCACCCGATCAACCGAATACCTTAACTTTGATACAAGATTTATCAACGGGCAACTGGCAGGATATTAACCCTCTAATTGTTGCTCTTTTTAATTTAATGGGAATTTGGCCGCTGATTTATGGCAGTTTGCTGTTTTTTGAGGGTCAGAAGCCCAACCTACCCGCTTGGCCGTTTGCGATCGCTTCTTTTGCTGTTGGTGCGTTTGCCATTCTTCCCTATCTAGCTTTACGTCAACCCAGCCCAGATTATTCAGATTCTCCCAATTTCTTTTTAAAGATACTTGATTCTCGGATTACAGGTTTTGTGTTAACAATCGGCGCAGTTGCCTTGATCGGTTATGGTTTAAATGGTGGGGATTGGTCAGACTTTCTCCAACAATGGCAAACCAACCGCTTTATTCATGTTATGAGTTTAGATTTTTGTTTGCTTTGTCTGTTATTTCCGGCTTTACTCGGCGATGATCTCGCACGACGAGGAATGAATCATCCGCTTTGGTTTTGGGGTGTCACTCTGCTGCCGTTATTCGGGCCTTTATTCTACCTCTGTGTGCGCTCACCTTTAACAGTCAATCCTCCTCAGACCCAAAGCAATTCGCAACAGCCCGAAACTTGAGAATTTCAAACAAACTTTTTACAGTTTTTCAAAAATAGTCTGTATTTTTTATAAACTTGATCTATTGTTAGAGCAAGTTCTTTATACTAAAAGTAAACAACAATTAAATTTTTAAACCCTGAACAGATACTCCGTCAAACCTCAAGTCGATAAGCCGCGAGACTCTGGGTTAGAATCTAGATTCTAATATGAACTTGATTTGAGCGTGAAAAAATATGAATGGATGTCCTGATGAAAAAGTAACTCACCTCAGTTAAAATATATTAAACATGAATTACCAAAAAAACTGGAAGCAATCATTTTCTCTATTACTGGGTACGATACTACTCAGTTCTTGCGCGCCTCAACCGCAAGCGGCCGCTCCCCCACCCGTCGTGGTTAAAATTGGTCGAGTTGAGTCTACTCAAGTTAGAGATAGCACCGAATTTGTAGCGAGGGTTGAAGGGGTGGAAAACGCAATGATTCGACCTCGTGCGAGTGGTTGGGTCAAACAAGTTTTTGTTAGACTCGGCGATCGCGTAGAAGCAGGAGATCCACTGATGTTGATTGATCCAGCGCAACAGCAAGCGAATTTAGAAGGTAGACTGGCAACCGTCGAATCAAGACGCGCTCAACTCGACAGTGCGAGAGCCAACCTAGAGGCTCAACGAGCCGAATTAAGACGCTTAGAAGCTGAATTAAGCTATCAGTCCCAAGAAGCGAATCTCAGAGACGCTGAAGAAACTTTAGCGGCCGAGAGACAAGAAGAACAACGCCTGAGATCTGAACGTCAGTTTATCTCCGAAGAAGCTAACTTAAGAGATGCTCAAGAACGACTAGAAGCCTCAGCCCGAGAGCGCGATCGCCGAGCCGTGATCAAAGAAGATCGCGATCGAGCCTTTGAGAGATACGAAAAACTCTGGCAAGAAGGCGTCGTGTCCTCAGAAGCCTATGATACCCGCCTGCGCGAAATTCGAGAAGCTGAAGCCAGCCTGGCTCAACAGGAAGATAACGTGCGATCAGCTCGGGCGCAAGTTGTTGCTTCTGAACAGGATTTGAGACGACGAATTAGTACCCTAGATGCTCAAATTAGAACCCAACAACAACGCATCGAAGCCGCACAAGCTAGAGTCGATAGTGCAGGACAAGCCTATGAACGCCAACTAGCAACATTACAGGCTCAAATTGACAGTCAAGAAAAAGTAATTGATGCTCAACAATCAGAGATTAATCGCATCCAACGAGAAATTCAACAGGCCCAAGCTGATGCCACGGCTCAACAGGTGCAATTGGGGTATTTTAATCTCGAAGCACCGATTTCAGGAGTGGTCGGTAATCTACCTGTGAAAGTGGGAGACTTTGTTGATAGCCAAACCACCGTCACCAGTATTCGACAAAACGAACAGTTAGAAGTCAATATTGATGTTCCCGTGAGCCGATTATCTCAAATTCGAGTGGGAACACCTGTAGAACTGATTTCTCAAGAAACAGGTGAACTGATTGGCACCAGCCGGGTCTCTTATGTGGCTCCGAGTGCAGGAACCTCAACCCAAACGATTTTAGTCAAAGCTATTTTTAACAATCAAGAAAACAGACTGCGAACTGATCAAATGGTTCGGGCTAGAGTGATTTGGGAACAACTTCCCGGGCTAACCGTGCCGACAACAGCTATTAACCGCATTGGCGCTCAAAGTTTTGTGTTTGTTGTCGAAGACCGAAACCAAGACGGTCAACTGATGCAAATTGCTAAACAAAGACCTGTTGAGTTGGGGAGTATTCAAGGTCAAAGCTTTGAAGTTTTATCCGGTTTAAGAGCAGGCGATCGCATCGTTACAGATGGAGTGGTGAAATTGCGCGACGGTACACCTGTAACGGATCAACCGACTCAACCTGCAGGCGGATCACCTTCTCAATCTTAGACATCAGAGCAGTCAACGGTCAGCTTTTCTAAAAAAATCCGGGCAGGGAAGTTTGATACACTAAAAAGCATCAGTTTTCAATCTGTCTGAGAGAAGATTAAAATTAACTTTTTTCTCTTTTGCTTGACCCGATCAAACAAACCAGTTACAACCCTGCATAGTACAGAACCGAAAAGTCGAATCGGACGAACGCTAACCATCGGCGTTTCTATCTGAGCGATACTGATCTACTCCTATCTTGACTTATGCTGTTATTCGTTAGCACGTTTATTAAAAGACCTGTTCTTACAACGGTTTGTACAATTCTGATTATTTTGGTCGGGGCAATTTGTCTCCCTCTACTACCAGTTACCCAGTTACCCCAACTGGCAAATACCCAAATTAACGTCACAGCAGTCAATATTGGGGCAGATGCTCAGACCACTGAAACAACGGTAACAGCTATCTTAGAACGGGAGATTAACGGGGTTGAGGATATGCGATATATCTCCTCAAACACCGGAAATAACGGCATTTCTAATATCTCGGTTGCCTTCCCGGTAGACGTAGATCGAAATATTGCACAAGTTAACGTTCAAAACCGAGTTTCTCAAGCTGAATCAACTTTACCAGAAAGCGTTCGACAAACGGGATTATCCGTTACCGCTTCTTCGCCTAGTATTTTGCTGGTGATCGCGTTTTACTCGGATCGAGATGAGAATGGTCGCAGTCTCTACGACAGTATCTTTATGAGTAATTACCTCGATCTCAACGTGATGGATCAACTCCGACGGGTTCCGGGGGTGGGTGAAGCGACGATTTTTGGGGAACGCCAATATGCGATGCGGATTTGGCTCGATCCCCAACGAATGGCAGCCCGAGGTTTAACGCCTCAAGATGTTAGCAATGCTCTACAACAACAAAGTATTCAAGTCGGCGCCGGAACGATTGGAGGGAGTCCTGCTACACCCGAACAACGCTTTGAAATCCCCCTACAAGCGACCAGCCGTTTGGGAGTTGATGAATTTGAAGATTTGGTGCTAAAAGTGGGAGACGATGGCACCCTAGTACAACTGCGGGACGTGGGTCGAGCCGAACTGGGGGCAGAAAACTACAATACGATAGCGACTTTTAGAGGAGAAGAAACGGTAGGGATCGGGATTTATCAACTTCCCGGCAGTAATGCCTTAGAACTGGCAAACCGAATTAAATTAACAATGGCGGAGTTGAGTAAAAGTTTCCCCCCTGGATTAAATTATGAAATTCCCTACGACACAACCTTATTTATTACCGCTTCTTTACAAGAAGTGGTTGTTACTCTCACTCAAGCGATTGGTCTGGTTATTTTAGTTATCTTTATCTTTCTCCAAGATTGGCGCACCACTTTAATTCCTGCCGTTGCCATTCCGGTTGCCTTAATAGGGGCAGCCGCCGGGTTGAAAGTGATGGGATTTGAAATTAATACAATGACGCTGTTTGCCTTTACTCTAGCATCTGGTTTGGTAGTAGATGATGCAATTGTAATTGTAGAATCGGTTTCTCAAAAAATAGAACAGGGAATGAAACCCCGACAAGCTGCCCTGGATTCGATGCAAGAACTAACGGGGGCAACCATTGCTACTTCTTTGGTGTTGATGGCGGTGTTTATTCCGGTGTCTTTCTTTCCCGGAACAACGGGAATTATCTTTAAACAATTTGCTTTAACTATTGCTTTTGCGGTGGCGTTTTCGACGTTCAACGCTTTGAGTTTCTCGCCGACAATGGCGGGGGTTTTGCTACGTCCGAAAGATGCCACCAAAGGGCCGTTAGGGTGGTTATTTAGAAAGTTTAATCAGGGGTTTGGGTGGGTTCAAACTCAATACGGTAAAATGATCGCTTTTTTGGTCAGGATTAATACCCTGGTAATGGGGATTTTTCTGGGAGGTTTAGTCCTCACAGTTTTGATGTATCAATGGGTGCCATCAGGATTTATCCCCGAAGAAGATCAAGGTTATTTTCTGATTTTGATGCAAGCTCCAGATGGAGTTTCTCTCAACTATACCTCGGAAGCTGTGGATGAGGTAACAGATAAGGTTCTAGAGTTTCCTGAAGTTAAAGCCACTTTTGGAATTGCTGGGTTTGGTTTTAACGGGATTAACCCCAGTCAAGCACTGATGTTTGTACCGCTTAAATCTTGGGAGGAACGTCCAACTCCTGAACAATCGGTTTATGGGGTTCTGGGTCGGGTGAATGGCTCTTTGCAAAATGTAGCATCGGTGAGAGCTTTTGCGGTGAATGCGCCGCCTGTTCAAGGGTTGAGTAGTACGGGGGGGTTTGAATTTCAACTTCAAGATCGCAGTGGTAATTTACCGATTTCGGCTTTACTGGAAAATGGGAATCGCTTAATTGCTGCGGTGAACTCCCCAGAATATCCGGCTGTGGGAGCGGCATTTAGCCAATTTACGGCGAATAAAGCCCAGAAACAAATTGAGGTTCTTCGCGATCGCGCTAATGCTCTGAATGTGAATGTTGGTGATGTTTTTAGAACCCTGCAAATCTATTTCGGTTCAGCCTATGTGAGTGATTTTATTCTCGGACAACGCCAATATCAAGTGCGGATTCAAGCTGAAGCGGATGCGCGATCTGGACCTCAAGATATTGATAAACTCTATGTTCGTTCTCGCAACAATGAGATGATTCCCTTGAGTAGTTTGATTAGAATCACGGATTTTGTTGGCCCGGAAACGATTACCCGGTTTAATATTTTCCGATCAATGTTGATTCAGGGAAATCCGGCACCCGGTTATAGTAGCGGACAAGCGATTGCGGAGATGGAAAGGGCCGCCGCAGAGGTGCTAGACCCCGGTTTTGGCTTTGCCTGGCAGGGAGGTGCTTTAGAAGAAAAAGCCTCTGGGGGGGCGGCACCGATTATCTTTGGGTTGGGGTTTGTGATGGTGTTTCTGGTGCTGTCAGCCCAGTATGAAAGCTATATTGACCCGTTGATTATTATGCTTTCGGTGCCTTTGGCGGTTTTAGGGGCGTTATCTGCGATTTGGATACGCTCTAATCTGTTTATGGCAGGGGGCTTGTGGCCTGTTGTCACCAATGATGTTTACTGTCAGGTGGCGTTGGTGATGTTGATTGGTTTGGCGTCTAAAAACTCAATTTTGATTGTGGAGTTTGCTAACCAATTGCGTGATAAAGGATTAAGTGTTCAAAAAGCGGCTGTACAAGCGGCAGAACAACGATTTCGACCGATTCAAATGACGGCGATTTCTTCTTTGATTGGGTTTTGGCCGTTAGTTATAGCATCGGGTGCAGGATCTTCGAGTCGCTGGTCGTTGGGAACGGCTATTTTTGGGGGGATGTTGGTAGGAACGTTACTCAGTTTGTTGATTACTCCTAACCTGTTTATTGCGGTGAAAAACTTAGAGTCTCGTTTCCTAAAAAGGGAAAAACCTGATCCAGGTGATCAGGATGGTCATGGTTCTAATGGTCGTGGAGGTTTATTGAAAAAGAGAAACAGAAATCATCAGGGGAATGGGAAAACGACTGATTCTGAAGTCACAGAAACGATAACTCCCGATGAAGCGTTGCGAATTGATCAATCTTCTGAACTGCCAGGAGAAGGAGTTTAGATTTAGGGTTGACAACATTAATTATCAATCATTTTTATGACAGACGAAAAACAACTTTCATCCCCTCAAAATTCGGTTCCCTCAGATATAACGGAATCATCAATAGTAGCCCGTTTATCGGAACGTGTAGAACAGTTAGAGCAACAGTTAAGTAATGTCTTGTTGGTTTTAAGTGATGTTTACCGTTATGGAAAATTACGGGATTTGTTAGCGGCGAAACAGTGGAAAGAAGCGGATCTAGAAACAACGAAAGTGATGTTAGAAATTGCTGGACAAAGCAACCATGATAATATTACGCCAGAAGATGTGATTCAGTTTCCTTGTAGTAGTTTACATCTATTAGATAATCTTTGGCGGCAATATAGCGATAATCACTTTGGGTTTAGCCGACAACAATATATTTATGTGAGTGAAGGGGGAACGGATGATATTTCTAATATTGATTTAGCGATTTTAGAACGAGTGGGCGATCGCATGGGATGGCGGCAAAATAATAAATGGTTAGCTTATGATCAGTTAGATTTTAGTTTATCAGCACCTTTGGGTTGTCATCCGTCTAATTGGTGGCGTTCGGCTTATGGGGCAAAAATGGCGGTTTATTTTTTGGCGCGACTGATGCAATGTGATGTGACTTCGGATCAATTATTGGTGGAGGAGGACGATGAAAATGTTTAAAAATTGGTCTGGGGATGATTGGATTAATCATATTTTATTTCTGGTAACGATTTTGCTTTTACTGGCTTCTTTTATTTTGGCTTAACCTGATATCAAAATTCCCTTGGCCTGTTTTCTCAAGCTGTAGCACTCAGAATTGATGATTGTTTGTGATATTTTCTGACCTTATTTTAAGTTTCGTAAAACCGGGTTGGAAAATATATAAACCTTTGCTAAAACAAAGGTAAGGACTAAACAATAAATTTAGTTATGAGTCAGCATTGGGGGAAAAAAAATGAACACGAGGCTGATCCTGTTTTCGGGAATTGTCATGGCTTTACTCGGCTCTGTGTTTGGGTTAGCCGTATCTAAGCTACACCAGGACAGATACCAATGCTGTGATTATGTGATCGGTACCAGTGAATTGGGTTACTCTCAGTCTAAAGCTCCTGTCCAGTATGCAGTTGTTGGATCCGCGATGGGGTTTGCAGTGGGTTCAGTCTTGGAAACAGTACGACAGATGCAGCCTGAAGAAACAGAAAAATAAAAGACTACACCAAGTTTTGGGTTTCTCAATTGTGTAGAAAAATCAGCCGTTAGTCCTGGCTTCCCTATCCTACTCTTAAAATTAGCTTATAGAATTATGTAGAATCGCTTCAAACTTCTAAACATAATTCTGATCAATGCTGATCCAGTTATGCTAACTTATGGGGGGATCGTTTCGGGTTTGTTTAAGGTGGACTGAGTATCCATCCGGTTTTTTACTCATCTTTGAGTAGAAAGCAATAGCTAGAAACCTTCTGACTCTAATATTTAGCACTCCATTGACTGAAAATGTACAATCCTTCTTTGCGTAAAATTCCCGTCCATGAACCCGCAGAAGTCATTCCTTCGCAACAACACGTTTCGCTGTTGGAATGGCTACAGGCAACGGGTCGTTTAATTCCTCGGGATAATGTTCCAGAAAGTAATGCTTTTCTAGAAGCGGAGGAAGAAATCTCAGAACTGATTGTAGATGAGAGTCCCTACGATGATGACGATGATGATGATGATGATGCAATGGAAGATTAAACAAAAATGCTGATGCAATGTTGCACTTCCCCTGTATGATCAGGGTGCAAGTACCCGGGTAGTGAGAAAAACTAACTTCCCTGATTGCTCTATAGTTGGTGTTGAGGATTGATTTTTTATATTTCTGTGGATAGTCTATTTTCACGAATTCGCTCATCGAATCTATCAGGACGCAACCTCTTTGGGTTACTTACTCTGGGATTGAGTGCTTTTACGATTAGTTTGGACTTGACTGCTAACCGTTTTCTCAATCCCCAAGCGTCCTTGTTCCTCCCCTTCGCGGTTTGTGGGTTGATCTCCGCCGTTATCGGGTATTGGGTGATTCCTCTTCTGGTTCAGATTAAAGCTGGACAGTTTATTCGAGAAGATGGCCCGCAAGCACACCTGAAAAAAGCAGGTACTCCCACAATGGGCGGTATTTTCTTTATTCCGGTAGGGGTGATCGGAGGTTTAATTGCGTCGGGGTTTGATCCGAATGTGATTGCTCTTTCTATATTAACGTTGGCTTACGGTTTTGTCGGTTGGTTGGATGATTGGCAAATTCTTAGACGAAAATCCAATAAAGGTATTTCTGCTAAACAAAAGTTAGCGTTGCAGGTGGGAATAGCAATGCTGTTTGGTTTAGTTTTAGCAACGGGTTTGCTGTCTTTACCTGGGTATAAAATAACGACTGTGGCTTTACCCTGGGGTTTTGTTTTGCCTTTAGGCTTGTTGTTTTGGCCTTTAGCTGTTTTTGTTCCAGTCGCCCAGAGTAACGCAACAAACCTCACTGATGGCGTGGATGGCTTGATGGGAGGACTGGGCGCGATTACTTTACTTGGACTGGCTGCCTATATAATGCCCACGTCCCCAGAATTAATGGTTTTTTGTGCTTGTTTGAGTGGCAGTTGTTTAGGGTTTGTTAGCCATAACCGCAACCCGGCTAAGGTGTTTATGGGAGATACGGGATCTCTAGCCCTGGGAGGGGCTTTGGCGGGTGTGGCTTTGATGAGTAACACGTTATGGGTTTTACTGGTGATCAGTGGAATTTTTCTACTCGAAACTCTGTCGGTGATCGCTCAGGTTAGCTATTATAAGGCAACCAAAGGCCCGGATGGGGTGGGTAAGCGCCTGTTTAAGATGGCACCGTTACATCATCATCTCGAACTCTGTGGTTGGTCAGAAACTCAGGTGGTGGGAACGTTTTATTTGATTAATGTGATTTTGGTTTTGCTGAGTTTGGCGATCGCAATCGAGGTTAGAATTTAGAGAGGAATACCCAGCCTCTTTTAAAGTTTTTATGATTCATGTTTCTGTCGTCGTACCGATTTACAATGGCGAGGCAGATTTACCCGGTTTGATTGACAGTCTGCGATCGCAAACTTATCCGGTTAATCAGGTGGAGTACCTGTTAGTGGATAATAATAGTCGTGATCGCACGCCTGAGATGTTACAAGCCTTAGCTACTCCTCCCATTCGTTCTCTGTCGGAAAATCGCATTCAAAGTTCCTACGCCGCGCGTAACCAGGGAATTCGCCTCGCCCAGGGGGAAATTGTTGCTTTTACTGATGCAGACTGTCGTCCCCAACCTCAATGGTTAGAAAAACTGGTTCAACCTTTTGAGGATCACGAAATCGGAATTGTGGTCGGAGAAATCGTTGCTTTACCGGGTCAAACGTTACTGGAAAAACACGCAGACCGTCAAGATACCCTCTCTCAAAAGCATACGATCGCCCACAAGTTTATCCCCTACGGTCAAACTGCTAATCTTGCTATTCGTCGTCATCTCTTTTCCCAGGTGGGTTTATTTCGCCCTTATTTAACGACTGGGGGAGATGCTGATATTTGTTGGCGAATTCAGCAGCAAACGGATTATCGTCTCGATTTTGCTGAGGATGCTATTATTCAACATCGACACCGTGGGACTTTACGACAGTTACGCAGTCAATGGCGGCGTTATGGGGAGTCAAACCGATATTTACATGAACTCTATGGCGTGGAGTTAATGCGAGATTTGACTTCAAAAGATTATTTCTATCGACTCGGACGATGGTTGTTGAAGGAAATGCCGATTAATACTCTCAAGGCGATCGTCCAACAAGCGGATTTAGTCGATATTTTTAATACTCCCATTGGTTTGCTGAATGCACAAGCCCGTTCCCTGGGTCAAAAACAGGCTAAACTTTCAGAACAAGCTAAAGAAATTGAACAATTATAGCTTGTAGGGGACAGTTATCAGGTTACAGTTATCCGGTGAAGGGTTATAGGGGAGGAGGTTAGGAGGAGAGATTTTTACTATGAATGTCACAGGTCTTTTTATTCATCCGATTAAATCTTGTCAAAGAATTGAACTTGAACAAGCGGAAGTCACGCCGAAAGGGTTTGTTTGGGATCGAGAATTGATGATTGTTAATCAACAGCATCAATTTATCACCCAGCGAGACTATCCTCAGATGGCAAAAATACGGGTTAAACTCGAAACGGAAATCATGTCTTTATCCATTGAGGATGAATCTTTAGAACCGTTTGTATTCACACCAAGTTTAACAGGAAATCCCTTGCAAGTCAAGATTTGGCGGGATAATACGATTGCCATTGATCAAGGGGATGAAGTGGCGAATTGGTTGCACCGCGCGTTAACATTACCTGCGGAACAAACTTGTCGGTTAGTGCGACAATCTCCCCAAAATATTCGCTTGGTTAATGCTAATTACGCACCACGTTCTGAAGATCAGGTGAGTTTTGCGGATGGTTATCCTTTTTTACTCACGAATACTGCTTCTTTAGCGGAACTTAATCGCAGAATTCTGGAAAATAATTCTGTTGATCTAGACATTCCGATGATTCGATTTCGTCCAAATTTTGTGATTAATTCGGAAACTCCTTTTATTGAAGATCAGTGGAAATTAATTAAAATTGGGGAGGTTTATTTTGATGTGGTTAAACCTTGCGATCGCTGTATTGTCACAACAACGGATCAATTCACCGGAAAACGAGATGAATTCAAAGAACCCTTAAAAACCTTATCCACATTTCGCCGACAACTGGGAGGGGTAATGTTTGGTCAGAACCTCATCCCAGTTAATACAGGTGTTATTTACAAAGGTGATTCGGTTCAATGTTTAGAACATCGGTAATTTTACGGAGATGATTGTATCGTTGAAATTAACACTCTCGAAAAAATATTGAACTTTAAAAAATGACGATAAAATCCTCACCCTTCAGGTTATATTAAATTTAAGCCATGTTGTGTGAGTATTAAGCATGACCTATAGCCTTAGAATTGCTGATTTACCCTCCGATGAACGTCCGCGAGAACGAATGATCGCGCATGGGCCACAAGCCCTTTCTAGTGCTGAATTGATTGCAATTTTACTCAACACCGGACAAGGAAAAGGAAAATTATCAGCCGTAGGTTTAGGGCAATATTTACTCAATCAACTGAGTCAAAATCAGCATGACCCCTTATCAATTTTACGACAGATTACGGTACCCGAATTGACTCAAATTCATGGGATTGGGCCGGCAAAAGCGACAACAATTATCGCCGCAGTGGAACTCGGAAAACGAGTCTTTCAACTCCGTCCTTCAGAACGTGCTATTATCGAAACGCCCCAAGCCGCAGCCGACGCCTTAAGCCAAGATTTAATGTGGCAAACTCAAGAACGATTTGCGGTATTATTATTGGATGTAAAAAACCGTTTACTCGGTACGAAAGTGATTACGATTGGTACGGCGACTGAAACCTTAGCCCATCCCCGTGAGATTTTTCGAGAAGTGATTAGACAAGGGGCGACAAGAATGATTATTTCTCATAACCATCCCTCTGGAAATGTTGAACCTAGCCCAGAAGATATTACCCTGACTCGCCAACTGCTACAAGGCGCCCAAGTTCTCTCTATTCCGATTTTAGATCATTTAATATTAGGTCAGGGAAACTTTCAAAGTTTACGTCAAATTACTACATTATGGGATGAATATCCTCAAGGGGATTAAAAACAGTTTACAGTGAACAGTAACCAGCGCAAACTTGCGGCCCGGCGGTTTCCGCCGAGAGCAAAGTTTGTAAGAGAGTGACCAGTGAAGACAGTTTCTCTCCTGCTTCCCCATTCCCTATTCCCTGTCCCCTGTAACCTGTAACCTGATAACTGATAACTGTCCCCTATTCCTTTTGATGTTAAACAATGCGGTAAATAATCGTTCCGGTTTCTTCGTGGTTATCGATATAAAGCAAACCTTCTTTATATAAATTATTCAATAACTCTTTAATTTCAGGAATGGGTTTATCGGTGGCAATGACACAGTCAGCGACGGAAATGCCTTGAGGGTTATCTTTGGCGAGTTTCAAAATGGTATAAATATCAGATTTTGGGGGCGCTGCGGGTATGGCAGCTTCGCTATATTTCTGACTTTCGGTTAAATTAACTATCACTTCGTGAGTGATTTGGTTTTGTTGGTTTTCTCGCTGATACAGTTGATATTTTAAATTTTTCCGTTCAATCATTCCCGGAATTAATATTAAATCTACAACTTGACCAACTCCAAAAAAACCAAAAGTAAATAACCAAACTAATCCCGTAAAATAATTCCCAGAATAAATCCGATGAACCCCACCTAACCCTAAAAACCAAGTACACCACAGTAGATACGCGAGTCCTGTATTTCTCATCTCAATTCTCCCAGTATCGTGCTTTGAAGACTAATCGTTCAATACCCATAACGGAATCTCCTAAAGAGTTTAATGACTATCTGAGGAAAGAGATCTTGACTCCCCAAGTCACTCTACCTTAATCTTCAAATGGATTGCCGTTGATTCCGGAAAAGCACCCCCCTGGTTATTCTAACACTCAATCGTTTGAAATTGAGGAGGAAAATGATTTTTATTTTGGGAAAGAAACTGTTGAACCCGTCGCAAAACTTGTTCTAATAAATCAGAACATTCCGCGTCAAACCATTCAATTTCTGAGACGGCATTAAACCAGGTTTGTTGTCGTTTAGCAAATTGACGAGTATGGAGAACGGTTGCAGTCATTGCTTCTTCTAATGAAGATTCTCCGGTGAGATATTGTATCATTTCCTGATAGCCTAAAGTTTGAAGTAGCGGTAAATCTAGACCATATTTTTTAATGAGAGTTTGCACTTCTTCTACCCATCCCATTTCTATCATAGTTTGGGTGCGGTGTTGAATGCGTTGAGTTAAGCGATCGCGATCTAAAGTTAAGCCAATTTGTAAAATCGGATCATCCGGGGGATTTTCACCTTGAAGTTGAGAAATCGGACAACCCGTAACATAATAAACCTCTAAAGCTCGTTGTGTGCGAAATAAATCATTTTGATGAATTTTTTGTGCGGCTAGCGGATCAACTTGGTTGAGCATGGCATAACATTGTACTTGACCTAAAGCCTGAAATTGCGATCGCAACTCAGGACAAGGCGCAACCCTGGGAATCTTCATTCCTCGGACAATAGATTTAATATACAACCCCGTCCCCCCTACCAACAACAACGGGGAAACAGGAGAAACCGCTATCAAGGCTTGAGCTTTTTCCTGGTATTCTGCTAAAGTAAGAGTCTGTCTGGGATCGCAGATATCAATCAGGAAATGAGGGATTTGTTGCTGTTCCTCTAAGGTGGGTTTAGCCGTCCCAATATCAAAGTCTCG
The DNA here is from genome assembly GCA_050485465.1 of Limnoraphis sp. Lineage (GTDB taxonomy): Bacteria > Cyanobacteriota > Cyanobacteriia > Cyanobacteriales > Microcoleaceae > Capilliphycus. The sequence goes on along the minus strand of JBJHBL010000011.1, from coordinate 68,443 downwards.
ATACACCTGACGCGAATCTGCACTGAGAATCACTGTATTGAGTCGTTGGGCTAAAGCGATCGCTAGTCCAGACTTTCCCGTTGCCGTCGCGCCACAAATCACAATTATCGTCATAAATCAATATAACATTTACACATTCCTGTCCCACCCTCCATTATAAAGGGGTACAATCTAGATTTAAATAAGGCTTGAGTTGCCGTTTATATCGTTTATAACCCTTTTGTGTTACAATTTTGGAGAGATTTGTCATTTTTGGTGTCCTGGGGACTTTAGCCCCCGAATTGGAGCAGTTATCACATGACCAGCAGTTACAGCGCCGATCAAATTCAAGTTCTTGAAGGTCTAGAAGCCGTCCGCAAACGTCCAGGGATGTACATTGGTTCAACAGGGCCACGTGGACTTCATCATTTAGTCTATGAGGTTGTGGATAACTCCATTGATGAGGCACTCGCTGGGCATTGTACTCATATTGAAGTCGATTTTAACGCAGATGGTTCAGTCAAGGTGACTGATGATGGTCGGGGTATTCCTGTAGATGTTCATTCCAAAACCGGAAAATCAGCCTTAGAAACAGTAATGACGGTTCTCCATGCGGGGGGAAAATTTGGCGGAGGCGGTTATAAAGTTTCCGGGGGTTTACATGGTGTCGGAGTCTCGGTTGTCAACGCTTTGTCTGAATGGGTCGAAGTTGAAGTGTTGCGGGATAAAACGCTTTATACTCAACGCTACGAAAGAGGAGTTCCCGCCCACGAATTAAAATCAAAACCCAGTAAAGAAACCCAGACGGGAACTGCGGTTCGCTTTTTACCGGATACGACTATTTTTACCACTGGAATTGAGTTTGATTATGCAACCATTGCCAGTCGTTTACGAGAATTAGCCTATTTGAATGCAGGGGTTAAAATTACATTAACCGACCATCGTTTAGAATTAATTAAACTCGAAAAACCTAAAACCGAAAGCTTTTGCTATGAAGGGGGAATTCGAGAATATGTCACCTACATGAACCGAGAAAAACAACCCCTGCATGAAGATATTATTTATGTGTCGGGTGAACGAAATAATGTGCAGGTTGAGGTGGCGTTGCAATGGTGTGTGGATGCTTATAGCGATAATATTTTAGGCTTTGCCAATAATATTAGAACCATTGATGGGGGAACCCATTTAGAAGGGTTAAAAACGGTGTTAACCCGTACCATGAATAATTTTGCCCGCAAGCGAAATAAACTCAAAGAAAGTGAGTCGAATTTAGGGGGTGAAAATGTGCGGGAAGGGTTAACGGCTGTGATTTCGGTGAAAGTGCCTGACCCGGAATTTGAAGGACAAACTAAAACCAAGTTAGGAAATACCGAAGTTCGCGGAATTGTTGATTCTTTAGTAGGGGAAGTATTAACCGAATATCTTGACTTTCACCCCCATATTGCGGATGCCGTTTTAGAGAAAGCTATTCAAGCTTTTAAAGCCGCAGAAGCAGCGCGTCGGGCGAGAGATTTAGTTCGGCGAAAATCGGTGTTAGAATCGTCACCGTTACCCGGTAAATTGGCGGATTGTAGTACCCGAGATCCGGCAGAATCAGAAATCTTTTTAGTTGAGGGGGATAGTGCGGGAGGAAGTGCCAAACAAGGACGCGATCGCCGGAATCAAGCGATTTTACCCCTACGCGGAAAAATTTTAAATATTGAGAAAACCGACGATGCAAAAATCTACAAAAATAATGAGATTCAATCTTTAATTACGGCGTTAGGATTGGGAATTAGAGGGGAAGATTTTGATCCGTCTCAATTGCGTTATCATAAGATTATTATTATGACAGATGCAGATGTTGACGGCGCTCATATTCGGACTTTGCTGTTAACCTTTTTCTACCGCTATCAACGAGAATTAGTGGAACAGGGTTACATTTATATTGCTTGTCCTCCTCTGTATAAAGTGGAACGGGGACGCAATCATTACTACTGTTATAATGATCGAGAATTGCAGCAACGTCTGGAAGAGTTTCCCGCTAATGCTAATTACAATATTCAACGGTTCAAAGGGTTAGGGGAAATGATGCCTCAGCAACTTTGGGATACAACAATGAACCCAGAAACTCGGATGATTAAGCAAGTTGAAGTAGAAGATGCCGCCCAAGCCGATAACGTTTTTACCGTATTAATGGGAGACAGAGTAGCACCCCGACGAGAGTTTATTGAAACCAATGCACCTCGTTTAAATCTGGTTGATTTAGATATTTAATTGTTTGTTGGTTCGCGCCATAGCTGCTAATTTTAGAAGATTGAGACTGGGATGAAAAAAGCCTGGTCTTTTTTTATCTAGATGTACAACCAACAGTTTTTGTAGTAATAGTAGAAATTAACACACCGAAGTTGTGAGAATGGCAAGAGGGCGCCCCTGCCCGCACTATTGCAATTATTGCTGACTACTGACTGGGTTTATCTTGATCAGCGTCTACTTTGGGAACCCAACCCGGAGTTTCTGCATCTTCCCAACCTGCGGGACGTTTAGAATTATACCAGGCGATCGAACCAATAATCGTTGCAGCGAGGAACCCAGCCGCGATAATTCCCCATAAAGCCCACTGCACATAGTTTTGATAAGCTGTGTTTGTAGCCACTTCCATTAAAATTTTCATACTTGTATCAATATTTGATCAAGACAGCCAGCTTTTTTAGATTACCATTTTTTGGGTCAACTTCAATCCTTAAGATCTTGGTCTTGACCCCCTAAAATATGAGAATAGCCTAATTTATTGAACTCACCCATGCAAGACTTTTTTCAAAACGTCTCCCGCTACCCCCGATACTTTATCACCTTTACCCTGGGGATATTTTTCTTTCTGTTTGAGAAGTTAAAGCCATACATGGAAAGACCCCTGACAGCGATCGCCCTAGTCGGGTTGATGGGGGGCATTTTTGCCTTTACGTTTTTTACTCTACGAGCTATGTTGGGATTAAGTCCAGTTTAGTTGGTGGCAACTGGCAATTTGCTAGATGTTGGGAGTCGGGATCATGGTCAAATCAACACCGACTCCTGATTTCTTTATTTTTTGCATCCTTGTATTGAACAGGCATAAAAAAAAGGAAATCACTAGCTTTTTAACGTTTTACACCCTGATTCCTGCGAAAGCTGCTATTTTCGACTGGTGAGACGGTTCAAAGGTTAACCCATCTCCGTCTTTAGTTTACACCCCGATTACCCCATTTCAACCGATTCAGGGGAAATCGCCGTTATTCGTCAATCTTGTCAAATTTTAAAATGCTATGGTCTGATTGTCGAGACTTTTAGCAAACAATCACTCAATTTGTTTACAGTCGATATTCCTGATAGACTTGGGCTGCTGCACGATGTAAGATGGAATGACGATAGACTAAAGCACTTCGGTCATCACTGTAGCCTCCGCCAATAATGCCCGCGACGGGATAACCCAAACGAATACAAGTGCTGAGAACTTGCATTTCTCGTTTCCAGAGTCCTGTATTGCTGAGGGCGAGTTTTCCTAAACGGTCTTCGGCGTGGGTATCAACTCCCGCATCATAAAAGACAAGATCGGGTTGCACTTCTGATAAAATATCTTCTAAATATATCCCTAATGTGTGCAGATACTCCTGATCTTCCATCCCCACCGGAAGCGGTACATCTAAATCACTTTTTTGCTTGCGGGCGGGGAAATTGGCTTCACAGTGCATCGAAAAGGTAAACACACTCGGATCATTTTGAAAGATGAAAGCCGTTGCATCCCCTTGATGAACATCTAAATCTAGAATTAATATTTTTTTCGCTAGTCCTAAGTTTTGAATCGTCCGAGAAGCGATCGCGATATCATTAAAAATACAAAATCCTGTTCCTAAATTGGGAAAAGCGTGATGAGTTCCCCCTGCGGTATTACAAGCCAGTCCATGAGATAAAGCAAGTTTAGCAGTTAAAATTGCCCCTCCCACTGCAATACAAGTCCGGTGGGCTAAAGCGGGACTCCAGGGTAAACCGATACGGCGTTGGGCTTTGGGATCGAGGGTTCCCTGACAATAGGCTTGAACATAATCATGATCATGCACGAATTCTATCCATTCTGGGGGCGGAAGTTGGGGGGTGTGAATTTGAGAGGGTTCAATCACTTCATCAGCCAGTAACATTTGATAAAGGAATCTAAATTTTGACATCGGGAAACGATGACCCGGCGGTAAAGGGACGACATAATCAGAATGATAGACAACAGGTAAATACATGGGACAGTTAACGGCTAGAGTAGAAAGAGGTGATTGGGTTTGGAAAGTATTATGACATCAACGATTATTTGGCAGCAGGGTAGTAATAGCCCGGAAAATGCGACTCACTTAGAAACGATTCGTCAGTGGTGGGCTGATTTAAAAGGACTAGAGATTAATTGGCAACAGCGTTTAATTCCTGAAAATGGAGATCTAACAACTCTCAATTGGGAGTCTCAAAAGTTCGATGAAGTGTTTTTCATAGTGAATCCTCAATTACGAGGGGTGACACTGTATTGGTATAAACCCGGAAGTGATCAAGAACGGGGGATTACTGCCAGTAAGTTGGAGTTAGATCAATACCGCAAACAATTATACATTTTTTCTCAATCTCAAACTGATATTGTGATTCGGGTAGAAACGCCTAAAGTTAAATATCAGACAATTGAGATGAAAAATCCTGAAATTGCGGTCAGTAAAAGTGGTGTTATTCTGATGAGAGATACTCAGCAGTTGTTAGAGGTGAAAATTAGTCTAACTCCAGAAAATTTAGAAAAACTAAAAGCAAAGTTGATGTGATTTCTAGTTATATATTGACTAAAATTTTCAGTGATTCAATGTAGCCGCTTGACCACAGTATTGATGTAATTCGTCAACGTTTCCAGCAAAAACCTTAGAAAAGAAAAACGGTTTTCCAGTTTGAGGCTGACGAACTCCTCAATAGTTTTTTGTGAATATTACGTTTTTACTGGGTCAAGCATTTGCTAACGTTCGGTCATTTATTCAACTTTTACAGGGAATGTTGAGGAGGTTTGAGTCACATTTTTCTAACTCATTTCCCCTGGGTTTCAAATCCTATGATTTCCAGAATAAAAAATGGAATTGGCTTCTGTTCCATTTTGAGGCGGTAATTCAGAAAGGCTCAAAAAAGTTTATTTTTCGTAACATTTCTGATTCTAAAAATCAGTAGAAATCTTTCAAAAAAATGAGACAAGCTATAATAGATAATTATATTCAACTCTAGGGTTTGAGAGTTTGAATAGATTTCTGGGTCAATCCATTGTATTTCTGACCATGATTCAGCTGTTTTTTAATCCTCAAAATGCTCAATTAAAAACCCGAATTTTTAGGGGGTATTTAATCCCAATTTTTCTGCTTTTTTTTGTGGCGGTTTTAATTTTCTTCTTAGGCGTTCGACCTGTTACCAAACAAGCCGATTCTATTGAAAGAATTAATTTAGAACTTGATAAAGTTCAAAACATAGCATATAGCATTTTAGCTATGCAGCGAGAAGCCTGGGGATATTTAATTGTACAAGCACCCAGTCAATTAGAAACCTATGAATATTGGGATACACAATTTTATGAACAATCTGAAATTCTTCGCGATCTAATTCAAGATCAACAACAAAAAACCAGTTTAAATAAAATTATTCAACTCGGAGATGATGTTAATGAGTTTAGTCGGCGTTTAATTTCCTATGTAGAATTAGGTAGACCCGAAAAGGTTAGAGAAGTTTGGAATCAACAAACGGGTCAAAAAATGACTCAAGATTTAGATCAGTTAGTCAAAGAATTTGAAGCCATTCAACAGGAAAAACTGACTCAAGCCAGAAATCAACAAACCGTGATTTTAAGGCTGCTCACTGTGATTGTATTTTTGAGTACCGGAATGGGTATACTGATTGTGATCTTCTTAGCACTGGGAATGAGTAAAACCATTGCAAAAGAAACGGGAGAAATTGCTGCATCTTCTTCAGAAATTGCGACCACTTTAGAACAGCAAGAACGAGCGATTTCTGTACAAGCTGCTTCGCTTCAGGAAACCACAACAACCCTTGCCGAACTCAATACCTCTGTGCAACAATCGAGTGAACAAGCTCAATCTGTAGCCGTTCAAGCTCGTGAAGCACTAGACTTATCAGAACAAGGATATGTTGCGGTAGAGTATACCCTTCAGCAAATGGAAGATGTGCAGCAAAAAGTTAATAGTTTAAACAAGCAAAATTTAGAGTTGCGAGAAAAATTGACTCAGATTAATACGATTGCAAGTTTAGTCAGTCAATTGGCGACTCAGACGAATATGTTAGCCCTAAATGCGTCTATGGAAGCCGTACGAGCGGGAGAACAAGGTCGAGGATTCGGAATTGTGGCTCAAGAAATTCGTCGCCTCGCTGAACAAAGTAAACGATCAGCCGAGAGTATTAATACATTAATTACAGACATTAAAAATGCAATTGAAAAAGCTGTTTTATTTGCAAATGAAGGAGACAAAAAAGTAAAAAATAGTGTTGAATCTGCTCATAAAATGGCAAAAACATTGGTAGTTGTGACTCAAGCTTTTCATAACATTAATGATAACAACCAGATTATTTCATTAACAGCAACTCAACAAGCTCAAGCTCTACAACAAACCACAGAGGCGATGAATATTATCAATAGAACGGCTCAAGAAAATGCTCAGGGAATTGCACAGGTTCAAGCCAGTACCCAACGATTAAATCAAGCTTTACAGCGATTAACATAAATCTTTTTTTGAGGTTATAATGTCAAATAAAGTGTTAAAAAAAACATTCAAAACTCAGAATTTAAATTCGGCGCTTTGTCTCAACTGTGGGCAAATTCATCAACCAAACAGTCATTCCTTTAATCTGAGTCAAATCGAAAACTTTCAAACTGTTGTACAAGCCCAAACGAAGACAAAGGGTTCTAGTCGTCGTCAGTTTATTAAAAGAGCAGCCCTCTCCGCAAGTTTAGTCACGTTAACGAACTGTTACTCCCCCTTTTTACTTGAAAATCAAGATTCTACTTTTCTAAACCTAGAAAAAAGACAGCTAAAAATTGGATTTGTTCCTGTGCTGTGTGCGACGCCTCTTGTGATTGCTAAATTTTTAGGATTTTATGAAAAATATGGTTTAGATGTTGAACTGGTTCAAATGGAAAGTTGGACTCAAATTCGAGATGCGGCGAGTGCAGAAGAATTAGATGCTTATCATATGTTATCTCCGATGCCAATCGCCATGAATTTAGGTTTAGGTTCGAGGCGTCATCCGATTAAGTTAGCCAGTATTCAAAATATTAATGGCAATGCCATTACAGTGGCGATGAAGCATCGTGATAAAGTTAAAAATCCTGAAGATTTTAAAGGGTTTACGATTGCAATTCCCTTTGAATATTCTATTCCTAACCTCTTGTTACGCTATTATCTGGCGGCAGGAAAAGTTCATCCAGATCGAGATGTAAATCTTATTGTTTTACCTCCAGGGGCGATGCTTGAACGCTTAGAAACTGGAGAAATTGACGCGATGATTGTGGGTGAACCCTATAACCAACTGGCTGTTTCTCAAGGGGTGGGGTTTCTTCACTTACTGACCCGTGATCTTTGGCTGGGACATCCTTGTTGTTCTTTTACGGCTTCTCAAACTTGGATCGATCAACATCCGAGTACATTTAGAGCAGTAAATAAAGCAATGATTGAGGCTTCTAATTATGTTCGTTTAGACAGAAATCGTCGAGAAGCTGCTCGTATATTAGCGAATTCTGAATACTTTAATTTTTCTGAGGAGGTGATGCAAACGGTTTTAAGCGGGCAATTTGTAGATGGTTTAGGGAATATTCGCACGGTTTTAAATCGCATAGATTTTGATCCTTATCCCTGGAAAAGTTTTTCTTATTGGATTACCTCTCAGTTTGTACGCTGGAATTTATTAAACCCCCAACAAGCCAACCATGAAGAAATCGCGGATCAAGTCTTTTTGAGCGCTTTGGCTCGTCAACTTTCTAAACAACTTAATCAAACGCCACCCACTGTTATTTTACGATATGAACAGTTAAAATTTGATGTCTTTGATCCGAGTGAACCTGCCGCCTATGTTCAACAACAAATTCAAAGATATGGCTTTTAACAAACAGAGGAAAAAATAGAATAAATTTCACAGGGGATTGACGTTAAGTTATAACAGAGTAGATAATAAACTCATCAGTTGTAATCTTCTATGACAAACGGGGATAAAAATCCGAGTAACAGCCCTATGAATGCGAAGGAACTACTCAAACGTTACGCCGCAGGAAAACGAGGTTTTATGGGGGTAGAACTACCGGGGGCTGATTTATATGATGCAGTCTTACCAGGTATATTGTTATGGCAAGCAAACTTACAAGGAGCAAATTTAAGTCGGGCAAACCTAAAAGATGCTCATTTATTTGCCAACTTGAGTAATACCAACTTATCTCAAATTGATCTAACGAGCGCTAAACTGATTTATGCCGATTTAAAAGCCGCTAATTTAACCCAAGCTAAACTTTTTAAAACCAATCTGAAAGGGGCTGATCTCCGAGGTGCAAACTTAAATGAAGCGAAACTGATTTATACCGATTTGAGTGAAGCTGACTTGCGGGGGGCGAGTTTAAAAGGAACCATGTTATACAAAGTCAATTTACTGAAAACCAACTTACAAGAAACCGATTTAAGTGAAGCGTTGTTACTGGGAACAGAACTTTGGCCAGCGATTCTTTCTCCTTAGTAATTGCTTTCTCTGGCTAATTCTACGATTTCCTCAAAAATTGAATTTTCACCTTTGATCCTGAAATCCGCTTCGAGACCCCGTACTCACTTAATAGTTGAAGTGATTATCAGGTTTTGAGGAAATCCCATGTCAGATCGTGAACAAGTTCAAATTGATAGCTTTCGAGTTTCTGGCCCGGTTCAAGGGCAGCGAATTGAAATCGAATTTAACGTAAAACCCAGTTCAGGAAGAAAAGAATCATCATCCTACAATAACTCTTCAGAAGGGGATTCAATTTGGTTTTTATTTTTCCTATTATTTGCCTTAATCTTTTTTGTGGGAAATACAGTAGGCACGGGTTCAAATCCTTTTCCGGGTTCTTTTTCTCCTTATTATGGGAATTCTAACTCTTTATCTCAATAAGTTGAGATTGATATTAATCCCATTTAAACTCTAAAAAAACTGATTCACAATTCACAAATTTAGCCTTAAATTTCCTAATTAAGCTCATTAGAAAATCGATTAAACGGATACCAATAATTAAAGTATTGTGAATTGTGAATCAAGAATTTTAGGTTAATTTTTGCTTAAATACTGGGAGCTAACCAACCGCGAATAAAGTAATAGAAGGTAATTAAATATTCTTCTACGACATCCGTTGTTAACAACAAAGCTTCAGGACTGGGGAAAAAGTCTTTTGATGAAACTCGACGTTGATATTGAGTATTCTGGAGTGGTGCAGCAAAATTCGTCGGTGCGGGAATCACTTTAAACCCCACTTGGGTAAACGTTAAACTCGCTCGGCGCATTTCCAGTGCAGAAGTCACCAAAATAATCGCCCGTCCTAAGTTTCGTTGTCTAGCAATTTGTTGAATGGCAATAGCACTATCATACAACGTTCCCGTTGATGTATCTTTGACAATTGCACGAGCCGGAACCCCCATTCCTAGCAGTAATCTGGCGATATAGTCAGCCTCTACAACGGGTTGTAGATATTCATTTCTAGAGCCTGCACTGACAATCATCACAGGGGCTAAACCCTCTTTATAGAGATTGGCTGCAAACGGAATGCGATCGCCAATACGAGTGAGTTGAACCTGACTGGTATAAGGTAGCCTGGGTTCCGTTGTTCCCGAACCGAGTAACACAATAGCTTCGGCTCTTTCTTCACAACATAAACCCGTTTGAACTGATTCAATTGCCGTTCTTTCTAACTGTAAAGCCAGCCATTGAGCCACAAACGGCATACTCGATAAAATCAAAATCAGTAAGGCCGTTAAAATCAAATTGGGGCCAGGATTAGAGATACCCCCTTTATTAATTTGAGCCGCAGCCAAAATCAATAATAAAATTGATAAACCCAAAGGCTTGACAAAAATCGATAAAACACTCAAAATTGCTAGCCCTATTGGACTATCAGGAGCAGTAAAAGCAATCAGTAACAAAAATACAGCCAGCAGGAACCACAGCCGACCAACTAAATTACCCTCTTTACTCACTAAAAGTCTCCATAATCTAAAGATAATGGTTCCAATTAGTAGTAACAATAAAAGTCGAGTGAGTTGTACAAACATTTTGTCTGTTCTTCAAGATGAGTTTTTAGGGGTTTTTTGGTTGAAAACCCAGACGATCCAATCTACTGCGAACAGGAGAGAACAAAAACATCTGCTTTCTCCTGTACCGTTAACCCCGTTTAAGGGCCAACTGATCTCGCAATTTCAATTTGGATATGGCTAAAGTTTACAGAAAATAGCCAGAAGCTGAAAGTCTATGGTCAATATTGGTGAACTACCTACACTGACTCCTTGAGTACAGTGTCGGCTTCCTGCCCAACAGAAAGCGCAGTAGTAGATTTCTTTCGTCCTCTATTACTGCGACTTACATCTGGACAACAGGCTTTACCCCCCGTTCCAGAGGTCTGTCTTGACTGCGTCTTACATTCGCTGTGCGACGGCGAATTACGCACTCGCAAAATCCGTAGTCCCTCATCTCTGAGGTTAATAGCTGCGTTCACATCCCTATCATGTTTGGTATGACAGTTTTCGCAAGTCCAGAATCTTATATCTAGCGGCAAACTACCAACTTGATTTAGACACACATGACAGGTTTTTGAACTCGGGAAAAATCTATCAACTTCTTGGTAGACTTTCCCCTCTGTTTCTGCTTTGTATTTGAGCATAGTGCAGAACATTCCCCAGCCTACTTGATGAATAGCTTTGGCTAGGCAATGATTTTGCATCATCCCTTTAACATTAAGATTTTCCACAACAATAACTTGGTTTTCGTTAACTATCCTACGAGATAGCTTGTGCAGAAAATCTTCACGACAGTTCGTTATTTTTCGGTGAACAACGGCAACCCTTTTCCTTGCTTTATTGCGGTTATTAGAACCTTTTGGCTTTCGGGAAAGTTGCTGTTGTTTAAGTTTTAAATTCTTCTCATGCTTGTTCAGTATTCTGGGATTATCAAATTTAGAGCCATCACTGGTAACAACGAAGTGAGTTAACCCCAAGTCAATCCCTATTGCTTTACCGTCAGTAGTTGACTGGGGTTGGTTTTTACCATCATCAAACAAAATAGCTGCAAAGTATTGGTTGGAACAGTTTTTAGATAGAGTGATTGTCTTAACTTTACCCTCAATAGGTCTATGAATTATTGCTGATACATCTCCAATTTTCGGGAAAGTTAAATAATTATCGGCAACTTTGACATTTTGAGGATACTGTATTGATTGCTTGCTATGCTTGGATTTGAATCTAGGGTATTTAGCTCGTTTTTTAAAAAAGTTGTTAAACGCTACTCCTAGATTTAAACAAACTTGCTGCAAACATTGTGAGTAAGTTAGTGTTAGCCACTCATACTCTTTTTTTAGCTGTGGGATTAATTTCTTAACGTCATAACCTGACAGTCCTTTGCCTGTCTCTTTGTATGTCTGGTTCATCAAGTTCAGACAATAATTCCATAGCCAACGGCAGTTACCAAAGGATTGTTCTAGTAACTTTTGTTGCTGTGGACTAGGGTAAAGTCTGACCTTGACGACCTTAAGCATCTTAGAGCGAATCTGATTTTTTCTAAACCAGCATAGCATCACTGGGTCAACTCCGTGCCTACGTTGACCCGCAATTCATCCCACGCTCACCCTTCCGGTTGAGACATGGGGCTTCTTGGGATTCAAGCTAAAACCAAAAAAAAGGTCAACACATTTCAGACTATTTTAACTTTGAACGACGCTGCAACTCACTTTGAATCGCTTCGACAACGCTTTCCACCACTTGCACCCGAGCCGAATACTTACAATTTGCCGCTACAATTGTCCAGGGAGCCGTCGGGGTGTGAGTTCGTTGAATCATCTGATTAACGGCTACCTGATAAAAAGGCCATTTTTCCCGATTGCGCCAATCTTCATCGGTGAGTTTATATTGTTTAAAAGGATTCTCTTTGCGTGCCTGAAACCGCTTCAGTTGTTCATCTTGATCGATCTGTAGCCAAAACTTCACTAACACATAACCCGCACGAGTCAGCTGTTCTTCAAATTCATTAATTTCTCGATAAGCTCGGCGCCATTCTTCATCGGTTGCAAAGCTTTCGACTCGTTCAACCAGAACCCGACCATACCAACTGCGGTCAAAAATCCCAATTTTTCCGGCTGAGGGTAAATATCGCCAAAACCGCCAGAGATAATGATGGCTTTTTTCCTCATCTGTCGGGGCGGCAAAGGGTTGCACTTGATAACTCCGGGGATCTAAAATATCGGTTAATCGTTTAATGGCTCCGCCTTTTCCGGCAGCATCCCACCCTTCAAAAATCGCTAAGACTGGAACTTTTTGTTCGTAAATTTCTCTTTGAAGTTGACCTAAACGCGCCTGTTGTTGAGAGAGTTGCTGTTTATAGTCGTCTTCTGATAGACGTTGGGTTAAATCTATTTGTCCGAGAGGATTGGGTTCAGTGGGGTCGAGGTGTTCTTGTAGCGGGGTTTTGACTGGGGGAAGCTGAACCTGTAACCTATCCAAAGCTTCGGTGAGAGTCGCCACCATTGTTGAAAGCACTTTTATTCGGGCGTAGCGTTGATTATCGCCTTCAACTAACGTCCAGGGTGCATCTCCTGTGCTAGTATGAATCAACATTTCTTCAGCAAAAGCGGAATAAGTCTCATAATTTTTTTGTTGTTGCCAATCTTCGGGACGAACTTGCCAGGCTTTTAACTCATCTTTGGCGGCTTTTTTGAGACGGCGCTTAAGTTCTTTTTGGCTAATATGAATCCAAAATTTCGCCATCACGACACCATCATCAACCATTTGCCGTTCAAAAGCGTTAATTTGTCGCATCGCCATCGGTACATCTGCTTCTGATAGTCGTCCAAATAGTCGATCTTCAAGAACATGAGTGTACCAACTGTGGTAAAAAATGCTGATTTTACCCCGGGCGGGGAGTTTTTGCCAAAATCGCCACATAAACGGATAAGACCTTTCCTCCTGGGTTGGAGGCCAGATGGGATGAACGATAAATCCTCGCGGATCCATATAACCCACCATTTTTTTGACTAATGCCCCTTTTCCGGCGGCTGTCCACCCTTCTAAGGCAATCATCGCCGGGAGTTTCTTTTCCCAACAGGTTTGTTGCAGCGATTGCAATTTTTGCATTAAGCTTTCAATCTGGCTTTGATAGGTTTCTTTGTCGAAAGATAAACTAAGATCAAGGGTGTTGAGCATGAATTCTTCTAGATACAATCACAGTCTAGTTTAACTTCTCTATCTTGCCTCAGTTGCCACTGAAAACAAGTCTTTATGTTGACTATACTAAAGATTGCCTAGATCAGTTAAGACTGAAGGACGTGCCGTTGCAAGAATTTAATCAGCCTATTCCACCAGCTAAACTCAATATTGTTGAGAAAACAAGAGCGAACCCATTTGCTTGGCGAGGTCAGTTTTCTCCACAGTTGATTGAAGTTTTATTAAAGGCTTATTGTCTACCCAACTCTATCATTCTTGATCCGTTTGTCGGAAGTGGAACGACATTACTAGAAGCAGGTCATCTTGGATTAGAAGCCTATGGTTTTGAAATTAATCCGGCGGCTTTTATCCTCAGTCGAACCTATGAATTGATCAATCATCCTCACAAAAAATAGGTGATAAAAATAGTTAGACAGCAAATTGATACTGAATTTCCGTTTATTTTATTTTCTCCGAGTCATCCGGTTGAAAATTTAGCTGAAAGATTCAGTAAAATTAGCAGTGTTATCGATGGGGAAGCCGTTAAAATTTTTGAAAGTTTAATCATTTTGCTAGATGTAGATCATCATGCTATTAGCCATGATTTCATACAAGCAAAGTTTACTGAATTGGTTGATATTATCGAAAAATTTCCAAATTCTGAAAAACCAATTATAGCTTGTTTATCGGATGCTCGTTCTCTACCATTACCCGATAAAACTATTGATTTTGTTGTTACCTCTCCACCCTATATTAATGTTTTTAACTATCATCAAAACTACCGAAAATCAGCCGAAATTCTTGGATGGGATATCTTAAAAATTGCCAAGTCTGAAATCGGTTCTAACCGAGCCAATAGAAGTAATCGTTTTTATACGGTTGTACAATATTGTTTGGACATGGCTGATACTTTAAAAGAGCTTTCAAGAGTCACAAAAGACAATGCTCGAATTGTATTAGTTGTTGGACATGAATCTAATGTCTTAGGCGTGCCTTTTTACAACGCTGATATTATCGAAAAAATAGCGGTAAAAACAGGTTTTTTCCGGAAAACTTTAAGGCAGAAACGGGAATTTAAAAACAAATTTTAAAAAAAAATTAGAGAAGATATCTTAAATTTTTGTAAGTTAAATTATAAATATAATGAGGAAACAATAGAGAAAATTGTGAGAGAAGTTGCATTAGATGTATTAACCAGTGGACGTTCTTGGGTTTCTGAAAAAAATATTTCATCTTTAGAAGCAGCCATTCAAAACGTTAAAAAGATTAAAAAAACGGTAAAATTAGATCATAAACCTTTCTCAGGTTAAAAATCCAGTTAAACTATGCCTGAATTTTCTCGCCCTCATTATACCAAACTCACAGCCTGTTTGAATAATCCTCGACTACCTGAAGCCGATCAAGAACGAGTGAGAGAAGCGATTATAAAATATCAGAATTGGATGACTGAACTAGAAGCAATTGAACGAGGTAAAGCCGATACAGTCGAAAAATTAGTTGAAGCCACAAACCGATATAAACGTTTTATTGAATTGGATTTAATATTTGATAGCTCAGACAATTTTTTATATCGGCAAAAAGGACAGTTAAAACTAGATAATACAATTTTAGAAGAATTCTTGCCACAAATCGTTTTTCGCAGCCTAAGAGGGATTGATGATTCGTTTGAAATAGGCCCAAGAAATACCTTTTATGGACTCAGTTTTCTATCCTCTATTGGAAATCCAGGTTCCGGTGGTGAACCAACGATTAGAACGAAAAATCAAGATTTTATTCTGGGTAAAAAACTGTATTTAAAATCATCCTTTGATCCAAAATTTCAAGATTGTAAACTGATAGAGTCCCATCTAGGATATGTCTGTGCAGAATGCAAAACCAATTTAGACAAGACGATGTTTCAAGAAGCAGTAGCAACCAGTCGAGATTTAAAAATAGCTGTTCCGGGTTCTTTGTACTTTTTAATCTGTGAATTTCTAGATATGACCCCTGTTTCCATAATTTCCACTCAAATAGATGATGTTTTGATTGTGCGAAAAACTAAACAGATGTCTTCTAATCTTAGACAAGAATATCGAACACCCAGAGAAAGACAGATTCATCGTCAGCAATATGTAGATTTTTTAGATGCGTCTAAATATTACTCTGATGTCTTTCAAAGAATGATCGATAAAATTCAAGCGATGATTGATGATACAAGTCCATCAATAGAAAATGTATTACAGCAGGGACATTTTTAAAATTTTGTATCAATCTAATCCTTTTTTAAGGCTGGCGATCTGTTAATGAAAAATTATAAATCAGCGATCGCGCAGCGTGGGCGTAGCCCGTATCGCAAACTTTCCGACCTTTACCCAAAATCGGGTAATATTCTCAGCTTGTCATTTTGTGGGGATATTGTTGAAACCATAGAAGTTAGCCAGTCTCAACTGTCTACTGTGCAATACATCTGTTTTAACATCATTCTTTTTTGGAGAGTTCCCATGAAATTAAAAACTATCGGCACAATTGTACTCGGTGTTGTTGCGGCGACTGTTTTTCCTTCTGTTGTTCAAGCGAATAATAATTCTTTTTCCGGTACAATTGAACGGGTTAGGGAAGATAGTTTCCGCTAATAATACTAAAAATAATCGCACCTATCGCCCTCGCCACACCCAATTGCCAGCCTAATATTCTGGCTGTTAAAATAATTGCTAATACATTAATAGCAGGGCCAGAATATAAAAAAGCCATCGTCGGGCCTAACCCCGCTCCCATGCGATAAATACTCGCAAATAAGGGTAAAACTGTACAAGTCAGCCTAAAAAAATCTCAGAAGTCTACAAATGGTTGTAAGTCTTGAGGTATGATTAAGTTCAACCCATCTGAGACTATATTAAAGCGATAAGTCGTTATCTCAAATTCAAAAATATGACCCCTGAAAATCCCCAATCTCAAATTCAAGCGGGGCGGTTAGCCATCTTACTCCATGAAGGTATTCTCGGTGTGACGGGTAAAACAGGACTATCATTGCTGCGTTATTCTCAAGCTAATATTGTCGCAGTGATTGATCGCGACTGTGCGGGAAAGTCCCTATATGAATTAACCGGAATTAACCGAAATGTACCGATTGTTGCTTCGGTTCAAGAGGCTTTAACTTATCATCCCAATATTCTAATGATTGGAATTGCACCGTCAGGAGGGGCTTTACCGGAGGAATGGTGGCTTGATCTTGATGACGCTTTAGAAGCAGGATTATCAATTGTTAATGGATTACATACTAAATTAATTCCCCTAGTTGAACACCGCCATCAAACGGATATTAACCAATTTCTAAACCCTGAACAATGGATTTGGGATATTCGTCAAGAACCCCCCGGTTTAGGAATTGCTAGTGCTGCGGCGCGTCAACTGAGTTGTCGGCGAGTTTTAACGGTAGGAACAGACATGGCAATTGGTAAAATGTCAACGGGTTTAGAACTCCATAAAGCCGCCCAAAAACGGGGAATTCGCTCTAAATTTATCGCCACAGGTCAAGGGGGGTTAATGTTAGGAGAAGATGGCATTCCCTTAGATTCTGTACGAGTCGATTTTGCAGCAAGTGCAGTTGAACAAATGGTGATGCGGTTTGGAAATGATTATGATTTACTCTTAGTTGAGGGACAGGGTTCTTTGCTTCATCCCGGTTCAACGGCGACTTTACCTCTATTGCGAGGAAGTCAACCCACTCACCTGATTTTAGCCCATCGTGCCGGACAAACCCATATTCGCAACCATCCTCATGTACTTATTCCCCCCTTATCTCAGGTGATTGAATTATATGAAAATGTGGCCAGTGTTTGTGGGGCGATGGAATCTGCAAAAATTCTGGGAATTAGCCTGAATACTTATGGTTTAGCGGAAGATGTAGCTAGAGAAGCGATCGCGCAAGTTCAATCCGAAACGGGTTTACCTTGTACGGATACAGTTCGGTTTGGGGGAGAGATTCTATTAGATCGTTTACAGTGATTCTCAATAATCAATCTTTCCTATCCCCTATCCCCTGTAACCTGTAACCTGTAACCTGTCCTCTATTCCCTGTCCCTTATTCCCTGTAACCTTTCCTATCCCGACAATAAACCCGTTAATGCTAGCTAATCGATACCAGATGGGTTACTCTCAATAGTAGTGTGTGTGAGGTGGTTAGAAAAATCTTATGAATGATGTGATGCTGTTGGGTGAATCTACTGGTAGCAGGTTTCCAGTTTTAGGACTTCCTGTTCATCTGCATCATAATTATCATAACTGGTTGCTTAACCGTCTGTATCAAGGGTTAGGAACTCATGTGATTACTTTGAATGCGGAAATGGCAATACAAGCGGATCGCGATCGCCATTTATCGGATATCATTCGAGGGGCTGAACTCGTCATTCCAGACGGGGCGGGAATTGTTATCTATTTACAACTCAAAGGAAAACAAACCCAACGCTGCCCAGGAATTGAACTGGCGGAATCTTTTTTACAAAAAGTTGGTCAACAAAATTTTTCTGATCTGGTTTTTTTCTATGGGGGGAAACCCGGAGTTGCCCAACGGGCGGCTGATTTATTTCAACAAAAAATTCCCAACTTAGCGATCGCATCTTATCATGGTTATCTTTCAGCTTCAGAAGAAGAACAGTTAAAAGATTCCCTCAAAGAATTACAACCGCGAGTTATTTTTGTCGGTTTAGGAGTGCCGCGTCAAGAGTTATGGATTGCCCAAAATCGTCACTTATGTCCCAATTCTATCTGGATTGGCGTTGGGGGAAGTTTTGATATTTGGGCAGGGACAAAAAAACGAGCGCCTGCTTGGTTTTGTAACAATCATTTAGAGTGGCTTTATCGACTCTATCAAGAACCCTGGCGCTGGCGGAGAATGATGGCTTTACCTCAGTTTGCTGTTAAAGCTTTATTGAGTTAATTCCAGGGTTTCAAGGCTGGAGTGGTTTAAAAGCTACAACAGCCTAAAATCTTCAGAATTTATAGAAAAATTTGAATGTAAACATAAACTTTTAAGCTTGAAAGATAAAAATTTATATCTCAAAATAGCAGTTCAGTCATCCACAAGCCTATAGAAGTGCTATGAAGTTCGGTTTACAAACTTTTGATAAATTGATCAAATCAGTTATAATATAAATAGACTACTTTTATACAGGGTAACAATTATTTTTACAGAATAGCCATCTACGTCTGATTCAGATCCAATTCTATTTTTCTTAGAGATGGGAGCTATGATTAACACTTCTAAGAACCTTAAAGGCTTTTCTTTGACTCGAATTCCTTTACACGTCATTATTGTTACACCCTTTGTTCTGCAAATGGTTCTCGCAGTGGGTTTGGTCGGATATCTTTCTTTGAGAAATAGTCAACGGGCTGTTAATAACCTGGCTGGACAATTACAACAAGAAATTACGGCGAGAGTTCATGGTGAATTACAATCATTCATTGAGAAGCCTTTTCAAATTAATCAGGATACAATCGCGGCGATTAAACGAGAAAATTTGAATCCCAATGATGTCAGAACCTTAGAAATTTTGTTGTGGGATAAACTACAAATTTATCATCAAATGACAGGTTTTGGTTTTGGAAGTGAGTCATCGGGTTCAGTCATTGCAGTTACCAAAAATCAGGAGAATAACGATAAAAAATATTATATTGAATATGCCGATTCTGAGACCGCACATCATTTTTATAGTTATCAAGTTGATCAACAAAGACGCCGACTCAATTCAACGTTGCGAGTCCAAAATGTAGATATTCGTCAGCGACCTTGGTATCAAGCCACAAAAGCCGCAGGTCAACCTCTTTTAAGTGAAATTTATTTATCGATTAGTCATTCTTCTAATAATTCTCTGGCGACGACAGTTGGTCATCCCCTTTATGATGCAGAAGGTCAACTTCAAGGAATAGCAACCATTATTCTTAATTTAGATAAAATTAGTCAATTTTTAAACAGTTTGCAAGTAGGTCAATCCGGAGAAGTGTTTATTCTAGAGCGTACCGGAGAATTAATTGGGAGTTCAGATAGTCTTGATCCGATTACCTTTGAAAATCGTCAGAAAATTAGACTTAAAGCCAGCAAAAGTTCAACCCCATTAATTGCCGCCGCCGCTCAGAATTTGCAGAATAGATTTAATGGCTTTACTGAAATTGATCAGGCTCAACAGTTAAAATTTAAGTTTAGAGGAGAATCAAACTTTTTGCAAGTGACTCCTTTTACAGACGAGCGAGGAATTGACTGGTTAATTGCGGTGGTTGTTCCTGAGTCAGATTTCATGACAGAAATCAACCAAAATACTCGCTCAACCTTATTACTGTGTGCAGTGGCTTTAAGCATAGCGATCCTAGCAGGAATTTTGACCACTCGTTGGATGACACAACCCATTGAAAAGTTGAATAAAGCGGCCCGAGAAATTGCTAAAGGAGAATTTCAGAAAACCGTTAAAATTCAGGGTCGTTTTAGTGAAATTGAAGAATTAACAACTGCTTTTAATGAGATGGCGCAACAACTGCAAACGTCCTTTCATTCTCTTGAAAAAGCCAATTCTGAGCTAGAACAAAGAGTTGAAGAAAGAACAGCCGAACTAGCTTCTGCAAAAGATAAAGCTGAAGTTGCAAATCAAGCAAAAAGTGAATTTTTAGCAAATATGAGCCATGAACTGAGAACTCCTCTGAATGGCATTTTAGGTTACACTCAAATTCTCCAACGATCTAAGACTATAACTCCAGTTGATCAAAATAAAATTGAGATTATTCATCAGTGTGGTTCTCACTTACTCACCTTAATTAATGATATCTTAGATCTGTCTAAAATAGAAGCTCAAAAAATGGAATTAAATCGGAGTGAATTTCATTTATCAAGCTTCTTGCAAGGGGTGGTGGAGATGTGCCGTATCAAAGCTGAATTAAAGGGTATTTCTTTTAATTATCAACTAGACAGTGAACTCCCAATTGGGATTCAGGCGGATGAAAAACGTTTGCGACAAGTGTTAATTAACTTGCTGAGTAATGCCATTAAATTTACTCAAGAAGGGGGTGTAGTTTTTAAAGTCACTCAAACCCACTTAGGTCATATTCGTTTTGAAATTCGGGATACTGGAGTTGGGATTAATCCAGAAGAACAATCTCGGCTTTTCCAAGCTTTTGAACAACTTGGAGATGGTAAACAACAAACGGAAGGCACGGGACTCGGACTCGCCATTAGTCAAAAAATTGTTAACTTGATGGGGAGTCGGATTGAAGTCTTTAGCGAGAAGGGAATGGGTAGTGTTTTCTGGATGGATTTAGATTTACCCCTTGCAACCCATTCGACTCCAATCATCCAAAATCCACTGCAAAAACAGATTATTGGTCTTAAAGGAATAGTGCCTAAAATTCTGATTATTGATGATCGTTGGGAAAACCGTTCAGTGATTATGTCTTTCTTGGAAACTGTGGGATTTGAGCTTAAAGAAGCGAGTAATGGTTGGGAAGGTTGGCAAACCATTAATACTTGGCATCCCGATTTAGTGATTACAGATTTAGTGATGCCTCAGTTGCATGGATTTGAATTGATTCAACGAATAAGATCTTCACAGAAGTTTAAAGATTTAATTATTATTGCTTCATCTGCCAGTGTATTTGAGTCCGATCAACGTCAATGTTTAGATGTAGGAGCCAATGATTTTCTTCCAAAACCTATTGACGCTTCTCAGTTAATGCAACAACTCCAAAAACATCTCAATTTAGACTGGATTTATGAAGAAAATATAATTGAAAAAGAGACTAATTCTTCACCGGATTTAACTGAATCCACTGAATTAATACCTCCTCCTGAAAAAGAGTTAGATGAGTTATATCATTTAGTAATGAGAGGTCATATCAAAGGAATTCTAGAACAGGTGAATATCATTAAACAGCTTGATAAAAAGTATGTTCCCTTTGCTGAACAGATTGAAAAACTCGCTCAAGGGTTTCAAGAGCGAGAATTAATGAAGCTAACTGAAAAGTTTATCAAGGTCAAGCCTTAATTTAACTCGCGATTTGTTTGATATTACCTGTGGGAATTGAAGCAATCAACTTTCGGGTATAGTTTGTTTGGGGACGGTGATAAATGTCTTCCGCTTGACCAATTTCTTCCACTTTTCCCCGATTCATCACCATAATGCGATCGCTAATAAATTTGACTACACTTAAATCATGGGAAATAAAGATATAAGTTAACCCAAATTCGGCTTGTAGTTCTTTTAAGAGGTTTAAAACCTGGGCTTGAACCGAAACATCTAAAGCTGAGACGGACTCATCACAAATGATAAATTTAGGGTTTAAAGCCAAAGATCTCGCAATACAAACCCGTTGTCTTTGTCCCCCCGAAAATTCATGGGGATAACGTCCCATCCAGTCCGGTTTCATTTCCACTCGTTCTAATAAATAAGCTACGCGATCGCGTCGTTCTTTCCCCGCTTCCCCAACCCCATGAATTAACATCGGTTCCATAATTGTATCACCAATTGTCATTCTTGGATCAAGAGAACTGAAAGGATCTTGAAAAACAATTTGCATTTCCCGTCTTAAAGCTTGTCGTTTGTGATGATATTGTTTATGTTTTTGATGATTTTTCAGTTTGTCCAAAAGGGAAGCTTGAGAATAGAGTTTAGTAATATCTTCTCCCTCAAAAGTCACTTTCCCACTCAAAATCGGTATCAGTTGTAATAATGCTCTAGCTAAGGTACTTTTCCCACAACCCGACTCTCCAACTAAACCCAACGTCTCGCCTGGATACACCTCAAAAGAAACATCATTAACTGCCATTAATAAACGTTTTGTTTCCCCAAACATTCCCGGCACTTTGAAGCCGACTCGCAAATTTTCCACCGATAATACTGGAATCGTCGAAAGGGGTCGCTCTGGAAGGGGAGAACTAAAGGCTTGAACTCTATTAGTTTCAACCTTTTTTTCTCTAATTTCTAACTCTCCGGTTGCCGTTATTTCCACATCCATAAAATCGGCAATAGTCGGGAGACGTTCAACTTGAATATCGAGGGGAGGACGACAAGCTAATAGACCTTTTGTGTAGGGATGTTGTGGATTTAAGAAAATTTGCCGAATCGTACCCTGTTCAACGATTTTACCCCGATACATCACTGCAACAGTATTCGCAATTTCAGCAATCACGCCTAAATCATGGGTAATAAAAATCATTGACATTCCCCGACGTCTACATAAGTCCCGTAATAACTCTAAAATCGTCGCCTGTACCGTTACATCCAGCGCCGTTGTCGGTTCATCTGCAATTAATAAAGTGGGGTTACAAGAAATCGCGATCGCAATCATTACCCGTTGTAATTGACCCCCTGAAAGTTCGTGGGGATAACGATCAAGCATCGCTCGTTTTTGATTGTTGACAGATTCAGTCAGTTCTCGTCTGTTATTTCGTTCAGCTTGAGCAGTTGTTTGAATAGAATCCGATGGATCTGTTGTAGAAAGTTCAGCTTCAACTCGTGCGAGTAATTCATCGTCTGAAGGGAGGAGTTTAACTTCTTGAAGCAGTGAAGTTGCTTTCCACATTGCTTGTCGAGGGGAAACATCTTCATGTTGTTTAATCGCTTCTATCAGTTGAAATCCAATCGTATAAACTGGATTTAAGGAACTCATTGGCTCCTGAAAAATCATCGCAATTTGTCCGCCTCGATATTGTTGTTTTTCTTGGGGTGAGAGTTGGAGTAAATTAATCGCTTTGGAATTGGGTTCAGATTCATTCCGATTATTGCTGAGGCGAAACAAAATTTCTCCACTGACTTTAGAGGTATCAGGAGAAAGCAACCCCATAATCGCAAGAGAGGTAACAGATTTTCCCGAACCGGATTCACCAACAATACCGAGCGTTTGTCCGCGTTTGACCTGAAATGAAATATTGTTGACCGCAAGAACCACTTTTTCGTCACTTTGAAACTGAACTCGCAGATTTTTGACATCTAAAACAATATCTTGCATGGAGGTTTTAAATTTAAGCTCTAAATTTTTTTTATTCTATCAACCAACCGCAGTCGAGATTGATCATCAACTACAGAATAGCTCAAAAACTGAAATTTGTAGTCGGGGGGTCAAATCTCGTTCACTCTGAGTTCAGCATCAGAAATGGATTGTTTATCTTTGGGTGCATTAAGTCCCGTGATTCTTCCTGATGTAGTCGGGTGAGCAAATTCTGTTCACTTTGAGTTCAGCATCAGAATGGGATGGTTGACCCATTATCCTATCCTCTGAGGTTTAGCAGAGTTTCACCTCGTCTGAACTCAGTAAAAATACTGAACTTTAGCAGAACAAAAAATTTTTGACTTTTCAGAAAAACTACTGATGACGCTGAGGTTTTCCCGAGGCAATAATAGAACTAAGGAAGCAATAAAAACGAATCGCAAGACCAATCAAAGTCAATGAATCAGGTTCTATAGGTCTTAATTTTAAATTAACGCTACCTTTAAATTAACAGTTTTTATCTTGAGTTAAATCCATTCATTCAATGTTAGGATAAACCCATGAAATTGAAGCAAGTTTTGTTTGCAATTACTGCTGCTGTTACCCTCTGTGCTGCAACTGCATTACCAGGATTGGCGACTTCTGCTCGATTAACAGCGCGTGATAATGGCGCTCGAATTAACGTTCGGACTGCGCCTTCAACTCAAGCACATTCCCCTCATTATGGTATAGTAGGAGATTGGGTAGAACTCTTAAATGCTTTCGATGCAAGCGATGGATATGTTTGGTATTATGTTAGATTTTATCAATCCGGTGCTGAAGGTTGGATTCGTTCAGATTTCCTATCTTTCTCATAACTTAATTGGATGATTATGCCCTCACTCCTTCTCCTACTAGGAGAGGGATTTTTATTGGAGTCAAGATTGAGAATAGACCTAATTCCCCCTGATGTAAAGGATTTTGGAGATGTATTTAATTAAGAATATTGCACGGAAATTAGAGGTTCAACTAATTCTATAATCTGATCATAACGGAAATCATCTACTAACTCTTTAAGCACTTCAGCTAACATTTTTTTGTCTTTAGGAATTTGTTCAATTAGTTCTAAAATTAACAAATCACTACAAGCTTGAGCGGCTTGATAAAGTTGTTCTATCCATTCGTTTTGCATCGTTTCTAAGGCTTTACTGCTTGAAGTTAACTGCATATTTTCTAAATCTGAACTCTGATTTGACGAGTTGGTCTTTTGAGTTTCATCTGAAGCATAAATATATTGAACGCCCAAATGTTTGGCAATCACTTCTAAGAGTTCTTCTCGTTTAAACGGCTTTCCGATAAAGTCATCACATCCGGCATTCAAAATAGCTTTTTTATCTTCTTCAAAAACCGTAGCAGTCAAGGCAATAATCACAGGCTTTTTCTTTCCTGTAGATAAAGCATTAATTTGTTGAGTGGCTTCCAAGCCATTTAGAATTGGCATTCGGATGTTTATTAATATTAAATCCGGTTGCCAACTTGACCAAATTTCCACCGCTTCTTGACCATTATTTGCAGTTTGAAGATCAAAACCAATATCTGACAGAATTTTAGTAATTAAAAGACGATTAGCAGGTTTATCTTCAGCAATTAAAATACGAGTGTTAGGTTGTCCAGGTGCTAAACCGATAATTTTTTGCTCAGTAAGAGTAACTTGATTTTCTGGGGGATGAGTATCGGTTAAACAAATCTCAAAAGCAAAGGTACTACCGACCTCAACTTGAGATTGAACAGTAATTTCTCCTCCCATAAGCTGCACAAATTTTTGACTAATTGACAATCCTAAACCCGTCCCTTCAGAAGATTGTAAACCTGTTTTTGTTTGAGAGAAAGCTTTAAATAATCGAGAAACTTCATTCTCGGCAATACCGGGGCCTGTATCAGAGACTTCAAACCGAAGGGTGATAGGTTTATGATTCACTAAACTTTCTTTTGGAGTTTGAATATCATTGTTATCAACTCTAATTGCTCGTAATCTGACCGTCCCCACTTGTGTGAATTTTATAGCATTACCCAAAAGATTAATCAACACTTGACGTAATTTTTTTTCATCTCCCCTCACCCATTGCGGCAATGTATTGTCTATTTCAAAAATTAGGGCAATTCCCTTCATTTTAGCTTTCAAACGCAGCATTTCTTCTAGATTTTCAATCAAGCTGGTGAGATCAAAATCATCTTCAGTCAATGTGACTCGACCCGCTTCGATTTTTGATCTTTCTAAAATATCATTAATTAATTGCAGTAAATTTTCACCTGATCGACTAATAATATCCAGATATTGATGATGTTCTGTTTTAATACTAGAGTCGTTATTCATTAATGTCGCGAAACCTAAAATGGCATTAAGTGGTGTTCGCAATTCGTGACTCATAGAGGCGAGAAATTCACTTTTAGCACTGTTCGCTGCATCTGCGGCTTCTTTAGCCTTTTTGAGTTCTTCAGCTTGCTGTTGGGTTTTAGCAAAGAGTTCAGCTTGTTGAACAGCAACCCCTAATTGGCTGCCAATTTGAGTCAAAATTTTAATTTCTGCTGTTGTCCATTGTCGAGGTGTTCCATTTTGATAAGCACACAGTAATCCCCAGAGATTTGTTCCACAGAAAATCGGTGCAATCAGATAGGAACGGGCTTGTAATTGTTCTAATAAATTGAGATAACATTCATCAAATCCGGCGGTGTAAATATCTGGTACACAGCGATAGTAACTCTTTCCTTTTCTCTGAAATAATCCGCCTTTATTTTCTTTTAAATAAGTATCTTCGATCAGGGCTTCTCCATTTTCGAGTAACTTGACTGTACAATCACACTGATTAACTGTCACTCTAAGAAAATCTAACTGATCTTCTGTCGTCTGGATTAATTTTGTCCATCCAGACATCACAGACTCCGCAATCACTTCTCCACTCCAGTCAGGGTTAAAACGGTAAACGAGAACCCGTGAACAACATAAGGCTTGTCGGAGTTCTTCTGTTGTTGCATTGAATATAGTTTTAAGTTCTAGAGTCTCGCGCATTCTCTGAATGACTTGAATAATTGATCGTTCTCGTTTAGCACTTTCTTTTAAGGCTTCTTCAACTTGTTTTCGTTCAGTAATATCCGTATTAGAACCCACCATCCGATAGGGTTTATT
This sequence comes from Limnoraphis sp., assembly GCA_050485465.1. Classification (GTDB taxonomy): domain Bacteria; phylum Cyanobacteriota; class Cyanobacteriia; order Cyanobacteriales; family Microcoleaceae; genus Capilliphycus. Next base: position 41,920 of record JBJHBL010000011.1, on the reverse strand, counting down.
GTTACTATCCCATAGGGCAACACCCCGAGTCATAATCCAACGAATACTTCCAAGTTTTGTGACCCCTCTAAACTCAACTTCATATTGAGAAATTTCTCGATTCAGATAACGTTCTAAAATTCCAAACACTCGCTCAGAGTCTTCAGGATGAAGAATTTTTTTGAAAGATTCCATCTGGTTGGTAAGTTCCTGATCAAAATAACCAAACATGGTTTTCCAACGGGGAGAAATGTAAGTGTTTCCAGTGTTGATCTCCCAATCCCAAATCCCATCATTTGCACCTTCAATCACGAGGGAAAATCGTTCTTCAGAGGCTCTGAGATCCGCTTCTGTTTGCTTTTGTTGAGTGATATCACCAATGGTACAAATGACTCGTTCAACCCTTCCATCTTCGGCTATTTGAGGAGTGGCATTCACTAAGATCCACTGGTATTGAACCGGGGAGTTTGAGTCAGGAATTCCCAGGGTCATGTTGCGAATGGGTTGACGGTTACGAATCGCAAGTTGCACCGGAAATTGTTCTTCTGGAACAGCAAGATAATCTTCTTGCACCCAATGCCAATTTTGACCAAAAATTTGAGGAGTTTGGGTATCTTTTTTAAGATTTAATAAGGTTTGAGCGGATTGATTGCTCATCAGGATTTCCGCACGATTATTGAGTAATAATACCCCGATTTGCATTTCCTGAATGAGTCTCTGAAAACGCTGATCACTTTCTACTAACGCTTTTTCTTGGACTTGATGATCGTTTAGGCGTTTACAAAAGATACTGATCAGGGTCAAGAGAAAAACTAAAGAAATTGTAACAATTCCAAAGCTGAATAAAAAGTGATTTGACATTGATAATAAACTCAAGCCTAGTATTTCTTTAGAAAAAAATCCTGGGCAGCAGACTTGAAGATCATAAATTCCCTGAATTTCAACTCCCATCATTGTTGGACTTCCTAGTTACCCAAAGTGCTGACTACTAAATAATCTGATCAAACTTTTTACTCTATTGTGACAACAACAGATTCGAGTCATAGGAAGATCCTATCCTATTCAAGCTAGAATTGTGAAAATCTTGTGTCTGTCTAGCGCTGGGTGAGGGCAATTTGTTGAAAGACGACTGCTGACAACGCCTCTAACAGAATGAAAAACGGATCAAGGGGATCCTCCTCAAATAAAGTAGTGGGGGATAAACTGACTGGTGTTTTGGGTAATGGGAGTTTGATCTTCTCGGATGCCAATTCCGGCTGGTTGATCTCCGATTATCCATGATCCAATTACGGGATAATAACCGTCAAATAGAGGTAAAGCCCAATAGGATTGATAAATTAGGGGTGTATCTTGATAAATGCCTTGAGTGTGATCGGTGCGATCGCCATAATAGATAGTAATGTTAGCACCTTCACGGGAGAATATCGGTTTACTCAGATAGGGATGAGAAAGTTGAGCGGAGTCAAAATAGGCGGGTAAAAGGTTTGGATGATCCGGAAAAAGTTCCCACAAAATTGGCAAAATTGCTTTATTACTCAGAATCATTTTCCAAGCAGGTTCTAACAGATGCAGCGGTTCACTTAACAGGTGTTTTCCGAATTCATCGTCAATCATCCATTCCCAGGGATAAAGTTTAAACAGTAGCTGAATTTGTTGTTCTTCTAAGTCACAAAAACACTGATGATCAAAGTTCCAACCGATGTCATCAATATAGAGATGTTGGGTTTCAAAGCCTGCTTGAATGGCAACATCTCTGAGGTATTCAACGGTTCCGAAGTCTTCTTCGGTATCCCGTTCACAGGTTAAGTGTAGATATCTTTGGCTGGGAGATAAATCTGAGTAGATTTGTTTGAATTGTTCGAGGAGTTTTTCGTGAATGGAGTTAAATTGATCGGCGTCGGGGAAGACTTCTTCTAACCACATCCATTGAACAATACTGGCTTCGAGTAAAGCGGTAGGAGTATCGGCGTTATATTCTAAGAGTTTGGGAGGATGAATGCCATCATAAACAAAATCAAACCGACCATATAGGCTCGGGTCATCTCGTTCCCAGGACTGGCGACAGAGTTGAAAAAATTCGGGCGGAATGGAAAGTTGAGTGTAACGGTTTTCGGTAATAATGCAGTCAACGGCTTCTAGACAAAGCTGATGAAGTTCAAGGGTTGCGGCTTCGAGTGAGTCTATTTCTTCCCAAGTGAACTGATAACAGGCGCTTTCATTCCAGTACAGTCCATCGAGATTGTAATAGTGAAATCCAACCTCATCACATTTCTGCTCCCAGTTGGGACGCGGTTTGAGGGGGATGCGTTTCATACAAAACCTTCTCTTGATTATTTATATAATAGGTTTTCGGGTGGCTACTCCACAAGCCCTGAAGAACAGTTAACCCCCTCGGCTACCTGAACCGACTCTTCCTCCTCTTGTTGATCCTCCTGAACCAAACCCTCCTCGTTTCGTATTTCCAACCGATGAACGGGAACGGTTCGGGGAACTGGAACGACCGAAGAAACTGGAACGAGGTGGGGATGTTTTGGTAATTCCGGCGCTGGCGGGAATCACACGGGGTGGACTGTTGTAGGTGCGATAATAATAGTAGTTGCCGCTACGATATCGGTAGTAGGGGCCGTAATAAGAGCCAGCCGGATAGGAGTTATCGGTAATGGGTTCACAGAGTTCGGGTTGACCCCATTGTTGCTGACAGTCTTGCAGGTTCCCGTAGACTTCTCGTCTTTTATTAGAAGAAGATTCGCAGGCTTTGAGACCAATGGATGCGATTAAAACGAGGGTAATCACTGCGGTTCTTCGGGATTTGCGGGGAGTTGTTTGATCCATGATGAGCTTACCAAAGCTTCTTCCTTTAGCTTAACTCCTGACCAATCCCGAATAAATGGCTCAAATACCAGTCTGCTAAGGGTTTGAATGGATTTTTAGCCTGTAAAATGTAACGAAATGTAAAAAAAACAGCGTCATAGCAGCATAACGTCTTGACATCTAGGAAAAATCCCTTTATCTTGAAATACATACCCGGGTACACAAGTTCACTGTCCTATGCAAAGTAAGCAAAAGGTAACGTTATACATTCCGCCCCAACTGCATCGCCAACTTAAAATTAAAGCGGCAGTTGAATCAGAAGCGATGTCTTCTCTAGCTGAAAAAGCGATTATTTTCTACCTCACTCATCCCGAGGTGGTTGATGAAATCGAAGCATCGCATGGGCAAACTCATCGGGTATATTCATGTCCCGAATGTGCCAGTTCAGTTGTAATCAGGGATGGTGAGTTAGTCTCACTCAAGAATCAACCGAGCGTACTGACCGAAGAAGAACTTGATCTTCAACAAGTACAACAGGTTGACAGTCCCCCAGGCCAACAAGGCGAAGAAAAGCTGGTTCCCTGTTAGTTCGTTAAACTCTCGCTTCGGTTTGGGCGCCCCGGTCGTGTTCAGATTTGAGTGAAGGAGTTCAAATCAATCCTTCAAATGATCATTGTTGTACCGTCTCTATTGGATCGAGGACTATGCAAGAAGAATTAGGAATCTTAATTGAAGCTCGATATCCTCTGATCTACCTCGTCACATCCGAGGAGGAGCGGTCTGAGCAGACAATCGCCAAAATCGCACAAGCTAAACGCCAGCGAGAAGTTTATATCTGGACGGTGACTCGTGGCTTAGTCAAATACGATCAACCACGCACAACTGTTCAATCGAACACCGTTTCCCCCCAGGCGGCAGTTGAATGGGTGATTCGGCACCGAGAACCCAATGTAAGCGGAAGTATTTACATCTTTAAAGATTTGCATCCCTTCAAGGATTCTCCAGAAGTGACCCGGTGTTTACGGGATGCGATCGCCAGCTTTAAAGACACCAACAAAACCATCATTTTGATGTCTCCGGTACAAGAAATTCCCATCGAGCTAGAGAAAGAAGTTGTTGTTTTAGACTTCGCTCTACCCGATCTAAAGGAATTAAACCAAGTGTTATCGGCTCAGTTGGAACAAACCCGTTCCCGTAAAATCAGTACAGAAACGCGGGAGAAGTTGTTAAAAGCAACACTGGGGTTAACCCGAGATGAGGCTGAAAAGGTTTACCGTAAAGCTTACGTCACCGCCAATCGTTTAACAGAAACAGAAGTCGATATTGTCTTATCCGAGAAAAAGCAGCTGATTCGCCGCAACGGAATATTAGAGTATATCGATGTGGATGAAACGATTGATGCAGTTGGAGGCTTGGAAGAACTCAAACGCTGGTTAAAACAACGCTCTAATGCGTTTACAGAACGAGCGAGAGAGTACGGTTTACCCCAACCCAAAGGAATGCTGATTTTAGGGATACCCGGTTGTGGAAAGTCTCTGATTGCGAAAACCACCTCTCGGTTATGGGGCTTACCCCTGCTGAGGTTGGATATGGGCCGAGTCTATGATGGCTCAATGGTCGGTCGCTCTGAGGCTAATTTACGAAACGCCTTGAAAACGGCAGAATCCATTTCACCTGCTATTCTGTTTATCGATGAGTTAGACAAATCCTTTGCAGGGGGTTCAGGTTCAGCCGACTCTGATGGCGGAACATCGAGCCGAATTTTTGGGTCTTTCCTGACCTGGATGCAAGAAAAATCTTCACCTGTGTTTGTGATGGCAACGGCTAACCGTGTGGAACGGCTACCGGGAGAGTTCTTGCGGAAAGGACGATTTGATGAGATTTTCTTTGTTGACCTTCCCACAAAAGAGGAACGGCAAGATATTTTCAAAATTCACCTGTCCAAACGCCGTTCAGAAATTGACCGCTTCGACTTAGATCAGTTGTCTACGGTTTCTGAAGGCTTCTCTGGGGCAGAAATTGAGCAAGCACTCGTCGCTGCAATGTACGAAGCTTTTGCTCAAGATCGAGAGTTTACGCAGCTTGATATCATCGCCGCCATTAAAGCGACACTACCTCTGTCGAAAACGATGAACGAACAAGTGACTGCCCTGCGCGATTGGGCTCGTCAGAGGGCGCGGCCAGCTGCATCTTCCGTCGCTGAATACCAGCGTATGGAATTTTAAAGGCTTTCTCCTGGTCCAAACAGGAGGAAAGGCTAGCACACAAAAGCTAGCAGTTTCTAGAAAGAACGCCGCTCTTGTTATCAGCGTCTACGCTACAAATTCAAGAGGGCATCCATCAAAACCCAAAACCGTTGTTGTTTCGTTTTCAGTTCCACTAGGAGGAAAATCCAAATGTCTCATTTCAGCACTCTGCGTACCAAAATCTCTGATGCCGAAATCCTGAAAACTTCTTTACGCGATTTAGGTATCTCTGTAAAAAGCAACGCAGATGTTCGTGGCTACAACGGCCAACGTGTTCGCGCTGACTTAGTTGCAGTTCTCGAAGGCGAATATGATTTAGGTTGGTCTCGCAATAGCGATGGTACTTTTGACCTGATCGCTGACCTGTGGGGCGTTGCTAAAAAGCACAACCAAACTGAATTGATCAATTCCATCAACCAAAAATACGCTGTTAACAAAACTCTGTCTGAAGTTAAGCAGCGTGGTCTGCAAAATGCAAACGTTAAATTGATTGTTCAAAAATAGTCGCTCTGAGCGTTCCCAAGCTTGCGGGTTAACCATACGGGTTAGCCCGTTTTTTTTGTATGTAGAGAGGGATTACCAGGGGCTACCAATTAAGGTAAAACCCGCCCAATAAAAGGGATGATTTAGGCTAACATCACCTTGAACGGCAATTTCTGGCGGTAACTCTACTTCTCCGGTTAACTTCTTTTTCGGATAGACTAAGTTTCCATTTTCTAACCGCACTTTCCCCTGTAACATGGCGAGTTGGGCTTGTCTCAATGCTTCTGCTTTAATAGGACTGTGTAATAACGCATCATAAAACGTACTCATCAGCCCCAAGGTTCCCGCATCACTCACGTACCACAAACTCGCTAGGGCTGATTTAACCCCTGCTTGGATAGCGAGTCCTGCAAAGCCTAATTCCGCTTGTTCATCCCCGACTGCGGTGGTACAAGCACTTAAAACTAAAAGTTCGACGGGGGGTTGATTAAGGCGTAACTGACGCAACTCATCTAACCATAATTTTTGATCCCAAAATTGAATATAGGAACGGTTTGCACCTCCGGCTAGAAATTCTCCGTGTGTGGCTAAATGAATAATCTCAAATTGCTGTTGGCGGCGGGCGGTTGTCAGGTTATTAATGGTAAATTCTTCATTGAGAAAAGCTTGACCCGGCCATCGATTTTCTTGTACAATTAAATTGAGTTCAATAGGAACAGCAGGTAAGGGTTCTTGCGTGGGGTCGATAAATTTAGAAGCGCCCATTGCGAGAACTTTTGAGTTTTTGAGGTTAACATAGCTGGTATCAGTTAAACTCAAACTGGGAATTAAAGCTAAACTATAATTTTCGACGAGAAACTGTTCGCCGTCATATAATGCAGCAATGGGTAAGGTTCTTAAACCTGTATCCATCGAAAAGAGTAGGGTTTTGACTTGATGTTTTTCTAATTCGTCTTTGAGGGGTAAGATTAACCAATCATAAAGTTGTTTTCCATTGACTTTGTATTGCGTATCGCTTAAATTATTGGGGGTTCTAATTTGATGGGTAAACTCTCTTGCTACTTTTAAGAGTTCTTCTCGGGAAATTTCTGTTCTTTTAAAAATGTGTTGACTATCGGGTAAAACCAATCGCATTTCGAGTTGATTGGCTTGGATAGAAACATAAACAATCGCAGGTTTGTGTCCGGTGAGTTTAGTGATATCATTTAAAGTTTGATGAATGCTTTGATCGCTGACGGGATTTTTTTTGAGATTGCCAAAATATTTAATAAATTCTTGTCCGCGAAATAAATCTATTTGTAAAACTGATGAATTTAAGGAAGACGCCGCGACTTGATCTGTTGGAATGGTGGTTCTTTCAAGTTGAATGGGTAGGGTTTCAAAGTCGGGAGATACTTCTTCATTTTGACTCATAGTTCCTTCTTCGGTGATCACTTCTGTGACATTATTTGAATTTCCACTAACGCTTACGTCACGGTTTTCTGAAAGATTTGATTGATTTTCAACGCTGGGTTTTGACGGGTTATCTTGAATAATGGGTTCTTTGTTTTCGGAAGGTTGACCCGAATTTTCTGTAGAGGTTTCACTACTATTTTGATCGGTATTTTGTGGAGGATTGATGGTATTGGCTGTTGGGGGGAAAAGGGTAACTTCTCCATTGGTAATTGCCCCTTGTGTTCCGTTTAAACTGGGATTTCCAATCTCAAAACTGTTGCTGTTGGAGGAGGGTAAAACAATATTTCCGCCCTCTTCTGAACCGATAGCAGAGATGCTGGCTTCCACTTGATTTGCGGCTTGAAAGGTTCCGGTCGCCCGAAATAAACCTTGAGTATTGATTTCAATATTTCCTCCGGTTTTTGCCCCTTCTGTATTAATAGAGGTGACTTCGATATCATGGGGTGAAACTAAGCGAATATTACCTCCATTTCCTTGAGAAGAACGAGTTTCTAGGGTTCCAGTTGTGATGCGATCGCCTGACTCTAGGTTAATATTTCCTGCATTTCCATTTCCACTCGCATTCAGATTTCCTGTTATTATTCCTGCTTCTGCGGTTAAATTAATATTTTGATTGACATTAATATTATTGGTTTGAATTCGACCCTCAGCTTGCAGATTGACCCGGGTTGGATTATTATTTTGATTGGCGGTTATATCCCCGCGAATAATAATATCACTCTCTTGACTTCGGAGATTGATTTGAGAGGTTTGAGGCGTAGAATTAGCGGTAGAATTTGTAGAAACACCGAGATTTCTTGTTTCAATCGATTCTTGGGCTTGTATATTAATCTCCCTCCCAGATTGTAAATTTCCGGTGGTAATTTTACCGCTTCTACTGGTGAGTTGTAACGTTTGACCTGTGGTGCTAATATTATTGAGAAATAAATGGCCATTGGCTAGGATTTGAATACTCCCATTGTCAATGCCTATCAGATTTCCTTGAGAAACGACAGAACCCGGAAAAATAGGCGATCGCAATAACACCGGATCGCGAAAGGTGATATCACCGAACATTGAAAAGGTTCCACTACTATTTTCTCGACCAATCGTAATTAATTCAAATCCATTTCTAATGGCATTTAAATCGGATAAACTTAATTCTAATGCCTCTGTATTCCCCTCACTTCCTAATGTAATCCCTTGACTCGGGTTGTAGGGTTGTAAAACTAAAAATCCATTCCCGATAATTGAGTTATTTCCCCCAAGCAAATCAATCTCATTTGCTGTTAATGTAATCGTAGCAGGATTTCCGGTATTCTGAATTTGTTGGGTGGTAATTCGACCCGACTCACTGGTAATGGTAATATCTTGACCTCGTGTAATTAAATTTCCTAATGTAATATCATTCAACGCATTAAAAGTTAAACTGGCATTATCGACCCCGGTTAAAGTATAAGAATTCCCAGATTCTGTGGTTATCATATCAATTTGACCCAAAGGAGATTGAATCAATAAAGGATCTTGAACCGTTAAATCTCCAGCCAGATAAATAGTACCTTGACTATCCGATCTGCCTATAATAATTTGAGAAAAACCATCTTGAAAAGTCGCCATTTCTTCTGCGGTTAAACTCAGGGTTAACCCAGATCGATTTTCACTTCCCCCAATCACAATATCTTGATATCTTGTTGCAGGTTGTAGGGTTAAAGTTCCGGTTCCTGCGACTAAATCCCCGAGATTAATCTCATCACTGGTCAGGGTAATATTCCCCGTTAACCGTCTAGAACCTCCCCCAGTCTGATTGGTATTATTTTCAAATTCACCTGTCCTAATTTGATCTACAGACAGTGAAACTTCTGCTTCTAAATTAATATTTCCCCCGGTATTTTTTCCTTGTGCATCAATAGAATTTAAACTTAACCCTCTCGGAGTCCGCATTTCTATATTTCCCCCATTCCCATTGGCTGAAACCGCATCAATACTATAAGACTCTGATAAAAAGTCAATATTCCCATTTTCACTCTGAATATTAATATTTCCCGCTTGCTGTGAACCGGAACTATTAATTAAATCAATTTGAATATCATTAACTGAATTAATCGTTACATCGCCGCCTTCACCTGAAATTGAACTTAAGCCTTGAGTTGAAACTTCACCTGTGGTTAAATTTCGACCACTATTGAGATTAATATTCCCACTGCGGGTTAAACCATTAGTTTGTAAATCTCCGGTGAAAATTCCCCCAGTATTTGTGGTCATTCTAATATCTCCACCTTCCCCAGAAGGATTCGCCGTAGATAGTTGACCTGTCTCAATATTTCCATTAAAATTAGAACGGAGAACAATATGACCGCCATTCGTAGAAATATTGCCAATTTCTAGATCTACTCCGGTAATCGTTACTGATCCCCCGGCTGTTTTAATGGTATCGTTAGGACTCATCACAAAAGATCCATTTCCATTGTTATTGGCATCGGCAGTAAATGTGATTGAACCTGTTGAGGCTTGGAAATTGAGTTGATTGTCTGACAGGTCATTAATCGTAATATTATTACGCGCTTCTAAGATAATATCGGCGGTTTCTGAAATTTGTTCTAAGGTGGTTTTAGAAATGGTAAACTCTGAGGGATTATCCTCTGCTAAAATCTGATTATTCCGGAAGGAATTTTCGGTTTCTAGGGTTTCACTGCTATCAACAATCGTAATATTTAACGGATCTAACAACAACGTCCCAAAACTTCCATCCGATCCGCGTAAATCTACATTTCCTTCTACGGTTAAATTTCCATAACTGGATATTTCTGCAAATCCCCCATTTCCGGTTACACTCTGGGCGCTAATATTCCCCAAAAATCGCGTTTCCAGGTCTGACCAAATAATAATCTCTCCCGCATTTCCGGTCACTTCTGCATCGGCTAAAATCGAAGTATTGCGATTAACAAAAGTCCGATCTGCATTGGGAATTAACCCACTTCCTCGTTGATCTCCGCCTATTCTGACGGTACCTCCACCATTCACCCCAGAAACGTCAACTGTTGCATCGACCAACCCAATGGTTTCCCCGACGATATTAATATTTCCGGATGCTGCGGTGGTCTTTCCTGAAACGACAGCAACCCCATTAGAATTGGGAATTTCTGTTTCTGAATTTGTTAATTGTACTCGACCATCTGCTAATACCGTCACTCCCGTTGCATGGTGGCGATCGCCTCCGGTTAACAGTTGGGGTAAAGATAAAGCGGCTATTTCTGGCGAATTTCCCCAAATATCAACGGTTGCGACTTCTAAATTGAGTAAATGTCCCGCTTGACTAATCCGAAGAATGTGTTCACCGGGAATGGCGGCGATGGTAATTTGACCCCCTGGGGCGCTAAGTTCTCCGGTATTAATCACATTACTGGCGAATAAGCTTAAATTCTCTCCCTCGACGACTGATAAATTTCCAGCATTAATAATACTTCCCGATGAGTTTGTTGAGAAGCGAAAAGCATTCGGACTGTCTATTAAGTTAGCATAGTCATTACTTCCAATTGCATTAAACCAGTGAGAACCAAGTCCTATTCCCGTCGCAGTGGTAACAGTAAAAGAAGCAGGAACATTTAAACTCGCCCCGGTTCCAAATATTACCCCGGCTGGGTTCATTAAAAATAAATTTGCATTTCCGCCGGTGACTTGAATTAACCCATTAATAACAGAAGCATTTCCCCCGACAACCCGAGTTAAAATATTCTGAATAGAATCATTTGATAAAAAGTTAGCAACCTGCCCAGACTCTACATTAAACTCCGTAAAACTATGAAATAAATTCGCCCCATTTCCCGATAGCTTCCCCCCTTCAATCTCAATCTGGTTTCCTTGTTGATTCGTGATAGTATTTGTACTATTGGGTTCAGGAATAATTGATTGAGCAACAACTTTTTTTGATTTGAATGAAGAAAGGATTTTAGATCGCCCGCCATGAGGAAATTCAGAAGTTTCTAAGACCAAGACGAGGGTTAAGGGTAGAGAGAATAGAACAGTTCGGTTGAAGCTTCGGTTCATTGAAAATCCTCCTGGGAAATTCCCGTATCAACCAGTTTAACAGCAAAATTTACGAGTATACCCCTGATTTTTGATCACAAATCTCGTTAAACTTCATCTGTCAATGGGTTTAATTCTGACATTTTTATCGTTCAATCTGCAAAAATACTTAAAATCAGAAATAATCATCAGGTGGATCTAAATAAATCCGACCTTAATACTGTTGTTAGATATAGTAGATAACAGGTATTGACGCAAATTAACCGATAATTATACCATGATGCGTTTAATTGGCTTAACAGGGGGAATAGGGACAGGAAAAACAACCGTTTCCAACTACTTAGCCCAAACCTACTCCTTCCCCATTTGGGATGCAGACATCTACTCCCGTGAGGCTGTACAACCGCAGTCCCCCGTACTGTTAACCCTGGTTAACCGCTATGGTACTAATATTTTACTCTCTGATGGTAACTTAAATCGTCCCCAACTGGGTAATATTATTTTCAATAGCTTAACAGAACGTCACTGGGTTGAACAGCAAATCCATCCTTTTGTCCGCGATCGCTTTTGTGAAAATATCCAACAACTTCAGGATCAAGGAGATAAAAATGCTACTGCCATTTTAGTGGTTCCTCTGTTATTTGAAGCGGAAATGACTGATTTAGTCACAGAAATTTGGGTTATTTATTGTTCTCCTCAGCAACAGCAGTCGCGTTTGATACAACGCAGTAATGGTTCTCTGACCCCCGAACAAGCCCAAGCAAGGATTGACAGCCAGCTACCCCTGGAGGAAAAATGTAAAATGGCAGATGTGGTGTTAGATAACTCCTCAACTTTGCAGGTTCTCTGGCAACAAGTCGATGAAGCGATCGCCAGAAGGGTAAAATAGCGTTAAAACTGTTATCTGAATTCAACGAATGGATGTTATCCCGGCAATTGATTTACTCGAAGGGCGTTGTGTAAGACTCTATCAAGGCGACTACAACCAAGCCCAAACTTTCAACGATGATCCGGTTGCAGTTGCTCAACAATGGGCGGAACAGGGCGCAACCTGGCTACATTTAGTCGATCTTGATGGAGCCAAAACAGGTCAACCCACGAATCATTCTATCATAGAAGCGATTGTCAATGCGGTTAATATTCCAGTCCAAGTGGGCGGCGGGTTACGCAGTCGAGAAACCGTTGCAGCCTTGTTAAATTTAGGCGTAAACCGGGCAATTTTAGGAACGGTTGCAGTTGAAAACCCCGAATTAGTTGCGGAGTTGTGTCAGGAATTCCCCCAACAAATTGTAGTCGGAATTGACGCCCGGGATGGGAAAGTTGCCACCAGAGGCTGGCTAGAAACCTCAGAAGTATTAGCCACTGAACTCGCCCATCAGATGGCACAGTTAGGCGCCAGTGCTATTATTTATACTGATATTCATCGAGATGGTACTTTACAAGGGCCGAATAAAGCAGCGTTACGAGAAGTGGCAAACGAGGTTGCTATTCCGGTTATCGCCTCTGGGGGAATTAGTTCGGTGACTGATTTGTTGAGTTTATTATCCTTAGAACCGTTGGGTGTAACGGGGGCGATTGTGGGTCGCGCTTTATACACAGGCGATGTTGACTTGAAAGAAGCCATTCAAGCGGTTGGTCAAGGACGTTGGCAAGATGTCCCGCCCGACTTTGGGGGTTCTACTTTCGCTTAAAATTAATCAATAGAAATAAAGCTTCCTTGTAAATCTTCCGGCGTAACCGCTTCAACAAAAGCGATAATATTTCCAGTAGATTCTGTTCGGATTAACGTTCCTGATGAGATGAAAGGTTCTCCTGTAAACAAAGGAAGAATACCAAAAGTATCGAATGATTCTCTAACCAGTGGTGAAAATTCAAAATTCATCGACAGAACTACATTTTGTATGGGTTCTAGAATTAGGTCATCTGCGGTTACGCTTCCAGTTAATCCAAATTGATCCCCCGCTTTAAAACCAGTAATCACATCAGCATCATTGATATCTTGTGCGTTTGATCCAACTTCAAGAATATAGAGATTGTTGCTTAAGCTTGGACTGAAAAGATTATCAAAAAGACTTCCGATTAAGAAATCTCTCCCTTGATCTCCAGATAACGTGTTATTCCCTTGATCACCATACAAAATGTCATTACCTGCCCCACCATACAAAACGTCATTCCCTTCACCTCCAACTAAAATATCATCCCCCGTATTGCCAAACAAAGTGTCATCTCCGAGTTCCCCATAAATTAGGTCTCCACCTTGACCCCCAAAAATTAAATCTTGCCCCCCTGAACCCAAAATGAAATCATCTCCTTGATTTCCAAAGATAATATCATCGCCAAAGGAACCATAGACCGTATCATCTCCTTCTAAAAGGAAAACTCCCAATGGAAAATCCCTCATTTGTTGGGATGATAGAAAGACCAAATCAGAACCAGATGTACCCAGTAAACGCCGTTCCCCAGATGGATCAGGTCGTAGTACCATATGAATTTCTCCTGTAAACGTAAAAAGTCACTTGTTTCTATTTCCCTATCTGTTGAGATTGTGAATTTTTACGGATATCGGCAAAATTTTTTTGGGAGTTAGGGCTACACTAGACTTTACAGGGTTGGACGCAGGGGCGATAACTGTTCAACGAGTTCATCGGGTTGTCCGGTGACATGATGGGCGTATCGTTGGGCGAGGGGAGGAACAAACACTAAGGGGTTACTAAAGCCTGAAAAAATATGAATTCCAGTTAAACCGGGTATTGCTCCAACTAATGGCAAACTATCTGCTGTAAACGCTACCAAACAATGATACCAATGAGCGGGTAAATCTTGCAATGGGGGTAAGATTTTACCGATAGCGTTGCGAATTTGGGCTTCACTTTCTGCTGGATTAATTTTAGCATTCGGATCACTTAACACCCGAGAGGGTTGACCGATTCGCATTTTATGATTTAAAAATTGTACCGCACTCCCATCAATAATTAAAGGAACAAATTCGTGTCCGGGTTCATCCCAAAGCGGTTCAAATTCTGGCTTTGCGGCGTCGGCTTCGAGTTGAAACCGTTCCATTCCCGCAGACATGACAACGGTTCTGAGGTTAATGTCAACGGGGGGTGTTTCTAAAACTTCTGTATGGGTAAAATGTAACCGAATAGAAATCCCCGCAGAGGCTAATAAACTGCGACTTAAACCCCCTGCACAAATGGCGGTGTTTTCTGCTAAATAAGTATTATTTGGAGTTTTAACGCCAGTTACAGTATTTGCTTGTTGAATTAATCCTGTAACTTTGGCAATTTCTAACTTACCCCCCAATCGTTTAAAAGCGTCTAAATAAGCAAAATTAGTTTTTTCGGGGGAGATATGACCATGACGAACAGTAAAGGCTGCGGCGATACCATTAGGATTAAGAAGCGGTTCAATTTCACAAGCTTCTTCCGGGGTTAATAAACGAGGCGGTGTGCTAAATCTAGCATAATTTTCGGCTATTTTTTCGGGGTTTTGTTCTGGGGAAACGGTTAAAACGAGGTCAACTTCTCGAAACTCGGTATCGGCTTTTAATTCTTCGGATAATATTTGATGACGCTGTTTTCCATCTTCACAGAGTTGACGAGTTAACGGGGTACTTCCACACCAATAAGCTAGTCCACCGTAACTGTAGCGAGTGGCATTTTCAAAGGTTGGATTTTCTTCAATCAGAAGGACTTTTAAACCTTTTTTTGCGAGTTCATAACTGAGGCTGGTTCCTGTAATTCCCGCACCAACGATAATCCAGTCATAGGTTGTCATAACAGAAGTGTGAGTGAAGTTGACATCTATTTATATTCTGCCCTAAATTGACCTCATTTTAGGATCAAGTTTGAGGTTTTCATATTGCTTTACTGATCAATGGGTTTATATAAAATCGTCTTTCCTCGTCGTTTTCCTGAATCTTCCCATCCTCTTTCTTGGAGTTCTCCAATTCGGTTTAGGGTGGTAATATAAGGGGCGGAAACACCTAAGATTTCTCCTAATTCTTTTGCTGTTTTTAGGGTTTTAAGCGGGGTTTTAGGTTCAGAGGGGGGTAGAGGTGGTTCAGGGGAGAAGGGAGAAGCTGGCGTTTGACTAACATTAGGATTGAGATAATTTTCTAGTTTTTTTTGAATGAGTTGATCGAGATGTTTTTCGAGATTTTGCAAGAGTTTTAAGTCTAGATTTTGTTCTAAATACTGTTGAACGGTTTCTCTCACTTTTTCGGTGAGAAGTTTATCTAAACTCTGAGGAGAGGATTGGCTTGTTTCGTTTAAGTAACCAGCAATCAACTGATTTAAAACTTCTGTTGTTGTTGTGTTCTGTTTCGTACACCTAGCTTGAAAACTTTGCCATAATTCATGGCTAATTTGAAAAGTTGCTAGGTTTTTTTCATCTAAATCTTTTTGGTTTGAGCGATCAATCAAGCATTTTTACCCTAATTTTTGCAGAATATCTCATGGTGATGAGATATAAAAAGTTTAGCAAAAAATTGAGAGATTCTCGCTTTTAGAAAAGACTTTCAAAAGTTTATTAAGAAGTTTTATCAATTAAAAGTGAAGATTTTGTCGCTTAACAGGGATAATTTCGAGACCTAAGAAAAGAAGTAACCCGCTTCAATAACGGTTTGGCTGTTATGGGAGTCATACTTCAGCAGGTATTCGTGGGCGATCGCTTCTTGTTCCCGCAGGGTTTGAACTTCTGCTTCTCCAATTTCGGTATCGGTTGACAGCAATATCACCTGATGACTCGCTGAGGGAAAATAACGCTCGATCAGGTTGTGGCGATGGGAGGAGTCGAGGCGCCCCAGGGGTGTATCAATGGCGACGGGGAGGTTGCGTCCCGATACTCTTGCCAGTCCCCACAAAAATGCGATCGCTAACAGTTGTTTTTCACCAGCAGAAAGGCGATGTTTAGGAACCCTTTTTCCTTCGAGGTTGTAGAGGCAGAGGCTAAAGTTTTCCGTATCGATAGTGACTCGATGAACTAAGTCTGATTTATGTAATAAATATCGAAAACATTCAGCAACTTCTACTTCAAGTTTATTCAGCTTTTTCAGGGTAAGTTTTTCTTTAAATTCAATCAGGGTTGCTTGTACTCTTTCAATTCTTTCGATAATATCTTGATTATTTTTAGACTTAAAAGTATTCCCGCCATAGGTTTCTAATTCTTTTTTTGTTTGGGTAAATGCTCGTTGAATTTGATCAAAGTTACGTTGTCCGTCTTCATAAGCGGCTTGGGCTTTCAGGAGTTCGGTTTGAGAAAATTTAAGTTGTGCTTCTAATTTTTGGTAAACTTCGGGTTCTGCTGCGGTTTGTAGTTTGGTTTCAGTGGCATCAATTTCATCTTGTATCGTTTGGAGTTGTTCTAAACAGTCTTTGGCTTGTTGATTTTGACTGGGTAATTTAAGATGAAGACTATTTTTTAATTCATTAACGGCTTCTATATCTATCTCTAAATAGGGCTGAATTTCAGTTTCTATTTCTTGGGCTAAGGCTTGATTTTCGGCTTGAAGAAAGGATTGAATTTTTTCAACAGATTTTGTATCTAAAGCTAGTTCTGTGATATAATTGAGTAAACGACTATCTCGTTCTTGTAAAACCTCACGGGCGGCGATAGATTGTTGACGCTTGATTTCTTTATCGGCTTGAATTTCCGCTTGAACTAATAGGGGAGAAATTAAGTTTAAAGGCAGAGTTTCGGCTGCTAGTTTTCGTAGGGTTTGACGGTGAATCTCCTGGGCTTCTTCTAAATCTTTGACTTTCCCATTCAGCAGAGAACGTTCCTGGGCAATTTTACCCCCTTGTGACACAAATTTTTCCGAGGCTTTCTTTTGATGTTTTTCCGCTAAAACCAACTGTTGATTGAGTTCTTCTAACTTCTGCTTGGCTGCTTTTTTTTCTTCGTTTTGTTGGGCGAGGCGTTCTTCTAGTTCTTCAATCTCCGCCCGTTCTTGAAGTTCTGCAACCTCTTTTCGTTTGCGTTGATACAGAATATTTAAGTCTACCGATAAACGGGTCGCTAGTTCAAGTCCTAGAAGGTTATAAATTGCATCAATAACTGCTTGAGGCGGTGTTTCTAATTCGGCTAATTCTTTAACTTGTTCACCGTCAAACAGGAATAACTTAGAAATCCCTAATGGTAAAATGTTCTCAATATATTCATCCCAAATACTGGCAATTGATTTATCCGGCCATTCTCCAATTAAAATCCCCAATTCATCTTTACCATCTTTGGGGTTTTTTGTCCAAGTTCTGACAATTCGCCATTCTGCCATTTTCCCCTCTTTGACGTGTTCAAATACCAGTTCAACCCGGGTTTTTTCAATGGGTGAAGCGTTGCTATTAACACACTGAGTTAAAAAGTCATTATAGCTAAGATTTCCCCTCGTTGAACATTGGGCGCGTTGTCCGTAGAGGGCAAGACGAATAGCGTCCATCAGGGTTGTTTTTCCGCCTCCATTCATCCCCCCAAATAAAATAATAGGGCGTAGGTTGCCATTTTCTTCGGGGCGAAGATTGATGGTTTGTCTTCCTTTATAGGGGCCGAAGTTTTGTAGGACAAGTTCGAGAAATATCATGGTAGGGTAGGGTAACGGATATTGTAACGGATAGGTTAACTTTTGGTGGTTGGGTTTATGTTTTCTGGAAACGGATAGGTTAACTTTCGGTGGGTTGGATGGATCGGGGGTGAGTATAGTTTCAGATCATCTATCCGTTTTGATCTTGGCATTGGTTTAGTTATCTCCGCCGAAGTTTAATCCGTTACCAGTGGGGTTTTTGATTTTAGCGTTATTTTAATATCTGGGTTGCCATAGATAGGGTTGAATGCTTTTTCGCCAGTCTTGTACTGATTTTGGGGGTAATATTCGATGATATTCTAATCGCGATCGCCCGAAGTTTAGGAAGAGTCCGACTTCGGCGTTTGTAATGGATAAATATGCGACTATTTGGGCGATGTCTTTCCCTTCTATTTTACGGGAAACAGCTTTGTCTTCGACGACAATACAGTTGTCTACCCAATGGTCTCGGTAGAGTCTTCCTATCCAGTTTTCTCCATCATACACTTCTTTACAGTATTCTTCTTCTACTGTTAATCCTACCTGTTGCATTTCTAACGTTAAAGCCCTTTGATAATGTTTTTCTCGTAGCCCTCTTTGGGTGCGGCTATGCACTCGCATTGCACAGCCAATTATTTTATAGGTTAGTTCTTGATGGGGTATTTTAGAGTTATACATGGCGATTAGAAACGGATCTGGAAAGGGAGGGGGTGTTGTAACGGATAGGTTAACTTTGGGGGGGTTGGGTTTATGTTTTTTGGAAACGGATAGGTTAACTTTGGGTGGGTTGAGATCATCTATCCGTTTGAATCTTAGCGTTATTTTAGTGATCTCCGCCCTAGTTTAATCCGTTACCAGCCTCCACCCCAATTTAATCGGTTATCAGTTTTTTTTTAATGTTATTCCTCCTCCTCGTTTGTTTCTGAATTATTAGAATACTTCATATTTGCCCAAGTCAGTTGTTTAATGGTTTCAACATCTCCTTCTTGGGCTGCTAATTTTAGATTGCGTTTCAGGTGGGCATTTGCAATAGCTTCTTCTTTGGTTCGTGAACTGGTTTCAAAGCATTTTTCCAGGTCTTCAAAGAGTCCTACACGACGGGCTTTGGTATAATATTGTCGTTCGGTATCTAATAATTTTGCCATCAATTCTAGGTGCATGGCGTCTTCCCCACAAATATCTTCTAGGGTTGTCCATTCATCACTGCCTAACAAACTCGTTTCATTACCACGATAGGTATCTACAAAGGTTTCTCCTGTCACTTCTTTATATATCCTCGGTAAACTATCATCAAATTCGTGTTTTTCTTCTAACCATATCCGGCGAATTTCGCTGAGTTCTTCCGGTTGAATTAACGTAATATCTCGCATTTCTTCCGGGGCAGTTTGACGAATTTTCGTTTGGGCTTCTAATACTCGTCTTAACCAATGTTCCCGCCATTTTTTCAGATAGGGGCCGGGTATGGGTTCGACTTTTATTTCTCCATTGACATTCCGTTCAAAGAGTTGTACTGTTCCAAATATTCGTCTAAAATCTCTGCGTTCTCGATCATTTTTTAAATCTAATTCATTGCGAATATCCAATAAAGGCTGCATCCATTCTTTGGCTTCATCATTGATAATCATCGCCTCCATTGATTTATCTTTATTGACTAATGTACAAACCCAACAACCAAAGCGAGAGTCACCACAGCTAGGCGTTGAGGTATCAACAACTAACGGACATTCATTGTCTGCGGTTGCCCCTCGATACATAACAAATAAATCTTTATTGCTATTTCCCCAAGGATTTTCCCATTGCATGAGATAAAGCCAGACTTCATCAGTTTGCCAGTCTTCAATAGGCAGATAAACCATACAGTTAGGTCGATTAGGATTGGCATTCAGGCGATCGCGTATTCTCCACTGCCTATGTTTTGCCATTGTTGCAGCCCTTTTAGTGCTTTCCGATTTTCTAGTTCCTAATGTAAGAATCACTTCTCCATTCCTTCTAATCATTTCACGAATGAAGGAGTCAGTAGGATTAATCTTTAAACGATCAGTACACCATCGAAATCTATTTCTGGGGGCTGGATATCCTTTACCTATTAAACAAACCCAGAATGTTTGTTTAACAGCAGGATAAGTTAAATGAGTTTCTATCGGCATTTTTTGTTCTTCTGCTGCTACCTTCATTCGTTCTAAAGACCTTCGTATCCAAGCAGAAATTACAGGATTTTCAACTAAAGTATCATTGGTAACTACATGAATTTTTTTCGTTCGCTTCTCCTCTGGTAATTTGGCGATCGCATTCCAAATCAATTGTAATACTGTAGTGCTATCTTTTCCACCACTCCAACCTATTACTATCGGGCTTTCCTCTTGACAATACAGTTCTTGTATTTCTTGAGTTAGTTCTTCTATGTCTTCGATAAATTCATCAACTGTTCTATTTTTGGTAATCAATTTTTGAGTTTTAGTCATAATTTACCTCTTTTATTATTTCAAAATTAAGCTCTAAATATATTCTTTCGGTGCCAGTCCAGCGCATCTAGTCTAGGAAAGTATTGTTCTGAAGTTGGCAAAGCTATGTGTTCGCCGTGAAAGTCTCGCATTGATTTAGCATTAGGTGAAACTTCTTGTAAATCATTAGCTATTATAATTTTATAGTCATCATTAATAGTGAACCAACCTCTATCAAATGCCCAGTGATGATTTTTACAGAATGATATTCCGTTATCAATTCTACTATCGTAAAATTTTGAAAAGGGTTTTATATGTGCGCCATCTACTATACTTTGAGTGATTTTTCGAGTCACCTTTAAACCACAAAATGCACATCGATATCCATAAGTATGTACAACCGCTTTACGAAAAAAAGCATTTCTGACTACGGACTTTTGCAGTCTAAGTTGTTTTAATGAAACCTCCTCTACATCTTCCTCTATCAGACTTTTGAAAGATTGATTGACATTTAAAATTTCTGATAATTCTCGCTGACTCTCAAACAACCAAACGGCTATTAAGGTATCAGTGAGTTCATTTCTATAAGTTTGATCTAGTAAGAGTTCAAAAAGTTCATCATCTAAGCAAGCATAATCAACATCTTTTCTCAATTTATTAATAGTTTGAGGCCGACCTCCGTCATATCCTGAACTATATTGAAGATGCCAAAATCTAGGTTTTTCGTTCTTAAGGTGAAAGAATGGAAGGGCTAACCCTCCATTAAATGAACCCGAATTTAAAATTTCCCAATATTTATCGAATGTACTAATCAATCGATCTGAAATTAAAATACGATTTTCTTGAATAAAACCTTGGGCTATTAAATCTATAACTGATAGCAGTAAAATAGGCTTATAAGGTGCATCACCCCGCTTTCGGGTTCTGTTGACCTTCAACTCTGAAAATCGTTCACAATAGTCTAGTAACGTTCGTTTGTCCTCCGAATATTCTGCGGTACTCATATCTGTTTCCCTTTTACTAGCACCCTGTATAATACCCTATATCTGAAAGTTTTTAAAAACTCGTTCTCATAGCTTAATCTTTACGAATGAAATCTGCAACTGATCCAACCCCAGAACCCAACCCCCAAGATCGAGAAGCGATCGCCAAAGTTCTTGAACCCCTCCTCAACTCCCCTGAGTCTCTCCTCGTACACAAAACCCAAATGGGAGGAACAGAAGCATTTATCGGTTCAGTAACCTTGGACTGGTTGGATCGCAATGTCGGTTATGCTTCTCAACTACCCCTGTTTAAACGTCACCTGAACCCAGAAACCGGAAATGTTGAACGAGTCGCGGACACCGTAGAAGACATCTTACAACGTCCTTTAGACTGGTCCCGTCAACTTCCCCTCGCCCAATACCTGGCAACCCACAAAGCCCATAAGTTCCCTGCTTTATTAGTTGTGATCTGTCCCGCTTGGGTAAATAACCCGAAAGCGTTTGAGTGGGATGAGGACGGACGGGCCACCGAGTCTGCGATCGCTTTTCAGGGGCTAGACCCTCAAGGACAACTGGGACTGTTACAATTAGACTCCGATGAGGCAATATTTGCTTTAGACGGACAACATCGCCTGATGGGGATACAGGGCTTGATGAAACTCCTGCGAAGCGGAAAACTGCAACCCTACAGCAAGATCAAAAAACCCGTAGGCCAACCTATTACCCTGGAGGATATGGCGGAGGTTTCAGCATTAACTCTAGAGGAGATCAAAAACCTCGCCTCCGAAACCGTTGGGATAGAATTTATTCCCGCAGTTGTCACCGGAGAAACCCGCGCCTCAGCCCGTCAGCGAGTTCGATCTATCTTTGTTCACGTTAACCTGATGGCGGTGAAACTGAGTAAAGGTCAGTTAGCCCTACTCGATGAAGATGACGGGTTCTCTATTGTAACGCGCCAGGTGGCGGTGACTCATCCGTTACTCAAAGAAAAACGCGATCGCAACCCTAGAATAAACTGGGATAGTGCGACGGTGGCTTCTAAGTCTACAGTTTTAACGACGTTACAAGCCCTCAAAGAAATGACCCAACGCTATTTATGCGATCGCTTTCCTCACTGGCTGTCGCCCAAACCGGGGTTAGTTCCCATGCGTCCCGATGATGATGAACTAGAGGAAGGAATGCAGGAGTTACGACGGTTGTTAGATGCGTTGGCGAGTTTACCGAGTTATCAACGTTTAGAAAGGGGGGAAGAAACACCTGTGTTGCGACGGTTTAGCTTTGAAAAACCAGGGGGTGAGAGTAATATTTTGTTTCGTCCTGTGGGTCAAGTTGCGATCGCCCAGGGTTTGGGGGTGTTGGTGTTTCAGCAACAAAAACCGATAGTCAGTTTATTTGAAAAGTTGCGGTCTTTTGATGCAATGGGTGGCTTCAAGGGGATAGAATACCCCGAGTCTTTGTGGTATGGGGTGTTATTTGATCCCAATAAACGGCGTATCCGAGTAGCCGGGCGAGATCTGGCGGCAAAGTTGATCGTTTATATATTGGGTGGGATCGATGAACCGATGGATCGGGCGGAGTTGCGACGGGCGTTGGCGGAGGCGAGGACGTTTGAAAATAGGGCGGTGAGTTTTGAGGGGCGGTTTGTCAAGCCGAGAGAGATTAGATTACCCAGTATATTGTAGTTGAAGAACCCCCTCAGTCCCAAAAAGCAGGGAAGAAAATCTAATACTAAATCTGCTGAGTTTTCTCCACTGCCACAAATAGACGTTATGGAGTTGAAACATTCCCACTAAAATCTGAAGAGTTAGAAATTGAGTAGGATTTAATTGATAGGTCAAAGTGAGTGTGATCAAATTGAAATAGCATTTTTCACGATTAGCGGTCTTGTTGATCATTGAGACCGTTATTTTTTTACCACAAGTTGCTGTGATTGTCAACTCATCAAGCTTTTAGTCTCATTATCACCCCATCAGCCCCGTCGATCTGGCGTGGGAAGTAGTCAAAGAAAACGAATAGTGTCAGGGTAAATAGGTTAGATCATGGCGAATTGAGCGATCAAAGAAATGACGACTCCCAGAAGTAAACCAACAATCACCTGAAAAGGAGTGTGACCAAGTAACTCCTTGAGGCGATCTTCGTTAAACTGGGGATTTTCCTGAAATAACTCATCAATAATTTGATTCAAAATACGAGCTTGTTGACCTGCCGCCTGACGAACTCCAGTTGCATCGTACATAACGATAAAAGCAAAAACAACCGCGATCGCAAATTCAGGACTTTCCCAGCCAATTGTTTGTCCGACACCTGTAGCTAAAGCAGAAACAAAAGCAGAGTGAGAACTCGGCATTCCGCCCGTTGTGACTAAGGCTCGAAAATTGATTTTTCCGTGTCGAATTAACTCAACCGCTAACTTCGCCATCTGAGCAAACAGACAAGCAAAAAGGGAGACCATCAGGACTTGGTTCTGCAAAATATTGCCAAAGTCTTGCATGGAGTTGGACACCTCTAGTTACTGCGACTGGTAATAAATTGAGCGATCGCAATTAAGGGAGTCGCCGCCTCTGCAAACGGAGCCAATTCCGCTTGAGCCTGTTCGATCAATTCAGTTGCTCGACGTTTTGATTTTTCTAGTCCCCAAAGACTCGGATAAGTTGCTTTTTGAGCTTGGAGATCTTTTCCGGCCGTTTTTCCTAACTCTTCTTGAGTGGAAGTAATATCGAGAATATCATCAACAATCTGAAACGCCAAGCCAATTTTTTGCGCGTAGCCGGATAGGTGTTCGAGTTGATCTGTAGATGCTCCAGCTAAAATAGCGCCACAGACGACACAAGCTTCTAACAAAGCTCCGGTTTTATGGGTATGAATAAACATCAGATGTTCTTCTGTAATATCGGTTTTCCCTTCTGATGCTATATCTACCACCTGACCGCCCACCAGTCCTTCTGCACCGACTGCTTGACCTAAGCGGCCAATCACCTGTAAAACCTGTTGAGGGGGAACTTGAGTGGTTTGAGTGGCAACATATTCAAACGCATAACTGAGTAACCCATCTCCGGCTAAAATTGCAATATCTTCACCATAAACCTTGTGATTGGTGAGTTTTCCCCGACGATAATCATCATTATCCATTGCCGGGAGATCGTCGTGGATCAAGGACATAGTGTGGATCATTTCTAATGCACAAGCAGTTGGCATTGCCATCTCTGCTGTTCCCCCGATCAACTCACAAGTCGCTAAACACAAGATCGGACGTAGACGCTTTCCTCCTGCGAGGAGTGAATAGCGCATCGCTTCATAGATTTTCTCTGGATATCTGACTTGAAGTGAGCGATCAAGTGCCGCATCTACCTCAGCCTTGCGTTCTGCGAGATATGTCGATAGGTCAAACGTTGATCTAATCGGGGGGGATGGGTTTTCTCCTGTCAATACCATAACGGTGTTTGTCCCTATTGAGTCATGTTTTGTCAATTTTATTGTACGGGTCTTGTGACACTCCAGAGTAGATTATCTTTTTACTGGTTACAAATGAGTGACTGTAAACGGTGTCCCCCGGCTGGGCTATTTGCCAAATTGAGTTAAATCTGTTAGAGTAAGATGCTTGTTTAACTCAAACTCTACAGTCAAAAAATCCTCAGTAGAAGTTCCAATTTCACTAGACGAAATACTACATATAGAGTTAAGATAAACAAACTATCCCCGAAAACACTATATAGAGAATGTTCGGGACCCTATAAAAGTCCAGGATCTAGGTGTAATCTATTATGTCTAAAGGTTTAATCACGGCGGGAATTATTATTCCGTCTCAGTGGCCGTTGGCTAGAGTTTGGCTAGAAGTTTCAGCTTGGTTGGGTATAGCTCCTCGACAAATTGAACATCTTGAGTTGTGGCAGCACCAAATTTGGGTTAAGATAGTAGGCGCAGGAGCAGTTTTTGTTAGCTATCGTTGTCTACCGCTTTGGATAGAACAGGGGTTAGAGGCAATTTCTCAGTGTAGCGATCGCAATTGCCTCAACCAACTTGGAGAAATCTTCAGTTGCGAAGTCCAACGCTATCACTCCCAGTATAACCCCACAGCTATTACCCAATGGCGTTCGGCTTGGAGTGAGAAAGCCAAGCAACTTAAAATAGACGAGGAACGGCTCAAGCCTCTACGAGAACACCAACAAGCCTGTAAACAATGGCAAGAAGGGTGGCGTCAAGTTCTCCGCTACTGTAGCACGGTGGAGTCCTTAGAACGACTCGCACTTGAAATTAAAGTCCAGAGTAAAAAGTTTGAGGATTTACCCGAAAGTAAAACGGTCATGGAACTGTGGCATCAACGCCAACGGGAAATCACTGAAGCCAGTGCGTAGCAATTTGCACGAACAGTCCGAATGACAGTGATATTTTCTCGGTAGAGATCAGTAGAAAGTTTCTAGTTTTTCAGAAAGTTTCTAGTTTTTCGGTATAATTTCGCTGGTAACTTCTGCATCTCCAGGCTACACTGGATCTAAAAGCTCGATACAAAACTTAAAGGAGGTGACGTCTGTGTTGCAACAACAAAACATCAAAGCACAGCCCAACAAGTTCAAAACCGTTCAACTCACCGAAGGAGTATTAGTGATAACGACCTTCGATGATGCGAGCATTCCTGCATTACGTTCAGGATTTGCCGGATATCCGGTTAATCCCCGTTGGAATGCGGTTAAACTTCACGCTTGGAAAACAGGTCGTCAATGGCGTCTGGCTCTATCTGAGGGTAAAATGACCGTGCGTTCAACAGATTCAATGTTGGTCTTCAAAAGCGACGTTGAACAGAGTACGGACTCTCAATCACCTAGAACAAAGAGTGAGGCAAACTCTGTCTCTCGGAGTTCAAACCCTGTTGAGCGTTCAGGAGAATTAACTCTTGCTTGAACCACATAGGGCGTAGGGCGGCGAGCAACCGCCCTTTAAATTTGCCGACTTCACAAATCATTTCAGTCTAATTGATTGCGTTTAATATCTTCTTCAAATCTCATCAAGCTTGATTACAACTAAATTCTTGAACTGACTCCCTCAATCCTCTACAATGATGTCAGTTTGATCAAAGGCAATAAGCAATAAAACATATAACTGTAAAAAATCCCTAGATTCTAACTTTTATGTCTTCTTCACAACCTGGCAACCTATCCATAGCAGCGGCTCAACAAATATTAGAAGCGTTTACTTGTGCAGATATTCAATCTATTAACTCGATTGAAAATCCTGATAATATTTGTACGGCTCTAAAGATTTTAGTTCAAAATTCTGAATATCAAATGCTGGGAATTTGTGCAGATTCTCTAGATGCAGCTTGGAACGCTTTAGCCGAGTATTTGCAAGGATTTGGTTATCAGATTTCTCTAGATCGTAATGCTGTAGAAGCAGTAGAAGGTTCAGTTTTTCTCAAGTTTAATGGTCTGAGTCAGTCTTACTATTCTAGCCCCTATACTCAACAATATAGAGGTGTACTCGTCTCTTGTCAATCTAATGATGAAGTGGGAGTGAATGGTACTTATGGTCATTTTCCGCTAGATTTGTTTAGACAAACCTAATGACATCGCCAAACCAGAATTATCCCATTACTACTCCCACTGACCAAAAATAATCCATCTGCACTAAAAGTTAGGGTGTTTACACTATTAAAATGACCTGTTAAGGTGCGGAGTAAATATCCGGTTTCCAGCGACCAAATTTTAATGGTTTGATCACAACTTCCACTTGCAATAAATTTAGAATCAGGACTGACGGCTAAACTCAAAATATCTTGTTCATGTCCCGGTAAAGAATGAATAAGTTGTCCATCTTTCAGCGACCAAACCTCTATCGTATTATCCCAACTCCCACTGACGATAAATTTAGAATCTGAACTAATATTTACGGTTCTATAGGTTTGAAAGGGTTCAAAACTATGTTCAAGTTTTCCAGTTTCTAGTGACCAGACTTTAATCGTATTATCAACACTTCCACTGTAAATTAATTCTGAATCAGGATTAACAGTAATTGCATTAATAGAATTAGAATGTCCGTTAAGAGTCTGTTTAAGTTTTCCGGTTTCTAGTGACCAAATTTTAATTGTATTATCCCAACTTCCACTGACAATAAATTCTAGGTTTGGACTCATGGCTAAGGCACTCACGGAGTAAGAATGACCGATTAAAGTCTTTAATAATTCTCCGGTTTGTACCGACCAAATTTTAATTGTACTATCTACACTCCCACTAATAATCAGTTGATGATCAGCGGTGATCGACAAGGCAGTAATCGAGTTAGAATGACCCTTTAAAGTTCGGATCAGTTGTCCAGTTTGTACCGACCAAATTTTGATATAATGATCCCAGCTTCCACTCACAATCAACTGACCATCTGCACTCACCACAATCACATTAATGACATCTGAATGTCCGGTTAAAGTCAGAAAATTATTCCAATTTTGAGGATTTTGTTGATGTTTGACCTGTTGTTTTTCATGGTTCTTCGTTAGCAAAACTTCTAACTCTTGACGATAGACTTGTCGGCGTTGTTGTTGTAAATCTTTCAGGACTGAAATATAGGGTTGAACCCAAATTCGGGGAAATTCCGAACTTAATTTAAACAAATGAGGCTGATAATTCGGATCAATACTGAGGTAATACCAATCGACCAAAAAAGCGGCTAAAAGCTGATGAATGGTAACAATGAGTTGACGAACTTGACGACTCGCTAAATCTGGGCTAATCCCTTGATTTTCTAGTTCTTCTTGTGCTTTTTCCCAGTTCCAGGGTTGAATCGGAATCAGAGAAACATTTTGATTTTGCAATCCCCAAAATCCTACATGAAAATGAACTTCATAATCATTAATATCACTATACAAAATAAACGTTGGAACTGGCGATAATACCATCTGTAATTTGCGAACTTCAATATCGCCTAATGGTCGAGTAAAATAGTCTGCATAAAATTCAACCGGACGTCGATCACTATTTTGAGGATAATGTTGATTGAGAAACCGTCTTAAAGCATTACCAATATCTTTTTTCAGGTGTCTTTGCATCGAAAGTGGACAATCTTCGCTGATATCAGGCGGTGCAATAAACATCAATAATCGATGCTGTTCTTGTCCTTCTAATAAAATTCTTTCGGTTTCCTGACGACTCAGATTAGAAAACCATTTTTCTCGGTTCCAAATTGCATCCAATTCGTGGAGTTTGAGTTGAATTTCATTAGTTTGTAACTCCCGGATGAGTTCCCGTTGTAAACGACTAATTTCTCGGCGATCTGTAATTTCTTGCTGACGAATTTGTAAGCGACGTTCTTCTTGAATATTTCCGACAGAATGAAACTCTTGAATTCGGCTTTCTTTTCGCTGGGAATATTCAACTAAAGCCTCAACATAGCGGGGATCTTCTTTTACTTGTTCAGGAATAGAAGAAAGATTAGCACCTGAAGATTGGGTCTGTCGCTGACCATTCATTACAGACATTAATTGTCGAGCCAGTTGACGCGCAACGGGAATCAAAAGGGGAGCCGCTAAAGGATAAAGATAAGGAGGAATTGTCATTATATTTTTACCTGTTCAGGGAGTGAAATTTATCCACCTAAGTTCGGGGTATTATTCCCTATAATTTTTTGTAATCTTGAAACAAAAACTTTAGTAATTTTATCAAATTAAATCTCATTATGTACTCTCCAATAACATAGTCCTCCATTCAGTAAACTTGATGATATTAAGTCGGATCAGCGCTGAAGAAACTCCCGCACCCGTTGGAGGTATGTTGGTGCATCTTCCAACATGGGAAAGTGCGCTGTATTTTCTAAGATAGCAAGTTCAATCTGATCATTCAATAGTGCTGCTTGTCGTCCCATTTCTGCGGGAATAATCTGATCATATTCTCCCGCGACTAATAGCGTCGGAACTGTAAATTGTGCAAATTGTTGAGGAAGCCACTCTGTAGCCTCTTTACTGACCGACGTTAACACCGTACCATAAGCCGCGTCAAAATCCGCTAGCAAAAAGTCTTCTAAAAAAGCTTGACTGATCGGTGTCGGTAAAGCACGATATAAAAATCTAGCCATAAAAACTTTATCAACTAACGGAATTTTGGTTAACCATTTCGGTCTAAATAACACGACATATCGACTAAACTTATGAAAGGTTGTAAACGTCTTTTCATCATATTCAAAAATTCCGCTACAGGTTAAAATAGCGCGTTCAACTCGTTCGGGATAAAGATTCAGAAATAAAGCAGCAATTGATCCGCCCATTGAATGAGCATTCAGATAAATTTTATCTAAATTTAACGCATCTAATAATCCTTTTAGTTCGTGAGCATAATCGATTAATTCATAACTCAAAGCGGGAAAATCCGACTCCTCAATTCCCCGTGCTTTTGAACGACCAAACCCGCGTAAATCATAAATTAAACAATCAAATTCATCCGATAACGCCTGGGCTGTACTCATCCAATATCGACCCGAACCGCCCCAACCATGCAAAAAGACCATGACAGGTTTTTTCTGTTCTGAACTTGACGTTTTGACCCATTCATAATAATGTTGAATGCCATTGATATCAATAAAAGAACCTTGGACATCTAACTGCATTTAATCAATTTATCCTTACAACGGTTTAAGTTTTTGCTCTAAAGTATAATATACCTCTAGGATTGATCGCAATTGTTTAAATTTGACTAAAAAATTGAGCGAGTTGATGCTGATCGAATTAACCCTCGGTTCTGACATCATTGCAAACATCCAGCCCAAAAGAGGCCACAGTTTGAACTGCTGCTAGATTAATGAGGATTCAACCCCCTAGCTAAAAATACAGGACTTTTTTCAGTAATTCTCGATTCAACAGTGACTAGCTTTTACAGTAAACAGTTATCCGTGACCAATCTTGCCTGTTGCCGATTCAAGTAGCGCTATATTCGTTGTGACGGGTTAACCAATCAGATAAAACCGTTTTTGCAGTCGTGGGAGAGGCTGTATTAACACCCGTTGACGTTTGATGCAGCCACCATCCTCGAGTCGTTTGGGGGGAACTCCACAAGTTTAAATGTTCCACAGGCGGATCAGCATAAAAGCTTTCAACTCCACTCCCCCATAACGCTGAACTCCAATGGGTAAAATAATCATGACTCAGGCGATAAATGGGAAAATTCCCCCCTAGAGGCATCCCCCAACCATCTAAGGCGATCAACGCTTTGACTTCACCCCCCGACGCTTGCCACATCCAAGCCGCCGCGATCGCACCCACAACCCCCGCACTAAAGCCAATAAAAACTAAAGGTAACTTAACGGGACTCGGGGGAGAAATCCGTTGAGATTGACTGCATAAATAGTTAAAAATGTCAAGTCCTGAATAGGCGGGGTAATCTTGCGTCGGAAAAATCAACAAATTCTCCGGTATTTTATCGCTGAAAAGCTGACTAACAAAGGATTCCGTTAACGCCGGATTATGAATTCCCGGACAAAGGACAACCGCCATAACCCAAATTCGGTTCAACTTCTTTTATACTATAGGGGAGAGAATACCCCCCAGGGGGATGTTAATCTAGAAAGGGGAGTGAGAAGGATCAATCAGTCCAAAACACTCCCACCTGTAAATAACAGCTATTTTTGAGGATAACAAAATGGTCGCAACACCTGAAAGAACCCAAGAAAATTTTTCTGTATCTGAAAGTCAAACGCCTCAAGATCGAGTCGCTGTGTTGTTGATGGGATATGGTGAAGTTGAAAGTTATGAAGATTTTGCTAATTATAACGAACAAGCATTAAACTTATTAACGGCAAAATTTGCCCCGGTTCCCACTTGGATTTATCCGCCTTTAGCGAAACTCTTAGCGGTGTTTGATTTGCATGAGTGGAGTCATCAACATGGTAACTTTATCTCTCCTCATAACGCTATTTTTGAACAACAACGGGCGGGAATTGAACATGAGTTACAACACAAATGGGGTGATAAAGTTAAAGTGTTTAAAGCTTATAACTTCTGCGCGCCCTTCCTTCCCGAACAGGTATTAGCCGAAATTAAAACAGAAGGATTTGATAAAATTTTAATCTATCCGTTGCTAGTTGTTGACTCAATTTTTACCAGTGGAATCGCCGTCGAACAGGTGAATAAAGCCTTAACACACTTAGCAGATGGTAGCGAACATTGGGTGAAAGGTCAACGTTATATCCCGTCGTTTTATAACGAACCTGCCTATTTAGATTTAATGGCTAAAATGGTCGAAGAAAAGATTCAAAATGAATTAGCCGTCGCCCATTTACCCTCACAAACCGCTATTATTTTAATGAATCATGGCTGTCCTCACAAAGCTAAAGGATTCACCTCTGGAATTGATGAAAGTCAAGCGATGTATGAACGCATTCGCGAACGTTTAATTTATCGTTATCCGTTGATTTCCATTGGTTGGTTAAACCATGATACGCCGTTAATTGAGTGGACGCAACCTAACGTTAAATTAGCCGCCCAAAACCTAATTGAATTAGGGGCGACATCCGTTGTATTTATGCCGATTGGATTTGCCACAGAAAACCATGAAACGCTGTTAGATGTTGAACATATTATCGAAGCATTGCGACGCAAACATCCCGAAATTACCTATGTACAAATGCCTTGCGTTAACGATCATCCTGAGTTTATGAAAATGGCAGCAGAATGGGCAAATCCCCACATTGAAGCTTTATTAAATGAAACAGCTTTGGCGGTTAATCCTCAGTTAGCCGAGGTTCAAGCCCAAGAAGTTCATCACCACGATCACAGCCATCATCACCATGATCACAGTCATGGTCATCATCATCACCATCATCATTAACTTTCAGGGGTGAAAACCTCTATCTAATTTTTTGACTGAAGTAGATAAAAACCCGGTTTATCAAAGAGATCGGGTTTTTTAGATGGAGGTTAATTAAAAAAGAGGTTGGAGGAGAGGTAACAATAAAGGTTTACGTTTAGGGTGAACTTGAGAGAAAATAGAGATAAGATCCTCAACTCTCTCAAACCGTATGACCTGCTGTTTAAACCCCTACTGTCCCAAACCCGACAACCCCGACGGAAACCGTTATTGTCAAACTTGCGGCACTCAATTAATTCCCCTTTTGAGAGGTCATTATCGGGTGATAAAACTGTTAGGAGAAGGGGGTTTTGGTCGAACCTATCTCGCGGAAGATATTGATAAATTGAATGAATATTGTGTGGTTAAACAATTCACCGCCAACGTTCAGGGAACCGGGGCTTTAAACAAGGCGACACAACTATTTGAACAGGAAGCCCGACAACTTCAGCAACTCGGCAAACATTCCCAAATTCCCACCTTATACGCTTATTTTGAGGAAGGAAAACAGTTATTTTTAGTTCAGGAATATATCGAAGGCGAGACATTATCACAGTTAATTGAAACGCGGGGAGTTTGGAAAGAATCACAAGTTAAACAACTGTTAGAGAATTTATTACCTGTTTTGAAATTTGTTCACGAACAAAAGGTTATTCATCGAGATATCAAGCCGGATAATATTATTCAACGTCGGGGCGATGACTGTTTTGTGTTAATTGATTTTGGGGTTGCCAAACAGTTATCTACAACGGTTTTACAAACAAAAATGGGGACTCGTATTGGTGCGGATGGTTTTGCACCTATCGAACAAATGCAAGACGGGGAAGCTTATCCGGCGAGTGATTTATTTAGTTTAGGAGTAACTTGTTTTTATCTGTTAACTCAAGTTAATCCCTATCATTTGTTCTTAGAAGATGGTTATGGTTGGACTCGCAACTGGGAACAACATCTCAACCAATCTATTAGTCAGGAATTAAAGGAAGTTCTAACTAAGTTACTGCAAAAAGACGTTCGGCAACGTTATCAGTCTGTTTCTGATATTTTAACAGCTTTGCGATCGCATTCTCCAAAAAGTTATCAAACTCCTAAAGCTTCACCCGTTTATCAAAATCCAAAACCAACTCCATCTTCTCACACTTCTCAAACCTTAGCTTCACCTGTTTCTTGGAAAAATGCAACCTGTATTAAGACTTTAATCGGACATTCAAATTATGTTTGGTCTGTAGCTTTCAGCCCCGATGGTCGTATTTTAGCCAGTGGAAGTTCTGACAAAGCGATTAAATTATGGAATGTGCAAACCCAACAACAAATCGCCCATTTAACGCGACATTTAGATGCGGTCAGATCTGTAGCATTTAGTCCGAATGGTCGGATATTAGCCAGTGGAAGTTCTGACAAAACGATTAAATTATGGGATGTACAAACCCAACAACAAATCGCCAATTTAACCGGACATTCAAGTTGGATCTGGTCTGTAGCATTTAGCCCCGATGGTAACACCTTAGCTAGTGGAAGTTCTGACAAAACGATTAAATTGTGGGATATCCCAACTCACTTTCAAATTGCTACTTTAAAAGGACATTCAAATCGGGTAAATTCTGTAGCATTTAGCCCCGATGGTAACACCTTAGCCAGTGGAAGTTATGATAATACCATTCAATTATGGGATGTGCAAACCCAACAGCAAATAGCCTATTTAACCGGACATCTAAATCGGGTAAATTCTGTAGCATTTAGCCCCGATGGTAACACCTTAGCCAGTGGAAGTTATGATAATACCATTCAATTATGGGATGTGCAGACTCAACAACAAATCGCCCATTTAACCGGACATTCAAATTGGATCTGGTCTGTAGCATTCAGCCCCGATGGTCGAATGTTAGCCAGTGGAAGTTCTGACAAAACGATTAAATTATGGGATGTGCAGACCCAACAACAAATCGCCAATTTAACGCATTCAGATTCAGTCTGGTCTGTAGCATTTAGCCCCGATGGTAACACCTTAGCCAGTGGAACTTATGGCAAAACAATTAAATTGTGGCGACCTCGGTAATAATAATATAATAGTAGTACAGCTATCACTACTTGAGGTTAAAAATCCGATTTAGTGGTCTTCACAATGTTGATTAATCAAAAATGCAGATTCCTAATGCAAGTAATGCAGTTGTTGATATTCGTAAACTTCGGGACTACTGCCTTAATATAGAACATAATGAGGGAAAACATAAAGCTCGAAAATTCTCCTCTATTCTGGGTATGACGGCTGATGATGCCGAGGATCTACGTCAAATAATTCTGGAAATTGTCAAAACTCAAGAAGCTAAACTTGGAAGAAGAGATGAGTTTGGACAACGCTATACTATAGATTTCTTGCTAGAATGGCAAGATCAAAGAGCAACAATTCGGACTGGCTGAATTATTGAGCATAATTCTAATATTCCCCGGTTAACAACTTGTTTCCCTTTGTAAATAAAACAGAATTAAGAACCATGACTCAAAATACTATTAAATTGCTCGATATTATTGCTCTAACGGTCGATATTCCCGAATATAACTTGTTGCGAGGTCAAGTGGGTACTGTCGTTGAAATATTGGCTGATGGTAGCGCTTTTGAGGTAGAATTTAGCGATCGCAATGGATACACTTATGAATCACTTGGTTTACCTCCAGAACAAATCATGGTATTACATTTTGATCCAATATCACCCAATTCTACATCAGAAAAAGTTACATTAAATTAATATCTTGAAACGCTCCTCTCGCCACCTCTGGCTACCCTCTCACCTCTGGCTACCCTCTCCTACGAGGAGAGGGACAATTGTATCTCCCCCAACCCCCCTATCTTCGGCAGGGCTGTTTAAGGGGGATTTAGGGGGATATTTCCCAAAGGGGAAGAATATAATCAGGGAGAGGTTAATTAATCCTCAAATTGCATTAAATTCCCAATTTGACTTTCATCTAACACCTTTTTCGGACGCATAATTAAAATTAATTGTCCTAACAGTGATAAATTAGGATCTTCTTCAAACCACTGTAATTCCAGTTTATTATCCTGTTCAACCAAAAAATAACGATCCGCTTCCCACTGCCGTTGTGAACGATCAATAACCAGTAAAACAGGTTCAATTTTTCCCGGTAAGGGAGTCGGTAAACTATCACTTTTAGCAATAATCACAACCGCATCTTCAGCCTGGGTAATGACTTGCCAACCCGGAAGCGGTATCCACGCCCCAGACCCTTCAAATTTAACCATGCGAAACGGTTCAAACTCATCCGTTATTGGCACCGCTTTTAAATCATCTAACGTTAACGGAAATTCACCAACAACGGGAAGAATACGAGGTAAATCTTCATCTGATTCTAACCGATAAACAGGCAAACGAGGGGCGGGGCGAGTGGAAACAACCGAAAAATCAGTTAATAGTTTTTCAATCTGTTGTCGGGCGTCGGGAGAATTAGCAAATCTTAACCCTTTAGCAATTAAACGCGATCGCTGTTGGAGATCGCTATGTTGTCGGGCAGCTTTCCAACATTGATAGGCGATCGCATCTCCCGGATGTCGGGTAAACCCTTCAGGTAAACGACTCACACGGGAGAGATCTTTCATCGCTTTGGCGAGATCTTTGGCATCATCCGCGTCAATATTTTGGGATATTGTAAATTCTGCCGCTTCTATACGTTCCGGTTGCGTTAAAATACGAAATTCATAGAGAATATCACTTCCTTTTTGCAGAAAATGCGATCGCACCCGTTCAGACGCTCCCCCTGTTACCAAAGAGTTGTATACTTGAGAAGCGACAATCACCTGATTTTGCTGAATCGGTTCAAAGCCCGTTTCTTCAAACAGTTGTTGGGAGTTGTAGCCCGATTTTTGTAGCGTCGCACAGGTTTGTCCCCAATCTACCCAAGTTCCTTGTTTGCGACGGAGTAACTGTACCAATTCTTCTACATTTGCTGTCTCATTTGAGGGCTGAGAGTTGGGGTTGTCTTGCGGTGTTCCAGTCATAGCGTTCAAAATCCAGTTTGAGTATACCTTACACTGTAATTTGGGATTCAATATTCAAGTGAAAGGTGACGGGGTGGTTGAAGTTGAGTTAAAATCCGGTCAGATTACTCATACTTTATTCAGTTTACCGGAAAAGCTTCACTATTTTGATGTTTTTTCGGGGTCAATTTTAGCTCATCTGCTGGAGCGTTTTTCTTTTTTCCGTCTAAAAATCCTTAAACTTAGTTTATTAATGAACTCTAAAGTCTTACTCAAAGAAATCTATAAAAAAGTTCCCATGTATCGTTTATTTAATCGCTTATGGGTTCATCCCCATCAGATTAAAGGATATGGCGTTGCTGATATTGAATGTGACTATCCACAATGGGGGCCAGGGGAAGATTATCAACAATGGTTTGATCAAAAAATGGAAACCTTTCAAGTCCAAACTTTTCCCCCTGAAAATAGTAATAATCCGGCTAATTATATTGAGTTGGTGAGAGTTTTAATTTTACTGTGTGACCCAGTAGTGGAACTGAATTTTAAGCGGTATATTGATGCAAGTTTAGATCATGATGATCAATTTTTTGTGCCGATGCGGTTAGCAACTGAATCTTCTTTAAACGCCTTAGAACCCTCAGAAGGATTAGAAATACATATTATCGCTGAAAAAACAAATACAGGGATTCTTTATCCGGATGATATTTTAGCTGAAATTAATCAAACTCAGTGGTCAAAAACTTGGGAATGAGTTTTGATTTAAAATCATCAAATTTTAGGGCTAAAGCCTAACAACAAGGTCAACAACATTTAGATTATGGTTAACTCAATTGTCGAACAAGTCTTAGAAAAAACCCGTCAAAAAGTTGAAGGGGCTGAAGTTTATTTTCTCTCCTCTCAAGATACACCTATTCAGTTTGAAAATAATCGCCTAAAATCCCTGCAAACCAAAGCAAAACAAGGCCTAGCTTTACGAGTCATTTCTAACGGAAAACTAGGGTTTGCAAGTTCAACTGATTTAACTCGACTGGATGACTTAATAGATGCAGCAATTCAAACCGCAGAAATTGGTGATCCAGTAGACTTTGAATTGGCAGCAAATTTTCATCAGTCTAGCCCGAAAACCTCCTACATCCCCCCAACCACTCAAAAACTGGTAGAATTAGGTCAGTCTTTAATCGAACAAGTTCAGAACTATAATTCAGAAATTCTGGTTAATGTTGATTTTCATGTTCGGACGCAACTCGTACAAATAGCCACAAATCAAGATGTTTTTGCCGAACAATCGAATCAAATTGTTACCGGAAGTTTAGGGGGAAATCTCGTCAGAGGAGAAGATTTTCTAGAAATTTATAGCTCTGATATTGCTAGAGATAGACCTCTTGATAGCGATCGCCTGTTATCAGAATTAATTGAAAAATACCGTCTCGCTGAACAAAAAGCAACCCTTTCTAGCGGAACTTTTCCCGTATTATTTACCCCCAGGGCGGTTGCAATGATATTAGGGCGTTTATTTAAAACCGTCTTATCCGGTCAAGCCGTTGTGCAGAAAGCCTCACCTTTAAGTGATAAAATCGGACAAAGCTTATTTGATCCTCGGTTAACATTATTTGAAGATCCACAAATTGGGCCTTCTGCTTGTGAATTTGATGATGAAGGCACCCCAACCACCCGTAAAATATTAATTGACAAAGGCACCGTTCAAGGGTTTTACTGGGATAGACAATGGGCGGTTCGCGGTCAAGTTCAACCCACTGGAAATGGCTTTCGCGGCGGGTTATCTCGTCCGAGTCCTTCAATGGTTAATCTGTGTATCAGTCCGGGAAGCACTTCCACAGAAGATTTAATCAGCAGTATGGATGAAGGGTTAATTGTAGATCAAGTTTTAGGGGCGGGTCAGTCGAATCAACTGGCGGGAGAATTTTCAGTTAATTTAGATTTAGGATATAAAGTCGAAAAGGGTGAAATTGTGGGTCGTTTAAAGAATACAATGGTAGCAGGTAACATTTTTGAAGCCTTTAACCAGTTAGGGGACTTTAGCGATCGCCCGGAATGGGTTGGCGGAGGGTCTTATGTTCCCCGCGTACTGTTTAACCAGTTGGGAGTCGCCGCTCGAAAATCTTAAAAAAGTTCTAATGTTTCTGAATATTTTCTACTGTTAAAGTTATGAAGTTAAAATTATGAAAACGATCCGAACCCTATTAGTCGTTTTTCTCACTTCTTTATTGCTGAGTGGTTGCGTTCAGTACGATGTTGGCATCAATTTTAGTAGCCAAACTCATGGAACGATTCAGCAAAAAATACAACTCTCAGAACGTTTAACAGGCTTTAGTAGTGAGATTGTGAATGAGTGGGTTAGCAGTCTCAAGCATCGGGCGAGAGAAGTTCAGGGGCGAACTCAGCGAGTGTCAAATCGAGAAATTTTAGTAACCATTCCGTTTAATAATGGGGCGGATTTAAAACAAAAATTTGAACAGTTTTTTAATCCCGTCGTTTCAAAAACCAAGAAAAAATATCCCGATAAAATAGAAGATAACTTACCCCAATTTTCATCTCATTTAGAGATTACTCAAAATAACTATATTTTTGTCCTAAGAAATCATTTAACTTTAGAACTTGATTTGCGATCGCTCGCTTTACTAACCAGTAATCAACAGGTTTTAATTAATTCCGGTGACTTGCTAGAATTACAATTGAGTTTAAATACCCCGTGGGGTGCAAAAGCAATAAAATCTGATGGAGTGAACCCTGAAACCTCAAACCCCTCAAGGGTAAAATCCCCCTCCGAACGTCAATTGGTTTGGACATTCAAAGCCGGAGAAGTCAACCAATTAGAAGCGATTTTTTGGATACCCAGTCCAGTCGGAATAGGAACCGTTGTGATTATCTTCCTCTCCTCTTTTGGTTATGCTCTTAAGTATAGGTTATTACCGAAAATCAGTCTTCGCCAACCGACAACTCAAGCCGAAAATTAAGAAATATAAAATTTAGCGAAAAGATTTAAGCTTGGATAACAATTATCCCTAAAATTAGACAAGATTCAGCAAAAGTCACTGGATTCAGCAAAAATGGCCTATGACAACACCCCCATTCTCCCTCAATCCTTAATTATCTCCTGTCAGGCCCCCGTTGACTCTCCGTTGCATGATCCCATTGTGATCGCAGCAATGGCAAAAGCAGCTATCAATCAAGGTGCCGTCGGAGTGCGAATTGATACACCCGATCACATCAAAGCTGTGCGAGAAGCGATAACACAGCCGATCATTGGACTCTGGAAACAACAAATTCCTGGTTTTGAAGTTTATATCACCCCGAGGTTTACCGATGCGATAGCGATCGCTGGGGCGGGGGCTGATATTATCGCCATAGATGCCACATTAAGAAACCGCCCCAACGGAGAAACTCTGAAAACCCTGATTCCCAAAATTCAACAAGAATTAGGTAAACAGGTGATGGCAGATGTCGATACCCTAGAAGCCGCAATAGAAGCAGCAAAAGCAGGTGCAAATTTTGTTGGGACAACCCTTTATGGTTATACAAAAGCAACTCAAAATTTGATTCCTCCCGGCTTTAAATTGTTAGAAAATCTGGTCAAAAACCTAGACATTCCCATCATTTGTGAAGGCGGAGTTGCTTCACCGCAACAAGCCCAAAAAGCCATTCAATTAGGGGCCTATGCTGTTGTCGTGGGAACGGCAATTACCGGAATAGATATTCAAGTCAAAACCTATCAAACGGCAATCTCTCAAAAGGAGGTTAAAACAATCAGATAATCAGTCAAGAAAAAACAGCACGCCAAGAAATTGTAGAGGAACACAAACACTAAATCCCTCGTCTATCTCATTGAGAATTGATCTAAAATCGCAAAAAGCGATAGAGGAGTCAAAAAATAGAATCCCTCATCGAAAAAATCGATTCAAGAAGAATCAGCCGATCCGTTTTCATCTCCACAGAGATAGGTTCAAAGTCTGAAAACCTGTTGAAAATCCAACAATAGTGTTTTCAAGACCAAATCCATCAACAGACTTGGGAAGTCCTTTGAGGATTTCCCCATCAACAAATAACCGTATTAAGAGATTAATTCTTCTTCAACATCTAGAAAATTAATCATCTTATCCTGATTTTCACTTCCCTTCATCGGGAATAACAAATAATACACTAATGTAATTCCTATGGCTACGGAAACCTTATTTGACTATCAACCCAAATATGTAACCACCGCACCTGATGTTCACCATTCAACCGTCAGACGTTCCCGTTTTCACAAAGGAATTATTCTGCTTCTGGTGATTAGCGGTTTAATGAGTCTCTACACCATTCAGTTAGCTAAACTGCAAATTGTTCAAGGAGAATATAATCGACTCTGGGCGGAAACCAATCGTCTGCGTCTTTCTCCAGTCCCCGCTAAACGGGGTGAAATCCTGGATCGCAAAGGAGAAACACTCGCCACCAGTCGTTTATCACGTTCCGTTTATTTATGGCCTCAAGAACAACCCCCCGAACAATGGCAAAAAACCGCCAAACAATTAAGTCAAATTCTCAAAATTCCCGAAACCAAAATTCTAGAACAACTAGAAAAAGCCGGATATCGTTCACGACTTCCTGTGCGAATTTATCAAGATATTAGCGCCTCAATGTTTGTAAGTTTAGCGGAAGAAATGGGAAAATCGAGAGGCATTGAAGTTCGAGGTGAGTCTAGGCGATTCTATCCTCATGGGAATTTAGCCTCCCATGTTTTAGGATATATCGGAGAAGCAACTTTAGACGAATTAAAAGCCAACCCGAAATATCCAATGGGAATGATCGTCGGAAAAACGGCAATTGAAAGTAAAGCCAATTCCGAGTTAGAAGGAGTCTGGGGAAACCGTTTAGTTGAAGTTGATTCTAGAGGAAATGAAATTCAAGAAGTCGGCTTACAACCCCCCGTTTCAGGAAAACCTGTGCAACTCACCCTCGACTACAAATTACAAAAAATTGCCGAAGAACAATTAGGAAGACGCCGAGGTGCTGTTGTGGCTTTAGATGTGCGAACCGGGGCAATTTTAGCGATGGCCAGTGGTCCCGGTTATGATCCAAACTTTTTTACTCGTCAGTTAACCGCCAAAGAATGGAATCAACTGCAAGGCAGAGAAAATCCCCTTCTCAACCGGGCTGTGCAAGGCTATCCTGTGGGAAGTACGTTTAAAATTGTCACGGCTATTGCCGGGATACAGTCGGGGAAATATAACCCCAATTCAACATTAGCAACCTCTGCTTTTATTCGAGTGGGAAATGTTTCTTTCCACGAACATAATAACGCAGGTTACGGTGTGATTGGTTTTAGAAAAGCTTTAGCGGTTAGTAGTAATACCTTTTTCTATCAGATGGGAATGCGGGCAGGCCCCGAACAAATTTCTAAATGGGGTAAAGAGTTAGGCATTGGCGGTTCAATTAATTTAGATTTGTTAGGGCTAGATGATGCCAATCATGGTCAAATTCCCACCCCAGCAGAAAAGGAAAAAAACTACGGTGAACCCTGGTATGTGGGGGATACGGTGTCGATGTCTATTGGTCAAGGGTTGGTATTAGTGACGCCTTTAGAATTAGCGGTAATGACCTCAACCGTTGCTAATGGCGGATGGCGAGTTCAACCTCATTTATTAGCCTCTCAAACCAACACACCGGAAACAGAGCGAGTCAAAACTGGTATTTCTCCTGCGGCATTAAATGTTGTCCGTCAGGGGTTAATTGATGTTGTTAAAGAAGGAACCGGACGCCGTTTAAATGATGGTACAATTCCCCTAACAGGCGGTAAAACTGGGACAGTAGAAATACCCGGACGCCCCAATAATTCAGCTTATGTTGCTTTTGGGCCGGCTGATCAACCCGAAATCGCGATCGCAGTTATTGTTGAGGAAGGGGGTTACGGTTCAGTTTCGGCGGCACCCATCGCCCATGAAATATTTAAAGGCTATTTTGGCCCCCCCAAACCCAAACCCGCAACCAACAATCGAAAGTAAACAGGGAACAGGTTATACAGTGACCAGTGACCAGTGACCAGTTAAGACAGTGAACAGTGAACAGTAAACAGTGACCAGTAAACAGTTATTAGTTATTAGGACAACTGTAAACTGTAAACTGTCTTTACTGATAACTGTCCCCTGTAACCTGTCCCCTGTAACC
>JBJHBL010000010.1:42882-127541 GCA_050485465.1 Limnoraphis sp. | reverse complement strand
TTGAACACCCCAGAAGTAGTAATCTTCTGCATTGGCACTATTGGTCGGCATCCCAATCACACCGACTAATTTAGCATCTCTGATATTGCTCATGGTGAGAACCGCATTCATTAAAAAGGCCCCCCGTAGATCCGTTCCGTTGAGATTGGCCCCGGTTAAATTTGCCCCGGTTAAATTAGCGCCATGCAAGCTTGCGCCTGTGAGGTTCGCGCCTGTGAGATTGGCCCCAGCTAAGTTAGCACGACTGAGATTCGCGCCAGTCAGGTTCGCCTCCTGCAAGTCAGCGCCAGCTAAATCGGCTAAAACTAAACCTGCACCTGCGAGATTGCAGTTTGGACACTGTTTGCTGAATAAAAGCTGGCGGGTGTGTTCTCGGTTCTCTGCTTGGGTAGGTTGAACAAAGCTAACAGCACTCAACACCACCACAGTAGCCAGAATTCTGAGGTTCATAGGACAGAAAAATTAAACGCTACTGTCGCCATCTTAAATTATTCAGTAGCCAATTGTGCTAGGGGTGTCTGGTTTGATTTGCGGTTCACCTTCGACGGCGATAAACTCGAGGTTAAAGACATCGGCAAAGGCGGCTTGGATCTCGGTTCTGACTTGTTCTAGGTTAATGTTGGGTACCAATTCGATTAAGCTTCCCACTGGGCGATCGCTAATTCCACAGGGGACAATCTGTTTGAATCCCTCTAAGTCGGGACAGACGTTGAGGGCGAAACCGTGCATGGTGATCCAACGACTGACTTTAATTCCCACTGCGGCGACTTTTTTGCCCTTGACCCAGACTCCGGTTAGGCCCGCAATCCGCTCGCCTTGGACTCCATAGATTTCTAAGACTTGAATGATCACTG
Organism: Limnoraphis sp.; assembly: GCA_050485465.1. Lineage (GTDB taxonomy): Bacteria > Cyanobacteriota > Cyanobacteriia > Cyanobacteriales > Microcoleaceae > Capilliphycus. The sequence continues at coordinate 126,687 of JBJHBL010000010.1, read as the reverse complement.
TTTCGAGTTGTCGTAGATACCAGTGTAAGTCTTGTTGATGTCGTCGCAAGTTCAGGATGGGATAGGCGACTAATTGGCCGGGACAGTGGTAGGTGACTTCTCCCCCTCGTTCGACTCGGTGGAGTTCGATATTATGAAGATTTGGGTTAAATTTTATGAACTTTGGATCGGCTCCTTGTCCCAGGGTATAGACGGGGGGATGCTCTAATAACAAGAGGATGTCATTGAACTCAGGCTGCTGTTGATGCTGTTGGACAAGCGATCGCTGCCACTGCCAAGCGACCTTGTAAGGGACTAATCCTAAGTTATAAATTTGACCAGGACGACGACGGGGATCAAGCACAGCAAATATTTAAAGATGATGAATGTGTTAATATGATCAGTATAGATACTCAATACATAGAGGATAAAAAGATAGAACAGGTACTAGAAATCACCCTAAAAATCAAGTCAAAGTTAATATAACTTTACCCTAAAATCATCAAGAATTGTCAAGGGATGCAAAAGATTTTGAAGGGGTAATCTATCTGAAATCCAAAGTGTTAAGGTGAGTTTATGCCCAAACTATGAGCGGGAGGAAGCTTTATGAAGCTTGTGATCCAGGGTAAAAATCTTGAAATTACAGAAGCTATTCACGAATATGTGCATCAAAAAATTTCTAAGGCTGTCAGCCATTATCAGCAACTTACGAACGAAGTGGATGTACACTTATCAATTGCTCGGAATCCTCGGATAAATCCTAAACAAACGGCAGAAGTTACAATTTATGCCAATGGAACGGTGATTCGCGCCCAAGAAAGTAGCGAAAATTTGTATGCAAGTGTTGATCTCGTTGCTGATAAAATTGCTCGCCAACTTCGCAAATTTAAGGAAAAACGCCAAGGAAAACATCTCCATCCGCCTAAACTTGGGGAAGTGGTGGAAACTCAGCCTGTAGTTGAAGATCTGATTGGCGATCGCCAACCGGAATTACCAGAAGAAGTGGTACGCACGAAGTATTTTGCCATGCCACCGATGAGTCTTCAAGATGCCCTGGAACAATTGCAGTTGATTGATCACGATTTTTATGTCTTTTGTAATGCCGAAACAGGAGAACTGAACGTCATTTACAAACGTGTTCATCATGGAGGATATGGGTTAATTCAACCTCGCAATAATAACGGTCATACCAACGGAAAAGCATCTTCTAACAGCCAGGTGGCCCCACAGGAGTCGTCTGTCTAGTTATTGATTGATGATGATTTGAGAGGATTTGAGGGTATTATTTTGAGCTACCCTCAAGACTCCAAATTTCGGTAGAGACGTTCACGGTAACGTCTCTATTTTTGTATAAGTTATATTTTTTCCCATCGGTCTTTCTAACCCAACAGAGATTTCTTACCAGGGATTGCCAATTAAACTAAACCCAGACCAATAGAATGGATGATTAAGTCGTTTTTCACTCGAAGAAGTTAACGTCGGAGGTAAAGTAATTTCTCCCCGAGAAATCAACAGTTCACCGGGTTGTAAATAGACTTTCCCCTCAATCATGGCAATTTGAGCTTTTTGGAGTGCTTGTGCTTTTGTTGAAGCTGTTTTTAACTGTTGATAAAATTCACTCATTAAAGCTAAGGTACCGCGATCGCTAACATACCACAAACTCGCTAAAGCTGACTTCACCCCAGACTGAAGTGCCAAACCTGCAAACCCCAATTCTGCATCCTGATCTCCAACGGCTGTTTTACAAGCACTCAACACCAACAACTCCGCCGGAGGATTATTCCAACGTATTTCCGGCATTTGATTTAAACGCAGTTGAGTATCCCAGAGTTGAATATAGGAGTTTTGTGGTTGTCCCGCTTGAAATTCTGCATGAGTCGCCAGATGAATAATCTCAAAGGCTTGAAAAGCTAATTGTTTTTGTAAATTTTCTAAGGTTGACACGGGGTTAAGAAAGGATTTTCCGGGCCATTGTTCCAATCGATTATTGGGTAAGGGAGATTGTTCTCCGGGTGAGGGTTTAACAATAGTTGATAATTCTATCGGTACCGCCGGAAGGGAACTTTTTTCGGCAAATTCTGAGACACCCATCGCTAAAACCTCTCCCCGATGAAGACTGCGATAATTGATGGTGTCCCCTAACAGATTAAACGCTGGAATGCGGGTGAGGCTATATTTTTCGACTAAAAACTGCTTTCCATCCTGTAAAACCCCCAGGGGTAACATTCGTAAACCTGGCCCATTACAAAACATCAAGCTATCAATGCCTTTCTCTGCTAATGTCGCCTCAAAGGGTTGAACAATCCATTGATATAATTGTTGAGCAGGTTCAAGGTAGGAGGTTGTTCCGATTCTCCTGGGGTTGGTGACTTCTCGATAGAGGCGATGTACTTGTCTGGTTAAAATGTCTTGGTTTACTTCTAAGATAATATGACCTTCAGGTTGATCACCAGGAGTTAATAAGACTAATTTTAGATAGTCCGGTTGAGGGGCTACCCATAAAACAGCGGGTTGGGTTCCGGTTTGGGAGGCGATGCGAGAAAGAAGATTTGCAATATCATCGGCTTTGAGCGTTACTTCCCCTAAATCACGGTTAAAATAGTCTTCGTATTGTTTCTCCCAGGTTGTCTCCAGGTTTGTGATTTCATCTGACCAACTCACATTTTGATAATTTTCTTGAGAAAATGTCGGTTGAGACACAAAGGCGAATAACACACTTGTCAGAATCAAAGAAATAATGCCTAACCACCGCTTAGAGGGAAACCGCCGGATACCCATTGCGGTGAGAGTGAATAGGAGAAACAGTTGTATCTTTTGTCCGATGAGTTTCATCATTGCACTCCGTGATAAACGCTTGACTTGATAATAACCAATTCGTCTAGAAGTTTTAGAGTCGGGTGGATCTAACTGTCGCTCTGTTGATGACTGAGCAAAAATATTTGATTTGATGCACGATTACATATTATCGAGTTTTTGTCCGAGAGACGATACAATAGTTAATAATCTGCTGAAATCTTGATGATTGCAATTATTAACTGGATATGACACCTCTAGACAATCCTAAATCTGCTTCAAGTAACAACGGCGTTGCTGTTACAGAGGATAGTTCCCCTTCCCCTGCGTCGATGAATCCTGAAGAACCCAGTATGAATTCTGGCGATGAATTTCCTGATGAAGTGGAAATGTCATTATTTGATCATTTAGAAGAGTTGCGACAACGGATTTTTTATTCGTTAATTGCTGTGGGAATTGGGGCGATAGGTTGTTTTCTTTTTGCCAATTCTATTGTTTCAATTTTACAAAAACCTGCTCAAGGGGTGAAGTTCCTACAACTCGCACCCGGAGAATATTTTTTCGTTTCTATCCAGGTGGCGGGTTATAGTGGGTTATTGTTAGCCAGTCCGTTTGTTCTCTATCAAATTGTTAAGTTTATTTTGCCGGGAATTAGCGTTCAAGAACGTCGGTTTTTGGGGCCAATTTTTTTCGGTTCAACGATTCTATTTGGTGTGGGTTTAGTGTTTGCTTATTTTGCCATAGTTCCGGCTGCACTGAAATTTTTTATTGGTTATGGCGGCGATGTTGTTGAACAGTTTTGGTCGATTGAAAAGTATTTTTCTTTTGTGTTAAAATTGTTATTTGTCACGGCGTTATCGTTTCAGGTTCCCGTGATTCAAATTTTGTTAGGGTTACTGGGAATTGTTTCATCTGAAAAGATGTTTTCGGGTTGGAAATATGTGGTTTTAGGTGCTTTTGTGGCTGGTGCTATTTTAACGCCTTCTACTGATCCTCTAACTCAAAGTTTATTAGGGGGATCCGTTATTCTGCTATATTTTGGTGGAATTGGAGTGGTTAAGGTGTTAGGGAAATAAGGGTAGAAACTCAAAAAAAATCAAGCTCTAATCCTGAGTTTAGCACCGTCAAACTTTCTGAATTAAAAAGCTGCCATTCAGGGTTTTATTGCCCAGTCTCAAAACACACCTCAAAACCTTCAGAAACAGTTGCAGATTCAATTATTGATAGAATGATTTCACAGATTGTCCAAGCAACCAGTCAGGGGTGATTTCCTGTAGAGATGAATCAATAACATTCTGGCGATCGCTTTTGCCCAACAACAGGAGACAGCATTTCCTGAAATATTTCAATCCACAGTAGCCCGGTTTTCTTGCTCTGGAGTCGAGATGTGAGATAATCGAAAAAAGCTGATGGGTTCTCAGACCCACTTACACAAAAACATCCTCATTCAATTTCCCCTTTTTTGAGGATGGGGGAACTGCATTTTGAATCAGGGGGCAGTGTCAACCCTTAGCATTCCGCGATCGCTAACTTTCCTTTCCGTTGTCCCGTAAAAACAATTTGAATCCTGAGATATGTCTAAACCGATTAAGTTTGGCACAGATGGCTGGCGAGGTGTCATTGCTGATGATTTTACCTTTGAACGGGTCGCTTTAGTTGCTCCTCTGGCTGCTGAAGTGCTAGAAGAAGTCTATGGTGCTAACGCTGCTAGCCGCACGGTATTTGTTGGATATGATCGCCGCTTCTTGGCTGAAGAATTTGCCCAAGTTGCAGCGATCGCTATTCAAGCGGCTGGATATGATGTTAAACTCAGTCAAGGCTACGCCCCCACTCCAGCTTACAGTTTGGTGGCGCATCAACAAAAAGCTTTAGGGGCGGTGGTGATCACAGCGAGCCATAACCCCGGTAAATATTTAGGTTTAAAGGTTAAGGGTGCATTTGGGGGATCAGTTGGCCCGGATGTGACGCAACAAATAGAAGCGCGACTGGATCAACCTCAATTGAAAGCAGAAACCCCTGGAACATTAGAAAGGTTTGATCCTTGGCCGGCTTATTGCCAAACGCTACAATCAAAAGTTGATATTGAGGCGATTAAAACGGCAATTGATCAGGGAAAATTAACGGTGTTTGTTGATGTCATGCACGGGGCTGCAACGGGGGGTTTAGCTCGGATTTTAGGGGATTCTGTCCGAGAAATTAATAGTAATCGTGATCCGTTATTTGATGGCGGGGCGCCAGAACCGTTGCCGAAATATATTCCTGAATTGTTCCGTCAAATTAAAACTCATCAACGTTCTCAAGGGAGTTTGGCGGTGGGGTTTGTTTTTGATGGGGATAGCGATCGCGTGGCTGCGGTGGATGGAGAAGGAAATTTCCTCAGTTCTCAAATTTTGATTCCGATTTTAATTGAACATTTAGCCACTCGTCGAGGTTTTGGAGGTGAAATTGTTAAAACGGTTAGTGGATCAGATTTGATTCCTCGAATTGCTAAATTGTATGATTTATCTTTGTATGAAACACCGATTGGTTATAAGTATATTGCAGATCGGATGTTGTCTTCTCAGGTGTTAGTCGGAGGTGAAGAATCGGGGGGGGTTGGTTATGGGGTTCATATTCCTGAACGGGATGCTTTACTTTCGGCTTTGTTTCTGTTAGAAGCAATTGTTCAGTCGGGAGAAGATCTTAGTCAAATTTATCGCCGTCTTCAAGAAAAAGTTGGGTTTTCTTCCAGCTATGATCGGATTGATTTGCCTTTAGCGAGTATGGATGTGCGATCGCGTTTGCTGGAACAATTAGACAATCATCCGCCTCAAGAAATTGCGGGACAAGCGGTGGTTGATTGTTTAACGGTGGATGGTTATAAGTTCCGTTTAGCTGATGATCGCTGGCTTTTAATTCGCTTTAGTGGAACTGAACCTGTTTTACGGTTATATTGTGAAGGGGCTGATCAAAAACAGGTGAATCAAACCTTGGCTTGGGCTAAAGATTGGGCGAATAGTTGTTCGTAAGTTTGGGTTATTGTGCTTGAGTGTTTTTGATTCACTGATCACGATAAGCGGGCGGGTTGATGCAGGTTGTTGATGGAAAACATCTATTTCGGTTGAACCCGCCCCCTGAGATTTAAGTGGTGTTATTTGTTATGATGAAAGATAGGTTTACTTGGGATTTTTGGTATCTCTATGAACCGGATAAACAACTTTATCATGTTTATTTACTGTCGGCTGATTGGCTATATAAACATACAGAAACTCATCATATTTATTCTCAGTTGACTTATGCGATAACTTCTGATTTTAAAACGTTTGAATTACAGCAGAAAAGCCTAATTCCTTGTGTTGAAAATCAATCAATTTGGACGGGTTGCACGATTAAAATTAATATTAATGATTATTGGATGTTCTACACTGAACGTCAAACCGCCGGGGATTATTTTGCTGTTCAAACGATTAAATTAGCTCGTTCTCATAATTTGCATCAATGGTTAATTGATGATCAGTTTAGTTTGTCACCCGATGGCGGGTACTTTATTTTAACACAAAATCCTAGAGATAGAACCGCTCATGCTTGGCGTGATCCTTATCTTTTTAAGGTGGAAAATTGTTATTATATGTTAGTCGCAGCTAAACATATTATTGATCAAAACCATCGACCCAACCAAAATGCTTGTATTGCATTATTGAAAGCTGATGAAAACAACTTAAAGCACTGGGAGTTGGTTCATCCCAGTTTAATTACGGGATATGAAGAATTAGAACTTCCTCAACTTTATCGAAATCAACAGACCAACGAAATCATATTACTGGTTTCAACCTGGGATGAACGAGATTATCAACTCAGTCTAAACCAGGATAACATTTATCGAGAACGAGGTCAACTCTTAGCGTTTTCCGCAGCGAGTTTAGAAGCCGCTTTAGCGGGAAAGTTTAATCAAACGCCTGAAATAATTCTCGGAGAAACGGGAAGCCTTCAAGCCTCAATTTATGGCAGTGTTTGGGTTTCTGAACTCAAAGCTATTGTGGGTTTTGACTTCAAACAAGGGGGTTATCAAGTGATTGACTCAGAGTTACCCTGTTGGTTTGAAAATCTCGTTTATCTCAACTCAGAAACTCGACAACTTAGAGAAATTCGTTAAAATCAGTTCAATTGAGAATCCACAAAAAATTCACTGGTAATTGCAAGAGCATCATTTTCGATCTTCAGAACTTTTTGACCTAAAACTAATCTTTTCTCACCCACTTCCGGAATATTCAAGGTATAACTTTCTTGAAAAGGCAAATCTACAGCAATATTTCTGTTGTCAAACGAGTTAACTAAATTAATTTTAGTCAATTCTATTCTATTATTTCCAAAGGGATTTCTGGCATAGATAGGAACGTTTAAAGCCGTAATATCAATCAGCAGTTGATCCCCTTCTATTCTCGCAAAAGCTTCTCCTGAAACTTTATTTGTGTAGCTAAAAGGAATGCGAGTATTTCCGCTATTTTTAGCATCAACTTCGACAGTCATTAGAATTTGATCCGGATTAATATCCAGATGAAAATTTCTCACTAACCAGTCTACTGTTACAGAAATATCGGGAAAAAATCGGGTTGTAAATGTTTTTTGGTCACGTCCTGAAAGTTGGAGATCTCTGACGGCTAGATTTAAATCATTTTCATTAATTCTAATTGTCATTGAAGATTGGGCGAATGCAGCCGAGGGGAGGGAGAAACTCGACAGCAACAGAACCAATACCCAAACGAGGGAGAAGCGTTTAAAGCGTTTCAAAAAAGAGTTTTGCTCGGAGTTTGACATGGTTTTAGCTTTCATGGCATTTTGTGAACGGCTCGACACCTACTGCTATAAAATTGAGTTTAGCTTCACAGGATAGCAAGAGTTAACCGATGATTAAAACTTTAGTCGTAGCCACAGGTAATCCGGGTAAATTGGCAGAAATGAAAGCGTATTTATCGGAATTGGATATAGAATTACAACTTAAACCTGATGAAATAGATGTGGAAGAAACGGGGGAAACCTTTCTCGAAAATGCAGGCTTGAAAGCCTCAGAGGTGGCTAAAGCGACGGGAGAGTGGGCGATCGCCGATGACTCCGGTTTAAGTGTAGAAGCCCTTCAGGGAGCGCCTGGGGTGTACTCAGCCCGTTATGGAAAAACTGATCGCGATCGCATTGAACGAGTGTTGAGGGAACTGGGGGACGCTCGCAACCGTAAAGCCGTTTTTATCTGTGCGATCGCGATCGCACGTCCTGATGGTTCGATAGTGATACAGTTAGAAGGTGTCTGTCCCGGAGAAATATTAGAAACTACCCAGGGTGAGGGTGGGTTTGGCTACGATCCCATTTTTTATGTTCCCACCCTCGAAAAAACCTTTGCTCAGATGTCACCGGAACAGAAACACTTGATTTCCCATCGGGGTGAGGCTTTCAAAGTTTTACTTCCTCAACTCCGAGAACTCCTCAAATCTTTTTAATTGAGGAGGGGCGGGGAATGGGCAGGGGCGGAGTGTTTTCACGGGTGATAACTGTTCCCTGTCTTGCAAAGTTCCTCGTCCCCGGTTCTCTGTTAAATGGCTTCTTGGTTCTTTTCTCCAGTCCGAATCCGGATAATTTGTTCAACTGGAGAGATAAATATCTTACCGTCCCCAATTTCACCAGTACGGGAAGCGGCAATAATTTTATCAACAACCATATCAACTTGATCGTTTTCAACAACGATCTCGACTTTGAGTTTTTGTAGGAACTCAACGGTATATTCTGAACCTCGATACCGTTCAGTTTGGCCTTTTTGTCGTCCAAAGCCTCTAACTTCAGAAACTGTCATCCCGACTATCCCTGCATTTACGAGGGCAATTTTGACTTCATCGAGTTTGAATGGCCGGATAATTGCTTCTATCTTTTTCAATGTTCTTCACTCCTAATGTTTTCTGCTTGATGATCGTGACATATGCTTGATATCACCGCCCGATCTCGAAAATTCGTAGTATATGATACACTATCTGCTATAATCCAGTATCAATAGTACGACACCTTGAGAGATTTTGAGGGAATTCGTCTAAACAAAGTCAGATGCTATTTTTCAGACTCAGAAACTCAGATTGCTCCCTGGTCAAATCGGAGAACCTAAAAATAGCCTGAACAAATCCAGTCAATCATCCAACAACTTCTAAGATAAAAGAGAAGTTGAGGTTTGGTTTGTTTTCATAAAAAAAACCAAAGATTTGTGTAAAATCTTGTTAAAAGTAGCACAATAAAAAATATACAAGCATTATTACTATTACAATAGTAGCTTTATCTCAAAATTGGAACCAAGCGAGAGGAAGTCCTGTGCAACTGAGAACTCAAGTAGCAGCTAAACGTGCAACTGGCGCTTTTGCTCTGATTGACAGCTTAAAACGTCACGGAGTAGAACATATATTTGGTTATCCCGGTGGAGCAATTCTGCCGATTTATGATGAACTTTATCGGGCTGAAGCCGCAGGCGATCTTAAGCATATTTTAGTCCGACATGAACAAGGGGCGGCTCATGCGGCGGATGCTTATGCGAGGGCTACAGGTCGGGTGGGGGTTTGCTTTGGAACATCAGGCCCTGGGGCAACAAATTTAGTGACGGGAATTGCCACCGCCCATATGGACTCTATTCCCTTAGTGGTTGTCACAGGACAAGTCGGACGAAAGTCGATTGGAACAGATGCCTTTCAAGAAACAGATATTTTTGGGATTACCTTACCGATTGTCAAACATTCTTACTTGGTACGTGACCCAAAAAAAATGGCGACGATTGTTGCTGAAGCCTTCCATATTGCCAGTACAGGCAGACCGGGGCCTGTGTTAATTGATGTTCCCAAAGATGTGGGTTTGGAGGAAATTGATTATCTTCCCGTGAACCCGGGGGAAGTCTCGCTGACGGGATATCGACCCACGGTTAAGGGCAATATGCGCCAAATTAATCAAGCGATCGCCTTGATTCGTTCTTCGGAACGTCCGTTATTATATATTGGCGGAGGGGCAATTTCTGCCAATGCTCACGCAGAAATTCATGAACTGGCTGAACTGTTCCAAATACCTGTGACAACCACGTTAATGGGGAAAGGCGCGTTTAATGAAAATCACCCTCTCTCTGTGGGGATGTTAGGAATGCACGGCACCGCCTATGCTAATTTTGCGGTGAGTGAGTGTGATTTATTAATCGCAGTTGGGGCGAGATTTGATGACCGAGTAACCGGGAAACTGGAAGAATTTGCATCCCGGGCTGAAGTGATTCATATTGACATTGATCCGGCCGAAGTTGGAAAAAATCGCGCCCCGGAAGTTCCAATTGTCGGAGATGTCAGACAGGTTTTAGTCGATTTATTGCGTCGATGTCGGGAAACTGGAGAAGCCACCTCCCCGACTCAAACCGAAGCTTGGTTAAATCGGATTAACCGTTGGCGGGAAGATTATCCTCTGGAAGTTCCTCAATATCCAGATAGTCTTTCTCCTCAACAGGTGATTTATGAATTGGGGAAAATGGCGCCGGATGCTTACTATACGACAGATGTGGGTCAACATCAAATGTGGGCTGCACAATTTTTGAAAAATGGGCCGCGTCAGTGGATCTCAAGTGCGGGTTTAGGGACGATGGGGTTTGGACTCCCGGCGGCGATGGGTGCAAAAGTGGCGCTTGGCGATCAACAAGTGATCTGTATTGCTGGAGATGCCAGTATCCAGATGAATATTCAAGAGTTGGGGACTTTGGCACAGTACGGGATTCATGCCAAAACTGTGATTGTTAATAATGGTTGGCAGGGTATGGTGCGTCAGTGGCAGCAAACGTTCTATGGAGAACGCTATTCTTCTTCTAATATGGAATTGGGAATGCCCGATTTTGTTAAGCTGGCTGAGGCTTATGGTGTTAAGGGAATGTCGGTGACTCATCCGGATCAACTCCATGAGGCGCTGGCGGAAATGCTGGCTTATGATGGCCCGGTGTTGATGGATGTGCGGGTGCGTCGGGATGAAAATTGTTATCCGATGGTGGCTCCGGGTAAGAGTAATGCTCAGATGTTGGGACTCCCTGAACGCAAAAAGTTAGAACAAGCGGCAGAATTAATTTATTGCACTAATTGTGGAGCGAAAAATGTCGCCAGCAATCATTTTTGTCCTGAATGTGGCACTAAGCTATAATTCATGTTTGATTTTGATCTAGGATAGGAGGGCGAACCGTTCTGAAAGTTCGCCTTTTTTCCAGTTGAGTTTGAGTCTATTTATTTATGGATGAAGGGGTTATTAAGTATCACTGTCACTGGTTAAAAGATCAACCAGTTGAGGCTGAAGTGATTCAAGAGTTAATGCAATGGCGAGATCATCTTTATTCTTTGGGTTTAATTGGTGTTTATGACAATGGGATAGGGTTTGGCAATCTTAGCATTCGCTTGGAAGACTCTCTAGAATTTATGATTTCCGGCACTCAAACTGGACATTTACCTCAACTTAAACCGGAACATTACAGCCGGGTTTGTGAGTTTAATTTAACTGAAAATTCTCTCACTTGTCAAGGACCGATTCAAGCGTCTTCTGAGTCTTTGACTCATGCTGCAATTTATAGTTTGAATTCTACAATTCAAGCCGTTATTCATGTTCATCATCCCAAATTTTGGCGCAAGTTATTGTTTAAGGTTCCCACAACTCGCCCCGAGGTTCCCTATGGTACACCGCAGATGGCTCTGGAAATGTTGCGGTTATTTCAACAAGCAGATTTAGCTAATCAAAAAATTTTGGCGATGGCTGGACATGAAGATGGTATATTAACTTTTGGGGATTGTTTAAAACAAGCGGGTGAGGTATTATTTCAATATTATTGAATTCTTGAGATTCAAAGAATCGGTTTATGATTTTTGGTTTTTTGATTGGCAGATCTCATGCGATCGCCAAACTTGGGGGTTGACCGGGAGAGTTTTTGGGGATATGTTTCACACTCTATTACTCGCTACTCAACAAAATAATTGAATAGAGTATCCCCCAACTATAGAATATAGATATCCTGTTTTTCTCAAAGTTGTCAACCCCCCCCGCCAAAAAAAGGCTAATTTGATAAGTTTTTAAAATAGATTGAGTCGAAAGTGTTTAAATGTTCAAAACTCAATCGAAAATTTTCCTCGGATTTTAAAAAAAATTCCCCAAAAAGTTGACGACAGGATAGGGGTTCTGATACTCTAAAAGAAACCACACCCAAGGGCTTCTGGTGTCTTGAAGCCAAAATTAGGGCTAAAACCGTTATTATACCGTAGATTGTGAGTGTTTCCTGACCAAGTTTGCTGAGGGATAATGCACGAGTTTTTGGGAAATCTCCACAGGTCTAAAATCAGCATCTTGACAAAATACAGAGTTTATGCCTTGTGGGGGTGAAACGAGGTTTCAATGGAAATTTTGCGTAGTTCAAAGAATCGGTTTATGATTTTCGACTAAATGTTGATCAATCCCAGCCAATAAAGCCCCAGAAGTTTCTGCTAATACACTCACCAGTCGATAACAAGCGACAGCAGTCAGTAAAAGTCCGGCTGAGAAGTGAGAGTCTAACAACGCAAGGATTGTAGCTTCAAAGACTCCCAAACCTCCGGGGGCGCCGGGAATAACTAAACCCAATAACCAAGCTAAACTATAAGCACTAACAATCACTGGAATTTGCTCCGGTGTAAAAGGCATTAAAGCTAAAGCCGTTAATAAAAACCCGACACCTCGCATCCCAACAAATCCAATTTCTCCGAGTAAGGGTCGTAAAGGATAACGTTCTAACTGATAAGAAAAAGAGGAATAACTCTCATGCTGTTTGGCTTTGAACTTGATTTTTCTCAACCGCTCAACAATGGGATTTAAAATCCGAGGATGAATCCCGGTTAAGACAACCAATAAACACAGAATTTGCAAACCCCAATATTTTTGCTGTGCAGTAATCAGAGCAAGAGATAAAGCCGCAGATGCCATTAAAAGTGGTTCTAATAAAACACTCAAAGTGGCAGGCCCTAAAGAAACCCCTGCTTTATTGACGGCAGTAATTCGACCGTAAAAATGCCAAATATTTCCCGGTAAATACTTGGCAATATTCGTTTTGAGATAAATCTGTAATCCGGAACGGTGTTTGATAGTTTGATTAAATTCTCGCAAAATCAGTAACCAAACCCATCCCGACCAAACATGAGCAGTTGTTGTCACACAAAACGCTAAGGCCAGACAGAACCATCCCGTATTCGTAATCTCAATTTCCGTGATTTCTTGCCAGTTTGTTTTTAAAGTATGACCCAGAAAAAATACCGTTAATCCAAGAATTAACCAACGCAGATAAGGTTTGAGACTCGATACAACTTTTTTCATGGGATGTTTACTTAATCAACCGACGGGGTTTTCTAGATTACAAAATATTGTGAATGACTGAAAGGTTTGAACAGCAGATGCAAATAGCAGAGAGAACCGAAGCAAAAATTATTGTGATTCACGTTTCAAATCAAAGGTTTCAGAAGGAATTTTTTCAATTGGATTTCCGGAGGGGGAAAATAGATGTTGCTCCTGACTGATAACCGTGAATCACTCGACCTGCACCTCGTAATTGCTGATAGTATCCCTGACTGACCCGATCTCCTTGATCTGATATAACGTCGACGCCGATACCATTTCGACCATTTTTCAGCCCAGAACTGTGAATATAATGCCCTTTTCCCAGATATAATCCGACGTGCGTTGCTTTACACGCGGTTCCAAAAAATATTAAGTCTCCTGCCTGTAAACAGGATAGCATGAGATTTTTGAGGTCCAGGGGGATGGGTTGGGTGAAAGCCTCTTGCTGATAGGCATCCCGAGGCAACCAAATTCCTTGAGAAGCAAAAGCGGCTTGAATTAATCCTGAACAGTCATAATTTGGCCCAACTGTCCCCCCCCAGAGATAGAGATTGGGAGTCTTCATCGCTTCATGGGTAAAAGCAATAATTGCGGCAAGTTTAGACTTGATTTCTGCTTCTGTAATCGCTGAAGAGTGATAAATTGTTGGTGCGGGTTTCAGGTGATCTCGATCAGCGATCGCTAACCACCCCGGATAATCATCTTCACACAATTCAACCTGAATTGCTTTAGAAGAACCTTCAAGGTCTTGACGACACAACCGCAATTGTCGCCCCGTCGCGGCTTGGGTGGCTAATGCTTGACAGTCTGGTGAATCATATAAATTCAGGTTGGCGGTGCAGCGATATTCTACAATATCGAATAATTGATCAGTGGTCATGGGTGGGTGGGTTGAGGGACATCCTTAATAAAGGTTGGTACAATAGCCAATGATAAGCTAGAACAACTGATAGTTTTAGGTAGAAGAATATAACAAACTTTTTACGACCCAGTTGGTGATTTTAACTCCTTATATTTCATTTTCTGTTATGACATTTTTTTATGTAGACGAACAACTCGAAAATCTTGGCAAAGGCATTATAGAAGCAACCAGCACTCAATTTCCAGCCTTAGCCCCGGATCAAATTGCTATGACTTGGGTGGTTTATGATCCGCCTATCCCTGTTAATACCGGAGGGGCATTGACTCCGACAGAGTTTTGGAAATATCCGGTGAGGGGGTTCGCCTATCGAGGGATTGAACGGATTTATCCGGCCAGTGTGGTGAAATTATTTTATTTGGTGGCATTGTACGAATGGATCGAAAAAGGGATGATTGCCACTTCTCCTGAGTTAGAACGAGCAACCCGGGATATGATTGTAGATTCGAGTAATGATGCGACTAGCTTGGTGGTTGATGTGTTAACGGGTACGACCAGTGGCCCGGAGTTATCATCGGGGCCGTTTGAAACCTGGAAAAGTCAACGCAATATTATTAACCGCTATTTTCAATCTCTCAACTGGCCGGAACTTCAATCGATTAATGTCAATCAAAAGACCTGGTGTGATGGGGCTTATGGTCGAGAACGAGTATTTTTGGGAGAATTGATGGAAAATCGGAATATGTTAACGACGAATGCGACTGCTCGTTTACTCCATAGTATTGTCGGGGGGATAGCGGCTTCTCCTCAAACGTCTACGGCTATGATGAAGTTGATGAAACGCAGTCTTGACCCGGCGGAGTTAGTAGAGGATCCGGAAAATCAGGTGAGTGAGTTTTTAGGCCGGGGTTTACCTTTAAATGCTAAATTGTGGTCAAAAGCGGGATACACCAGCCAAGTTCGTCACGATGCGGCTTATATTGAAATTCCCGGTTTATTTCCTTATTTATTAGTGGTGTTTACGGAAGGAAAAGCCCAAAGTAAAAATATTGACCTTTTACCTTTTGTTTCTCAACAAGTTGTGGAAGCGATGAAAATTCTGGTTTCACAAAAGGTGTAATTTTTGTTGGTTTTTGTGAGATTTTTAAGATGACTTCTAAAATTCTACTTTTCATTTCAGGTTTGATTTCGGTCAGTGCGATCGCAACTTCGGTTACTGCAACACCTCCTCGCCCACCTGATCAAGAAGTGGCTTGTGAGATTTTAATTATTGGGGGTGGGTTAGCCGGATCTGCAACAGCCTATGAAGCCTTACTCGCGGGAAGAACGGTTTGTATGACTGAAATTACTGACTGGGTCGGCGGTCAAATTTCCTCGCAAGGCACTTCTGCCCTCGATGAACGAGATACTCAGCGATCGCTGCTTTATTTCCCCAGAGGATATTTAGAACTCCGTAGACGAATTGAGGAAAAATACGGTCGATTAAATCCCGGTGCTTGTTGGGTCAGTCAAGCCTGTTTTATGCCTTACGATGGTCATAATATTCTATATTCAATGTTACAAGATGCGGCTAAAAAAGGCAAGGGAAATTTAAAATGGTTTCCCTCAACGGTTGTTAAAGATCTACAAACAGCCCCCAGGAGCGTCATTAAGGAGATCGATCTGGTTTTTATTGGAAATCAAATTGAGAGTGTGACGGCCATTCAACATCAACCCGCCCCCGGAACACCGCCTCTGAATACTGAACCCTTATCTCAAATTATTGAAGATGCTTATACTTATGAAGATTCACCTCGTTTAAGTAAAAATATTATTCGGTTTGTTCCGTTAAATTATCCAGAGAATCGTCAATGGTACGTGATTGAAGCAACAGAAACCGGAGAAATATTAGGATTAGCAGATGTTCCCTATCGCTTAGGCGTTGATCCGCGAAATCCCTTTGAACCGACCTCCTCAAGTATACCCGGTGCGCCCTATTGTACCCAAGGCTTTACCTACACATTTGCGATGGAAGCCACCGCAGAACCCCAAAATCATATCCTTCCACCATTTTATCAACAATATGAACCCTATTACAGTTATGAACTCGAACGATTAGCAAATTTCAATCTGGTTTATACTTATCGCCGAATTCACAGTATGAACCCCGACGAACCTCGACCCGGAAATGTGCGAGAATGGCCGATTTATCCCGGTGATATTTCCATGCAAAACTGGACCTGGGGAAATGATTATCGCCCTGGAAATCCCGAAGATAACTTTATTTTTACTCGCAACCAACTCTTAGAACAAGGTCAGTTAGAACCCGGTGGATGGATGGGCGGGTTAAGAACAGAAACCTTAGAAAGAGGGGAAGAAAATGCCATTGGTTATTTTTATTGGTTAGTTGTCGGAACCACAGATTCTCAACTGGGAGATGGGGTCAAAAAACCCTATCCCAATCATCGTTTTGTCAGGGGTTTAGACACAGCAATGGGAACGGTTCATGGGTTATCTAAATATCCTTATATCAGGGAAGGTCGGCGAGTGATTGGGCGTCCGAGTTGGGGCTTTCCAGAGGGGTTTGAAATCACAGAAATTGATATTTCTCGCAATGATTTTCGCAAAGAATTCTATCAAGAAAATCTATCTTCTGCCGACTATCGGGCGTTATGGGCGGGGTTAGCCGGGTTAGAACTTCCGGCGTTACTCAGTGGAATGCAAACGGTTGCAGAAACCAACCCCAAATCTCGGGCGACTATTTATCCAGATACGGTGGGAATTGGTCACTATGCAATCGATTTTCATCCCTGCATGACCAAAAGCCCCCCAGAAGCGCCAGGAAACACCGAAAGAGAAGGCGAAAGACTCGGACAGGGGGCAGCTTATCCCTTTCAAATTCCCTTGCGGGCGATGATTCCTCAAAAAATTGATAATTTATTAGTGGTGGGGAAAAGTATTGCCACCAGTCATGTTGCTGCTGCGGCTTATCGGGTTCATTCCTTTGAATGGTCGTCGGGAGTTGCAGCCGGAATTACAGCAGATTTTGCCTTAGAAACGGGGATTCAACCCTATGAATTAATCGAAAATTTACCCTTGCATGAACCGCAGTTAGAAGTGTTACAACGGAGAATTAAAGATAGCGATAATCCAATTTATTTCCCGGAAACTTCTATTTTTAACCGTTCTTGGGAAAACTGGAGGTAAGTCTACATTTTCCTGAAGTGACAACTGTTTTTGATTCGGTTGAATGTTGAGGATAAAAATTGAGTACAAACTATTGAGATTGCTTGTACTTAAAAATAGTGATTTAAGCTGATGTTCTAAAGTGCTAAATCTTCTTCTCCTGTTGAGATTTCTGCCGTTGGCTTTTGATAAAATAGGGCAATCCCAAAGGATAAAGGCCCTAATCGACCAATATACATTAAGACAATCACAGCCACTTTAGCAAGTGGGGTTAAATCAGAGGTAATTCCTCTTGATAAACCGACGGTTCCTAAAGCAGATGCCGCTTCAAAGATCACGTCTTCAAAGGCTTGAGTTTGCAGGATGAGTAAAACACTTGCCCCCAGTAAAAAGGCAATGATATAAAAAACTAATGCGGAAAATGCGGTAAATAATTTTTCTTCAGGAATCCGTTTATTGAGAACTGTAATGACATTATTTCCCCGTAAGGAACTCCACATCACGGCTAAAGCAGCAAAGACTGATGTAGATTTTAAACCTCCTCCGGTTCCAGAAGGCGATGCACCGACAATCATTAAAATGAGGGTTAAAAAAACAGCAATTCCGTTGAGTGCATTGATAGGATGGGTATTGAATCCTACGGTTGTTAAGGCTGTCATGGCTTGAAACCAAGCGGCGAGTAAATGTTCTCCGAGAGGTAATATTTGTAGTGATTCATCAAGGATAAAGAGAAGTATAAATCCAGTGATAACAAACCAGGCTGTTACGGATAAGATAATCCGAGTTGTTAGGGAAATGCGGCGGTTTGCTTTGGTTAAGCCTTGCCAAATATCGGAAGCAACTAAAAATCCTATCGCCCCGAAAATACTCAGAATGCTAATGACTAAGTTGACTCCAATGTTGTTTCTAAAGTCTTCTAAACTGTTGGGAAAAATGCTAAATCCGGCGGTACAAAATGCAGAAACAGCATGAAAGATCGCCGACCAGAATGAGTTGTCAACGTTAGCTAATTGGAAAAAAATATAGAGTGAAATGATTCCGGCTATTTCAACTAATAAAGTAAAGATTACGGTATGGCGAATAAATTCTCTGAGATTAAAGCCTTGAGGTAAAGAAAAAACAGTATTTCCGATTCGTCGCCGCAGATAAGATAGAGAACTTTTACTAGAAATTAAGATAAATGAACTCAGTGTCATATAGCCTAATCCACCGACTTGAAATGCTAATAGAATGACTAACTCTCCAAAAAAGCTATAAGCTTCTGGGGTATTAACGGTGACTAATCCTGTTGTACTAACGGCTGAGGTTGCAATAAATAAGTTATCTAGAGGAGAAATCGGTTCAGCTTCCCAACTGATTGGTAAACACAGTAGTAACCATGCAATTAAAATATACAATCCATAGCCTAATAAGAGTAATCGCACGGGATGGGAATGACCCAATCTATTGATTAAACGTGATATTCTTTTCATGGAAAATCTCAAAAGGGGTTGAGTGAGTGACAATATAGTAACAATTTTTAAAAGAATTTAACTATCTGTCTTAAGATAGAGTTTTGCTGATGATGATTAACTTTAGATGAGTTAAAAAAAAAGGGAGTTATGATGTTTTTTCACGTTATTTTCACAGAATAAAATAATCAAACTTGTTAGATAGAGTCCGGTTTGGAATAAATTTTAAAGAACAAATCGATTTTGAGCAATTGATGGTGTAAGATAGATAAAGTTTGTCAAAGTTGAATGCTACCGTGTCAGAGTCTCCCTCTTTTTTACCGACATCTTCTTCAAATTTACCGAAGCAACGATGGCAGATCGCCCCCCCTCAACCGGAAAAAGCACAACAACTGGCGATCGCAACTGGGCTTTCTCCGTTTTTAGCACAGGTGTTAATTAACCGAGGGTTTGACACGGTAGAAGCTGCAACGATATTTTTAGATCCAGAATCTCAGGCTTTACCTACACCGATTCATGAACTTCCAGACTTAGCAAAAAGTGTGGATTTATTGCACTATGCGATTCTTCAACATGAAAAAATTGCTATTTGTGGAGACTATGACGCCGATGGAATGACGAGTACCGCTTTATTAATGCGATCGCTCTCTACATTAGGCGCAGATGTGACTTATGCAATTCCCAGTCGGATGAAAGAAGGCTATGGGATTAATAATCGCATTATTGAAGAGTTTCATCAAGAGGGCATTAGCTTAGTTTTAACGGTTGATAACGGAATTTCTGCCTATGAACCGATTGCTAAAGCCCGAGAATTAGGCTTAACTGTAATTATTACCGACCATCACGATCTCCCCCCTCAACTTCCCCCCGCCCACGCCATTCTCAATCCTAAACTGATTCCTGAAACTTCTCCCTATCGAGGTTTAGCTGGAGTTGGGGTGGCTTATGTCTTGGCGATTTCCCTAGCGCAAAAAATGGGAAAAGTTCAGGGGTTAGTCAATCCTTTATTAGAACTGTTTACATTAGGAACCATAGCAGATTTAGCCGCTTTATCAGGGGTAAACCGTCGCTGGGTAAAACGAGGGTTACAGCGATTAATGCGTTCAGAAATTAAAGGGGTTCAAGCGTTAATAGAAGTGGCGGGTTTAAGTGGTTATCAGGTGTCTGAATCTTCAAAGATAGAGGAAATTGAGCAAAATATTAACAATAAAAAGAAAATTAAACCCGAAGATATTGGCTTTCGTTTAGGGCCTAGAATTAACGCGGTTGGACGTCTTGCCGATCCGCAAATTGTGATTGAATTACTCACCACAGAAAATATGGGAATTGCTTTAGAAAGAGCAATGCAATGTGAACAAATTAACCAACGCCGTCAACAACTGTGTGAAGAAATTGAACAAGAAGCGATCGCTTGGTGTGAAAATAGTAATATAGATTTAAAAAAAGAACGAGTTTTAGTGGTTGTTCAACCCGGATGGCATCATGGAGTGATTGGAATTGTTGCCTCTCGGTTAGTTGAACGATATGGGGTTCCCGTGTTTATTGGAACCTATGAAGAGGAGGAAGAAGACGAAGAAAAATTATCAGAAAAATCCCCTCAAAAGGTTCGAGGTTCAGCGAGAAGTATTCCTGAGTTTCATGTGTTTGAAGCCTTACAATATTGTGGTGATTTATTGGGTAAATTTGGGGGGCATAAAGCCGCAGGAGGGTTTTCATTACCCGCAAAAAATCTAGATCAATTTCGCCAACGTTTAAGTGAGTTTGCCCATAAATGTCTAGAAATTGAACATTTAAAACCGTTAGTTCAAGTGGATGTTCAAGTCAATCTTAAGCAGATTAATTTTGATTTATATCATCAAATTGATCAGCTTCAACCCTGTGGGATTGAAAATAATCCACCTGTTTTTTATACACACAATGTGAGAATTGTCAAACAAAAAATCGTTGGAAAAGATCATATAAAATTAACCCTTTCTCAAGATTATCGTTCAGACAATCAAATTACAGCGTTACCGACGGTCGAAGCGATCGCATGGCGTTGGGGAGATTATTTTCCCTTACCCACTCAGTTAGATATTGCCTATAAACTGGCAACCAATGACTGGCAAGGTCAAACCTCACTCCAATTGGAAATTCTTGGGGTACGACTCCCAGAAGTTAATACCGTAATCACTCGGAAAAAACAGAAAGTTGCTGAATTTTATTATCAAGATCGCCAATATAGTTGTAGTTTGAGTCATAACGGTTCACAACCCGAACTCAGAATTCGCAATACAGAAGGCAAAGTTCTCGCCATTCAGCCAGGACAGAATACAGGTTTACTCGGAAAAAATCGACAGTCAGCTAAAATTGTTGATATTTCTGAGCCTTTCTATTATCACTTAATTCGAGCCGCCTGTCATGCGTTAGGAATGGGAGACGAATAATCACCGGAGTGATTCTTTAGCTTTCGTTATCTTCATCTCTAGCAATATCCTCACTAATTTCTCGACTTTCGGCTTCCATTCTTCTTTGTTCTTCTTGAAGAATCTCCCGATTAATTTCTTGTCGTTCATTAATTATTTTTTCTGGATCGTCTAGAGCAACTGTAAGATCTGAAGTTTTATTTTCTGAGAGGGAAAAAGATTCTTCTTTTTCTGAGGATTCAGAATCTTCAATCAGATCAGCAATCAGATTAATATCCTCCGATTCAGATTCAGCTTCAACTTGATGAATTTGAATTTGATCAATGCGTGGTCCTTCTGCTGAAATAACTGTTAATTCAAGATTTTTATAGCGCAGTGTTTCTCCAACAATCGGGATTTTTTGCAATTGATAGATCAGAAAACCGCCTAAAGTTTGATATTCTTCTGTGATGGGAAGATCTAAGTCAACGAGTTCATTAACTTCCTCAATATCTAACTGTGCTTGAACTAAAAAGGTTTGCTCATCAATATATTGAAGGGTAACTTCTTCTGCTTCGGTTGATTCTGAACTATCTCCAATAATTTCAGCAATCAAATCATTAATCGTGACTAATCCCGCAGTTCCACCAAATTCATCAACAATAATCACCATTTCTAAATGCGATCGCTGCATCAAAGGTAATAATTCACTCAAAAGCATTTGTTCAGAGACAAATCGAGCGGGACGAATCCAAGATTCTAGGGAAGTTTCTGGAGAAAGGATTCCTTCAGCCAGGGGTTTAGCTAAGTCTCTAAAATCAATAATCCCCAAAATATCATCTAAAGACTCTCGCATAACCGGATAACGAGAATGACCTGAAACCGTCATTTCATCCAGTAAATTTTGAAACGTTGCAGCACTAGAAATCGCGATAATATTGGTTCGAGGAATCATCACTTCTTCAGCTAAAACATCCCCAAATTCAAACACATTATTGAGGAGTTCTCGTTCTTCCGCTTCTAACCCCATCGACTCGCTAGAGGTGGTAATAATTAACTGTAATTCCTCTGGAGTAACTCTTGTATAAGGCTGTCCGGTGTATTCAATGCCAGCCAGTTTTAAGAGTAAACGGGTTGATTGATTTAACCCCCAAACAAACGGACTAAAAAAACGAGCAATTGCTAAACTTGGAGGAGCCAATAAACGCGAAAGTTGTTCAGGATAAAGCAACGCTAAAGACTTTGGAAATAGCTCTCCCAAGACTATTTGCAAATAAGCAATTAACATAAACGTAAAGATAGGAATTGCTAGAGAATGAGCAATCACATCTTTAAAAGAGAGGGGTAAAGGCAACGAAACGATTAAAGCTCGAATGGCCACTGCAAGCGTTCCTTCTCCAATCCAACCTAATGCTAAACTGGATAAAGTAATCCCAAATTGAGTCGTAGAAAGCAATAGATCGATCCGTCGCTGAAGTTGTTGAACGGCTCTCGCCGGACGATCTCCTTCATCTACAAGCTGACTAATTCGCGATCGGCGAACGGAAACCATCGAAAACTCAGCAGTCACAAAAAAAGCGTTGATTGCAATCAGCAAAAACACTGACAACAATCGCACTAGCAAATCCTGCGAAGTCAGTGTCATTATAGAAAAGGCACCCGCATCAGTGCAATCCAAAAAAGTCGAAAAAATATCAACACTAATTTATCTGACAATGGGAATTCCGGACATTTTTAGCTCAAGTTTCTGATCCGGATAATCGGTTAAACTAATCGCTAATTCCTGAGCATTATCAAGCAATGCTGCGGGAATACTGACCTTTCCCACATAGGTTTGACTATCAGGAGGTAACTGTCCGGGTAAGTCGTCTACACTAGCACTTAAAGCCCGACCTTTATCGTCCGTTACATTCAAGAAACTATAGAGAAATCGAACTGAAGTATTGCTTTCATTTTTAAGTTGTACATTCAAAAGCAGTGAACTACCTGTTCGACTCGCAGAAGTCACTTCTAGTGTCACCCCTCCATCTCGACTGACAATCGGAAAATTCGAGGTTGCAGCTTGTGCTTGGGGTGCAGGTTCCGGTTGTTGTTGGGGTTGTTGTTGATTGGGGTTATTAGCGGGAGTCGAAGCTGTTACCTCGTCATCTTTCCCTTCCATTCGCTTCCTAACTGTTGCCAGAATATCACCTTCTTTGAGCATTTTTACGCCCTCAGCGTGTCGTTCTGTTTCTTCGTTTCGACCTGTTAAATTGCTCGGACGGACATCAGGTTGAGTAATTTCTTTTAAAGCTTCCCGACCGAGTTTGTACCCCCAGGCTGAACTGAAAAACCCGGCTCCGAACATCAGCACGAGTAAAATAACGGTCATTATTACAGTTGAGTTCAATCTGATCTCCTTTTACTATTCAGTGTCAATGATCTTGATGATCGGTTTCAATAGGATATACTAGCAGAGTCTATCGCCAGAATGAGACGAACACCTGCAAAACAAATGATCTCTCCTCCAGCAAACAGGTTCACTCCTTGATAGCTCTAAAGAACCAATAGCAGTCCATTTTAGACATTTGTTTAGACTCAGATCAAATGCAGACTAGATCAATGTCTACTTTCGTGTTAATCTAGATGTTAAAGCGCCCTTGGCCGATTGGGGAGGCAGCGAACTCATAATTCGCCTTCAGGCTGGTTCGATCCCAGCAGGGCGCATTCGGATGAAATTCTGATCGGATCACACCCTCAGCCATTCAATTCGACTAATGATTTGACTGAGTGACTCATTAAACGGGACTGGCCGGACTTGAACCGGCGACCTAGCGCTTCAGATTCGTGTGAGTTTCCCCACTCTCTGGACTCTTTCTTCACCATAGGCTAAACAAGCCTTTAGGTGGTGGCCGTTGAGTCTCTGCACCTTCTTTATCTGGTTCTCAGATAAAGCTTGGCTCAAGATTACCCTATCCTAACAGAACTTAGGCTTCCTTGAGTTTGACCACATTCACACCTAGAGTTTCCTCCCAGGGTGCCCGAATATTCAGGAGGCGCTTGCTCTATCCATCTGAGCCACAGCCCCAACTTGGTTGTCTCTACTCATGTTAACAAATGATCTCGCTATTTTCAGCCTCAAAGGTTAAATTACTTTTAATTCACCCAAGTTTCTGTCCAGGGATGACCCCCAACTTCTACGCCACCAACATCACTTCGGGCTGATAAAATTACCTGATTCTTTTGTTTTAATTCTAACACAATATCCCCTTGCATTGTATCTCGACAAAAGAAAATTAATCCGTCTTGAGTCGGGGCGCGTAAGGGGGTTCCGGGTTCTTTTGTTGTAGCGGTTAAGGTGACTTGAAACTGTGAATTTTTGGCTTGAATTTGCCATTTACCCCAGGGTTCAATTTGCCATGAAACTTGAGAATTCCAGGGAACAAATTCATAAAAATTTCCCCGATAATGAATCCCAATCATCGCCACAGATTCCATCCAGCCTAACACACCTCGCCGTCCTCCGCCTGCGGTTAGGGCTAAATCGGGTTCATTCTCAAAACAGTTACAATTGACCCAAAACCATTTTTGAGGAAACGCCCCGCCCCAATTTTTCTCGCTATAAGCAGGTGCATTGTTAAATTCATAAAGAGTACCATTCCATTCGATCCAACCTGTTGCTAATCCATGCGCCATTAAGATTTGCCAACCCGGTTCAAAAATAGGGAGAAAAGATAACCATCCCGCCGTAGACTGTTGAGGTTGACCAACATTTCCCCAACCATAAATCGGTTGTGTTGAATATTCCCAACGACAGGTTTGTTGAGTTCCGGGATCATGTAAAATACCTTGATGCCAAGTGCTTGTAACTTGATACCCTTGTTGGATATGATGATTAAACAGTTGGGGTTCAAGATATCCGGGTGTTGAATTTAAGTCCGTTTTACCCCAGTGACCCAATTCTAACGCCTGGGGAGACGCCCAAAATGTTTGAACATCAGGAAAGGTTCGACAGAGATATCCATCATCAGGGCCTAAAATTTGCGCCCCTCCGCCACTATAAAGCTGTCCACCGATGGGATTTTCAATGGAATACATAAACGCAAAGGTTTGACGCGCTTCGCTTAGGGTGACGCGAAAATACCAACCTTCAAAAAAACGATGTTGGCTACCATTCCAGTGATAGCCACTGTGGGGAGTTTGTAGGGGGTTTTGTTGAGACATAGAAATGTTGAGAGGCTAACCAGTATTAGCTTATCATTGAAAGTCTGTTTATTATTCGGGATTAATACTTGAATATAGGTGGAAAGCAATGATACGGGTGTTAAAAATTCAATCTATCGAGGAAATTCCCGATGATTTTGGGCCTGTTGACTTGACGGACAATTAAAGATTTTTTGTTAAAAGCGATCGCAATTACTTCGTTCAGTGGGATTTATAACGAATAGTGAATTGGTTTTTTATAGATGATACTTTTCCCGCAGTTTCATATAATAAATTGAGAATCTGATTTATTGGAAAATCATCACCCTGGTTCTGTACATCTTTTATCATTTGAGCCATAAAGTTATTTTTATGATTCTGTTGAGCTACATATATCATATCTTGTAGTAAAGTGTATTTATCTGTCAACAATCCAATTCCGATAGCGTTACACCAGGCTTCCAGATTATTTTTGTTAATGATAGCAGCAAATAAAAATGAGAACATGGCACTTTCTTTATGTTCTAATTGATATTCTAAAACTCCTAGATTGAACCAAGCATTGCTACATAGGGAATCATGGTTTAGGGCTTCGTATAATTTTCCTCTATATTCGGAGGGAGATAAATTATCATCTAGTGCTGATAATTGAACTGCTTCTATCGTTTTTCGCTTTTGTTTTTCTATTTTGAATAGACTACAAATCTTTTCAAGAGCAAAAGCTTTAAGTTTGTACTCTGGCTCACTTTCTACATCAGAGGAAAAATAAGTGCGAAAAGCTTGAAGTGCGATATGATATTCACCTGCCAACATCAAAGCATCAGCATATAAAGCTTGACAAATTCCTTCTTCGCCTAAATCAATAGCATATTTGTATAACTTGGCAGAAAGTGCATAACGTTGACTTTCAAATAAAATCCCTGCTATTTCACGGCAAAAATAAGGTTCATCCCAGTAGGTTAAATCAAACTTGGAAGCTGTTTTATAATGATGTAAAGCTAATCTGAGATCTGTTTTGGATTGAGGTTGTTTTGTTTTCTGGTAATTACCATAATTGTAATGAGCAGTAGCTATCAAATCGTCATTCTCCTGTTTTAAGGCTTTATCTATACAAAGTTTTAGAAAACTTTGAAGATAAATCTTCTCCTTTTCTAACAATTTTTCTCTCTGGGTTTGAGCCACCAATGATAATATTTGAGATGTTGCTACTAAATCACGGGTTTCTATTAATTCTTCGGCAAGTTGCAAAGCTTCTATTATCCGATTTGCATGAGCCATACAATGAACTGATATTAATAATATATCTCGATAGTTTATTATAGATGAATAAGCTCCTATTTCAGCTATAATTTGTGCAGCAATATTAGATTGATCTGTTTTTTCTAAGGCAACAGCAATTCCTATAAGAATATCATAACATAGCACTGATAGGTCTCTTGTTTGATTTAATTCGTAATTATGAAGTGTAAATCCTGTACCACTATGAAGATAAATTTCAATCTTCTTTTTCCTTACTGTTATTGTTCCATGATTCCCTTGATCTAAACTGTAACTTGGACTAATATGAACTAGCCTATTAATCTTCTCTTCTATAATTTTGTGAAGTTCTATTTCTATTTCTATCGAGAATAATCCCTGAATTCTATCTTGTTCAAAGTTTATAGATAAATTTACTGGTGGTTGAAAACGAGATGACCATAGTAAATTAAATGCGTCTAGATTTGCAATCAACTCTATAGCCGTTTTCTCTTGCCATTCATCTTCTTCCGACAACCGAAATGTGAATCCTTTTTGAGCATTTCTTCCATAATAAGGATCGTAAGTGTGAAACCATTTTACATAAATTTTTCGCGTAGGTGAATGATAACGAACAATCAAAACAGGGAGATCTAATGATCGATAATATTCAAATTTTTCTACTTTTAACTTACAAGCTAAAGCTTTCTTCAATACAGGTTCATCTGTTCCCTTAAGCTGACAGAAAAACCTCTTACCTGTTGTATAGCCGTCTTCATCAAAAATTTCTATGCGACCATCTAAACCATAATCGTCTTCTCCGCTAGTAAATTCATAAATCCATCCTAGTTGATCGAGTTTATCCTGAAATGCTGTTTTAGATTCTGCTTGTAATCGATGCTCACGAGTTCTTTGAGGACGATTTTTATAAGTCATAATTTTTAATTTGAATAACTTATCTAATTTTTAACCTTTACAAAAAAAGGGCGAGTTTTATAAAAAACCCACCCTAACAAACTACTTCAACCCCTCAACTAACTGAGTTTTTGCACTGTCTAACGCTTCACTTAACTTGCTGGCATCCCGTCCCCCCGCCTGGGCAAAATTCGGACGTCCGCCGCCGCCACCACCGCAAATTTTGGCGATATTTCCGATGAACTTTCCGGCTTGTAACTTCTTCTCTTTGTGAACTTTTGAACTAAACGCCGCAACCAAACTAACTTTCCCTTCTTCCGGCGATGAACCTAATACAACTGCACTTTCTCCTAACTTTTGTTGTAACCGTTCCGCAGCCGTTTTTAAGGAGTCTGCATCGACGCCGGGAAGTTCCGCAACGAGTATTTTCACCTCTCCAATTGTTTCCGCTTCCGCTAACAATTGATCGGATTTTGCGATCGCTAATTCCCCTTTTGCCGCATCTAATTGTTTCTGAGTTGCTTTTAACTCATTTTGCAAATTCGTGATCCGTTCCGGTAATTCTTCCGGCTTGGCTTTAAAGCGATCGCCCAACTCTTTCACCACATTATCCCGCACTTTAAGATAGTCTAAAACCGACTGTCCCGCCACCGCTTCTATGCGACGAATACCCGAAGAAATACCCGTCTCACTCACAATTTTAAACAAGCCTATTTCAGCCGTATTATTAACATGAGTTCCGCCGCATAATTCCATCGAAACTCCCGTATAGTCAACGACTCGCACGACATCAGAATATTTCTCGCCAAACATCGCCGTTGCACCCTTCTTTTTCGCTTCTTCTAATGGCATTTCTGCGACAATAGCGGGGTGTGCTTCTGCGATCCAACTATTCACCTGATCTTCGACTTGTTGAAGTTCTTCTGCGGTTAACGCACGGGGACAATTAAAATCAAACCGCAGGCGATCAAAGGATACCATTGAACCCGCTTGAGAAATAGTCGGATCAACAATTAATTTTAACGCTGCTTGTAATAGGTGAGTTGCGGTATGATTAGCTTGGGCGCGATGTCGGCAAGCCCGATCAATTTGGGCATTTACGGTCATCCCAACCGTTAATATTCCCCGTTCAACTTTGCCTAAATGAATGAAGATATTCGACTCTTTTTGAACATCTTCTACCCGCATCACCGTATCTCCAAAACTGAGAAAACCGCGATCGCCAATTTGTCCGCCAGACTCCGCATAAAAAGGCGTTTGATCGAGAACAATTTGCACCTTTGTTCCGGCTTCTGCCGACTCCACCGATTTTCCTTCAATTAATATCACTTTTACTACCGCTTCAGAAACGGGTTCAGTGTGACCTAAAAACGCCGTTGGATGGATAGTTTCTGCGAGTTTATCCAAACTGCCTTGAATGGTTAAATCAATGGTTTCATGGGCATCTTTAGAGCGATTTCGTTGTTCTTCCATCTCGGTTTCAAACCCATCAACATCCACCGTTAACCCATTTTCTTCTGCGATTTCTTGGGTTAATTCTAAGGGAAAACCATAAGTATCATACAAAACAAACGCATTTTTCCCCGATATCATCCCATCCCCCTTATTAAGGTCAGAGGGGATTTCTTTACTCAAGGCTTTTTCCATGATATCAGCTAACAGCTTTTCCCCTCGTTCTAAGGTTTCTAAGAACCGTTCTTCTTCCCGTTGTAATTCTGCTTTTATTACCGCTTCCCGTTCACGGGTTTGGGGATAAATATCCTCAGATAAAGCAATAGCCGTTTCCGCAACTTTCGGGGTAAATTCTCCTTCTATTCCTATTAACCGCCCATGCCGAACCACCCGACGAATTAACCGTCTAAGAATATAACCCCGACCGATATTAGACGCTGAGACTCCATCGGTAATTAAATGAACCACAGCCCGAACATGATCACCAATAACTTTTAGTGAAATCTGGGTTTTTGCGTTACTTTTTTTGTAATCAATTCCCGCAATATCCGCCGCCGTTTTAATAATCGGAAAAATTAGATCAGTTTCGTAATTATTGGGAACGCTTTGGAGAATTTGCGCCATCCGTTCTAACCCCATTCCCGTGTCAATATTTTTGTTTTGTAAAGGGGTTAAATTGCCGTCAGCATCCCGGTTATATTGCATGAAAACCAAGTTATAAAACTCGATAAACCGGGTATCATCTTCTAAGTCAATTTTCTTGTCACCAAGTTCGGGATGAAAATCATAGTATATTTCCGAACAAGGGCCGCAGGGGCCAGTCGGGCCAGACTTCCAGAAGTTGTCGTCTTCTCCCATGCGTTGGATGCGGTGGGCGGGAATGCCAATTTCATCGCGCCATATTTCAAAGGCTTCGTCATCTTCTTCAAACACGCTAACGATAAGATTTTCTGGCGGTAAACCAAACACTTTTGTTGATAATTCCCAACCCCAGGCGATCGCTTGGGGTTTAAAATAGTCACCAAAGCTAAAATTGCCCAACATTTCAAAAAACGTGTGATGGCGGGCGGTGCGTCCTACATTTTCGATGTCGTTGGTGCGGATACATTTTTGGGAGGTGGTGGCGCGAGGCACTTCTGGGGCGCGTTGTCCGAGGAAAATGGGCTTAAAAGGTAACATTCCGGCGATAGTTAAAAGTACCGTCGGATCTTCGGGAACTAACGAAGCGCTGGGGAGAATTTTATGACCCCGTTCGGCATAGAAGTTAAGGAATTTTTGCCGAATTTCTGAACCGCTAAGAAACTGAGGAGAAAAAGACATAATCGCTAAAAGTCAATAGAGTACAATAATATCGGGTAAGAGAATTTTATTACCCGGAAATCGTGTAACCTCTATTGTAGTCCTGTGACCGACTTTCGCGTGAGTGTTTTTCTCCTAAATTTTTAAATTTTCTAAATGCAATTACACAATCATCTCATTGACTCGAAGGTGAATTTCAGGAAAAGCCAGAGGAGAAAGGGTATTTTCGCTTTGCAATTGTTGAATTCTTTGATATCCGCTCTCTGTTGGTTGTTGATAAACCTGTAAACTATTTTGATTCAAATCAATTAACCACACTTCTAGAATTCCACTTTCACTATACAGGGAAATTTTGATCTCTTGATCATAGTTGATGCTACTATCGGCTACTTCTACTATTAGAAAAATATCAGAAGCTTGAGGATGTCCTGACGCATAAAAATCAGTTCGAGGTTGTAATAAAGTAATATCGGGTTGGGGTTCGGATAAGTTATTTAATAAGATCGGATTTTGAACACTAATTAAAATGCGATCGCCTAACTTCTGATAAAATAACTGATTGACTCGATTGACACAAGCTGCATGACGTTTTCCAATGGGCGACATTTCCAGAATTTCTCCGTTTATCAATTCTACGCGATCGCTTGGCGTTAAAATTCCTACTTTTGCCATTTGATAGTATTCAGAAATCGTAAACCGTCGTTTTAGAAGTTGAACGGACATGATAAACTTGTTAATCTTAGAGATAATTTTAATCTGATGTTATCATAATTTGGGGTAGGGTGCATCAGACGGTCAAGTTGTTAATTATTGAATTGACTTCTAAATCTGATGCACCCTACAGAGTTCTTACTGTTGATTGTGTGATCATTGAATTGAATAGTATATCTGATGCAACCTACAGGAATGATTTTTTTCTCTTTCTTAACGGTGATAAACGATGAAAAATTCTATTGTTTCTTTGAGTATTACAGCATTAACCTTGTGTAGTGGTTGTGGACTATTTTTCAAAATGTTACCCCAACCGGAAACCTTAAAAGCTGCAACACCGGAAGTGATTATTCAACCCGGTGAAGTGCGTCCATTGCCCGGAAAACTGGATGATATTTTAACGTTTAACAGCAATAGTCCGGAATGGGTGAAAAAAGAAGGAATTTTACTTTCGACCTTCCCAACAGACGGCAAAGCCTTTCCTGACGCCCATTTAAACTATCCCCTAAGCGGTAAATTTGAACTGTTTGCCCATCATTTTGTTCACACGCCACCGCAGGAGAAAACCCTATATTTAGGAATTATTGTTCACAACCCCGGAACAGAAAAAGTAACACTCGATATTTTAGAGGCCGCCAGTTATTTAATGGAACCGGATGCACCGTTTAAACAGAAACCGCCTTTGAGTGAAAACCCAAGAGGAGAGGTTTATTCAGGTCCCGGTATTCGGGCGGTTGATACCGTTTTACGAGGGGTTCGACAAGCAGGTTTCCCTGAAAATTTAATCATTCCACCAGGGGAAAGTCGAATGTTACTTAATCATCCCATTCCGGTGAAAGGCTTAGAACGTCCTGTTAATGGTCGTTCAACATTTATGATTTTAAATAGCCGGGGCGATACACCCAATTCCCCTGCTGGGGTTTATGTTGCCAGTTTAGCCATGTACGCGAAGCAGCACCCGGACGGTAGAGAGATTGCCCCGACTTTAATTGAGTGGCAACAATTACTCAACACGCAAACTCTAGCACAACCCAGGGATAAAATGCCAACTCCTCCTGATCAAGTGGGGGGAGAATTAATTTATAGTCGGGTAGCTGGCGTTCAGCAGGGTTCTCTGTGGGCGGCAAATTTGGTGGATGAGGGTGAAGAGGTTTTAAATATTCCTGAAGTGGGAAAGGCGTTGTCTTATGTGATTAGTACAGTCAGGGCGGGAACGTTGGGAACGAAGCAAGTTCAAGCGGCGAAATTGTTAGTTCGTTATCCCGATACGGCTTATGAGTCTCACGGAAATTATGGGTTACATTATGATTTGAATTTACCCTTATTTAACCCAACAAATACTGCTAAAACGGTTACAGTTACTCTCGCAACCCCGAATAAAGAAGAACGTCTTTCTCAAGGGGGGTTAATGTTTCGTCAACCCTCTTGGGATTTTCCCTATTTTCGGGGGACAGTCCGGTTACGTTATCCTAATGAACAAAATAATACTATCACTCGTTATGTTCATTTATGGCAACGTCGCGGTCAACAGGTTGAACCTTTATTAACATTAACATTAAAACCTCAAGAAAAACAAACGGTTCGCGTTGATTTTCGTTATCCTCCCGATGCAACCCCACCCCAAGTTTTAACAGTTGAAACTCTTAATTAAATACCTTAATTACTGACTTCTAATTCCCCCCAACTTTGGGGCTAGGGGGGCAATTTTGAGATAAGCTTAGTTGGGGGCTAAAACTTTCTATAACAAACATGAATTTTCTCGAACATCTTTCGGCTACTATTTCCCAACTTCTCAAACAGATTAATGATATCATTTTTGTAGAAATTGGGGGAATGCCCTTAATTGTGGTTTGGTTAATTACCGCAGGGGTGATTTTTACCGTTTGGATGCGGTTTATTAATATTCGGGCGTTTATACACGCGATTAATATTGTTCGAGGAAAATACGATAACCCCGATGACGTGGGGGAAGTTTCCCATTTTCAAGCCTTAGCAACGGCGTTATCTGCAACCGTTGGACTGGGAAATATTGCAGGGGTTGCTATTGCTATTCGTTTAGGCGGGCCTGGCGCTTGTTTCTGGTTAACGATAGCGGGTTTTTTAGGAATGACGACTAAATTTGTTGAGTGTACCTTAGCACAAAAATACCGTTTTGTCAAGCCGGATGGTACGGTTGTTGGGGGGCCGATGTATTATCTTTCTGAGGGGTTAGCTAAACTTGGTTTTCCCTTATTGGGGAGATTTTTAGGGATTTTATTTGCTATTTTAGCTATTTGCGGAGCGTTAGGCAGTTCGAGTCTTTATCAGTCGAATCAATCAAAAGTTGGGGTTGCCCAAGTTATCCCTATTTTAACAGACCAGGGGTGGATTTATGGATTATTAATGGTGATTTTAGTGGGGTTGGTTATTTTGGGGGGAATTCGTCGCATTGCGTCTGTGGCGGCGAGGGTGGTTCCGGTAATGTGTGGGGTTTATATTTTGGGGGCAGTTTATGTAATCTTAACTCATTTTACCGCAATTCCCGCAGCAATTACCACGATTATCACCAGTGCTTTTAGTTTCAAAGCAGCAACGGGGGGAATATTTGGGGCGATTATTCAGGGGTTTAGACGTTCGGCGTTTTCTAATGAAGCGGGATTAGGAATTGCAGCGATCGCTCATTCTGCGGCGAAAACCGATGAACCTGTGCGAGAAGGAATTGTAGCAATCTTAGAACCGTTTATTGATACGGTGATTGTTTGTAATTTAACGGCTTTGGTGATTATTCTCACGGGTGCTTATTATAATCCTGACTTTGCAAGTTTAGGCGGTTCAGAATTAACCTCGGCAGCCTTTTCTACGGTTATTCCCGGTTTTC
Source organism: Limnoraphis sp. (assembly GCA_050485465.1). GTDB lineage: Bacteria > Cyanobacteriota > Cyanobacteriia > Cyanobacteriales > Microcoleaceae > Capilliphycus. Next base: position 93,039 of record JBJHBL010000010.1, on the reverse strand, counting down.
CTTATATTTTAGCTTTAACGGTTTTTTTGTTTGCTTTTTCGACCATGATTTCCTGGGGCTATTATGGTCAGTGTTGTTGGGAGTATCTTTTGGGAAGTCGCAGTGCTTTTATTTATAAACTTCTGTTTCTCCTGGCTATTTTCATCGGTTCGGTTGCGAACCCCACTGCTATTATCCAATTTAGTGATGCGATGTATCTGACGATGGCTTTACCGAACTTATTGGGGATGTATTTTCTCGGGAGTCAAGTTTCCGAAGATTTGAAGGATTATTTTAACTCAATGATGAATGATGAAATGGATGAACAGACGTAAATATAAATTTATGGACTTCTCCGAGGGGATTTTCAGTTGATCAAAAAAATTGTTAGAATAATTTAGCCCTGTTTTTAGGAGAGATAGCCATAACATGGAAGTCAATCAGATCAATCAAAAATTAATTGAAGAAGCTCTAGATTTGAGTAAAAATTTAACCGATAATCAATTAATAGAGGAAGCTTTGCGTGAATATATTCAGCGTCGCCAGCAACGAAAAATATTAGACTTATTTGGAACAATAGACTACGAAGAAGATTATGACTATAAACAACAAAGGACATTAATAGGACTACCAAACCAGCACAACTTGAATTAGAATACAGAATATATTCAGTAATTAACTGTTATTCCATGACAGACCCACAACTTATTCAATTTGCCTTTACCGTTGATGACCCCGAACTCGACGACCAAGAACGCAATGCGATCGCCATGCAACTGCTATCTCAACTACGTCAAATTGATGAAGTCGAAAGTGTCGAACGAACAGAAGCAGTTAACCCCGAAGTTGGGAGTCGCGCCGCACTCGAAACCCTAATTGGTTTTCTGACTATTGAAATTAGCCGAGAAAATCTGCAAAAAGTTCTTGCTTGGCTGCATAATCGGGTCACGCCCAAACCTCTTAAAATTGTCGTGGGAGAGGTTACAATTGAGGTGCAAAGTAGCGAGGATTTGGCAAAAGCCGAACAAACGGTGATCAATATCCTCCGTGAGATGAAATAGGAGTAATGACCAAAACCGCATTGTTAATTGGGGTGAGTAAATACGAAGCCGACTTACCGCCCCTTCCTGCCGTTGTTAACGATATCGAAGCGATGCGACAGGTTTTGGCAGATCCCAAAATTGGTGGATTTGACAACGTTGAAGTCTGTGTGGAACCTGATTTGGTGGAAATGCGACGGGCCATCGGACGGCTATTCAGAACCAGCAAAAAGGGAGATTTAGCCTTATTATTCTTTGCGGGTCATGGGATGACAGATGATAGTGGCAAACTCTACCTGACCACTCCGATCACCAGGAAGGAAGAATGCCAGGAAACCTCCGTTCCCGCCAGCTTTGTTCACGACATGATGAATAATAGCCCTTGTAAGCGACAGGTTGTAATATTAGACTGTTGCTATAGTGGGGCATTTGCACAAGGTTGGCAACCCCGAGGCGACATCAATATTCAGCAACAGTTGGGCGGTGAAGGACGGGCAATTTTGACATCTTCGAGTGCAATTCAACTTTCCTTTGAACAAGAGGGTGCGGGGATTTATACTCGTTATTTGATTGAAGGGATGAGAACCGGAACCGCAGATCGGGATGGTGATGGTCAGATTTCCATTCAAGAGTTGCACGAATACGCCAAAGAGCAGGTACAAACGGCTAAACCTGCCATGAAGCCAGAAATTTATACGCATAAAGAAGGCTTTGAAATCTATCTCACCCAAGCACCCGTTAATGATCCGGAGTTAATTTATCGTCGTGAAGTCGAAAAACGAGTCAAGCAAAACAAAGGTGAACTGTCTTGGATTAATCGGCGAACTTTGGAACGGTTAGCCTCTGACTGCAATATTATTTCAGAAGTTGCCGAACAAATTATTTCGGAAGTTCTCGCACCCTACGCCGAACACAAACAAAATCTCAAAGAATACCAAGAGGTTTTTGCACAAGCAATACAAGAAGAATATCCTCTAAGCGATCGCATTCGTCAGGATTTACAAGACTTTCAACAGATTCTCGGGTTAACCGATGAAGATGTAGAACGGATCGAAAAGCAAGTTTTATCGAAAGCTGAACTTCCTCCAGTTATACCTGAACCTTCTTCAATTCAGCCCACAAAATCCGAACCGGAACAGCAACTTTTAACCTTTGAGTTTGATGTTGTCACGCTGGATAAAACTGGAAAAGAAAGTCAGCGACAACGCAAGTCAGCACAATACTTTATAGAAAATATAGGGAATGGTGTCACCCTCGACATGGTAAAAATCCCCGCAGGTGAATTTCTGATGGGTTCTCCAGAGAGTGAAAAAAGAAGCAGTAACAATGAAGCACCCCAACTAGGAAGCAGTAACAATGAAAGACCCCAACATCGAGTTAGGGTTGACTCCTTTTTCATGGGGAAATATCCCGTAACTCAGGCACAATGGAAAGCAGTGGCTTCTCTCCCCAAGCTTCAGCGAGATCTCAATCCCGACCCCTCAAATTTTAAAGGCGAAAATCGACCTGTTGAGTGTGTTTCATGGTATGATGCAGTAGAGTTCTGTGCAAGGCTCTCCAAACACACAGGTAAATCCTATCTATTACCGAGTGAGGCTCAATGGGAATATGCCTGTAGAGCGGGAACAACAAGCCCCTTCCATTTTGGCGAAACGATTTCAACCGATGTCGCCAACTACGATGGAAAATATATTTATGGTTCGGGTTCAGAGGGAGTTTACCGCCGAGAAACAACCCCAGTCGGCAGTTTCCAGGTTGCCAACAATTTCGGCTTGTTCGATATGCACGGCAATGTCGGGGAATGGTGTGCTGATCCCTGGCATAATAATTATGAAGGCGCACCCGCAGATGGTAGCGTTTGGGATGTAAATGATAACCGTTATAAAAGATATATTGATAATTTAGTCAACTTAATGAGTTTAGATAATAAAGTAGTGCTGCGGGGCGGCTCCAGGAGCCGCTATCCTTCTCGCTGCCGTTCTGCCTCCCGCGACTACGATTTTCGGCGCGATTTCATCAACGATTTCGTTGGTTTTCGTGTGTTATGTGTTCCAGGGTTCTCATTTGCTCCTTAGCCCTTGATTTTTTGCCCTTTTTCGCGCTTTGCGCGGTCAAATTTTTTTAGGGTTTTTATTGTTCTGTGCTGAGGTCGTTTGAGGGAGATCGAGTTTTTGTTTCAACCGTAGTAGTATTATATCGGCAGAGTTGAGTTGTTGTCAATTGTTTGGCTCGTTTATCTGTCTAAATTTCGCCCCTCTGATTAGCCAGAAGAGTTCGGGGGATGAGATGTTTTTTTACTTAGGTCGTACCTCAAAAACCAAATTAGCTCGGTAAAAGCACACATCAAATTCTAAAAAGAAGTTCATTTGTCCGAGTATCAAAGGTGTTTCCCTCGATATTGTCCAAGCAAACGCGAGTAATACGGGCGAAAACTCGGCAATTGTAGCTGAAACTACTAACCCCCGTGCTTCAAAACGAGCAAGATTTCCACTCAATTGAACGGGTACGGTTTGCTCTTCCCAAACTGCTCCAAGTTGCAAGCCCATCTCATAAGGCAATACATTGACGCTTGCTCCCGTATCCAACAATCCTGTAGCATTTATAGATAGATTCCTGTAAGTTAGTTTAACAGGTAAATATGGCATAGCACTAGAAAGACCCAGGCTATTGACTTGTTCAGTAAAAGAAAATCTTTTTCCGTCAAGCATTATCTTCCTCATGTTTAGCTAAAAGATCGGCTAATGTTTTTGCAGCTTCATCAGCTTCGTAGGGAGACCATACAACGGCTTCAGTTGATGCCAACTGCTGGAGTAGTTTTTCTTCTGAATTTGAGTCAACAACGGTCTGAGTAGATGCAGAAGTTGAAGTTTGCAAGTTCTGAAAATCCTGGGTTTCAATTGACTCCAGTTCACAACCTTCTTCTCTGGCAACCGCCAGCAATAAAAAGTGAATCAGGCGTAATTTATCTTGGTGGGATAGCTGATTCACAGCAGATAGCAATTCAGATAGAGGCATGATTTTTCATTGTGCTTCACTACGGGCAACAAATCGATTGAGTTTCGCGTTTTGATAATCAAAGCAATATTCAGCTAAAAGCTCGTCTTCAGAATTGTTTTTTGGGTTAGAGGGCGTTTCATTCATAATCTTCACGCTTTTCATAATTCATCATTCATCATTCATAATTTAGTCTAAATTATACCTGATTCTACTTTCACGGGGGGATATTGTTTGAGAACTTCTTTTAAATACTTCCCGGTATGCGATCGCTGATTTTTCGCCACAGCTTCGGGGGTTCCTTCTGCAACAATTTCTCCACCTTTATCTCCCCCTTCCGGCCCTAAATCAATCACCCAATCGGAACAGCGAATTACATCTAAATTATGTTCTATCACAATCATGGAATTGCCTTTATCCACTAACCGTTGTAAAACATTCAAAAGTTGATGCACATCATAAAAGGATAATCCGGTTGTCGGTTCATCGATTAAATATAGCGTTTTTCCCGTCGCCCGTTTTGACAATTCTGAGGCTAATTTTACCCGTTGGGCTTCTCCTCCGGATAGTGTGGGTGCGGGTTGACCCAATTTCACATATCCTAACCCCACATCCATCAAGGTTTGTAATCGAGTCGCCGCTTTGGGAATATTTTCAAACACATTTAACGCTTCTTCTACGGTCATATTCAAAACATCAGCAATAGAATACCCTTTATATTTAACTTGTAGCGTTTCTCGGTTATATCTCGCCCCCTTACAAACCTCACATTGAACATAAACATCGGGTAAAAAATTCATCTCAATCACATTAACCCCCTGTCCGTTACAAGCCTCACATCTTCCCCCTTTTACGTTAAAGGAAAATCGCCCGGGTTTGTATCCTCTGGCTTTGGCTTCGATGGTTTCTGCAAAGGTCGCCCGCAAGATATCAAATACCCCGGTATAAGTTGCGGTATTAGAACGAGGTGTCCGACCAATGGGAGATTGATCAATTACAATGACTTTATCTAAGGCTTCTAACCCGGTTAATTTTTTCAAGTTTTGGGGAAAGGGAACTTTGCGACTAAAATGATGTTGCAAAGCCGGATACAGTAACTCGTTAATTAAGGTTGATTTTCCTGAACCTGATACTCCGGTAATACAGACTAATTTTCCCAGGGGGAGTTCAACATTGAGATTTTTGAGGTTATTTCGAGAAGCCTCTTTGAGAACTAGCGATCGCCCATTTCCGGTTCGACGTTCTGCGGGGGTTTCAATTTTACATCTTCCCGATAAATAAGCGCCTGTTAAAGACGTTTCACTGGTTAAAATATTATCCAAATTTCCAAGAGCTACAATTTCACCCCCATGTAAACCTGCGCCCGGTCCGATATCGACTAAAAAATCTGCCGCCCGAATGGTTTCTTCATCATGTTCGACCACAATTAACGTATTGCCCAAATCCCGCAACTTCATCAACGTATTTAACAACCTGCCATTATCCCGTTGATGTAACCCAATACTCGGTTCATCCAACACATACAAAACCCCGGTTAAACCGGAACCAATTTGGGTGGCTAATCGAATGCGTTGGGCTTCTCCTCCAGAAAGCGAAGAAGCGGTTCGGGCTAAGGTTAAATAATCTAACCCCACATCTAATAAAAACTGCAACCGGGCGCGAATTTCCCTCAAGACTAAATCCCCAATTTGCGCTTGTCTTTCACTCAGCTTTAACTGCTGAATACGCTGCAAACATTCTCGAATGGAAACTTCGGTTAAATCGGTAATCGAATACTGTCCTAACTTCACTGCCAATGCTTCCGGTTTGAGTCGTTTTCCCCCGCAGGTTTCACAGGCTTGATCGATTAAATATTGTTCTAATTTTTGCTTTTGTAACTCTGAACTACTGTCATCATATTGACGCTGCAATAACGGAATTACCCCCGGATAGGGACGTTCATAACCTCGTTTTTCTCGATAGCGAGAATCGGTTTCAATCCAAATCGGTTCTTCTGACCCATATAAAACAATTTGTTGCTGTTTTGAGGTTAATTTTTTCCAGGGCGTATTGATATCAAACCCAAACGCCTGACCGACACTATAGAGCAAGGCAAAATAGTAGGAATCGTCTTTTTCCGACCAAGGGGCGATCGCACTGTAAAGCGGCGCTTCTGGATCGGGTACAACCAATTCCGGGGAAAAGGTTCGCAGATGCCCCAACCCATGACAAGTCGGACAGGCTCCATAAGGGGAGTTAAAGGAAAATAGACGGGGTGATAGTTCTTCCATTACTGCCCCATGTTCCGGACAGGCGAAGTTTTCAGAAAAGATCAGTTGCGATAAAGCGGTTTTTCCCACTTCTGGTAAAGGGGAATGCTGATAGGAATTTTCCCCGTTTTCGGCGATGAATTTGAGCTCGGAACTTGCTATTTTTTCGTCAGTTGGGTTATACTTACTATCAACTCGCGACGCGCATACCCCCCCAGATGTATCATTTAACACGTCAATAATGGCAATTCCCCGTGAATACCGAAGGCAGGTTCCCAGGGAGTCGGCTAAACGTTCCTCTATACCTGGCTTTTTAATTAAACGGTCAATTACGATTTCAATGCTATGTGTATAATTTTTATCTAAGTCGGGCAAATCTGACAGTTCAAAAACCTCTCCATTGACCCTCACGCGAACAAATCCTTCCGAGGCTAAACTGGAAAGTAGCTTACGATGAGTCCCCTTTTTCCCCCGAACCACAGGGGCGAGGATATGGAATTTTGTCCGGTCTGGCAGTTCTAAAATGCGATCGCACATTTGATCAATGGTTTGAGGGGCAATATTGCGATCGCAAACCGGACAATGAGGTTCTCCCGCCCGTCCAAATAGGAGTCGGAGGTAATCATAAATCTCCGTAACAGTCCCCACAGTAGACCGGGGATTATGGGATGTTGATTTTTGGTCAATGGAAATAGCCGGACTCAACCCTTCAATAGCATCGACATCGGGTTTATCCAACTGTCCGAGAAATTGACGGGCATAAGCACTCAAAGATTCAACATAACGGCGCTGACCCTCTGCAAAAATCGTATCAAAGGCTAAAGAAGACTTACCCGAACCCGACACCCCGGTAAAGACAATTAAGCGATCGCGCGGTAATTCCAGATCGATATTTTTCAGGTTGTGTTGTCTCGCCCCCCGAATGCGAATGGTATTTTCACTCGCTGAGTTTGACGAATAGCCATTGGGGGAGTGCGTTTGATCAGGCGTCAGGTTAGCCGAGTCGAACATAGAGAATTCCAGGAATAATCCTTAATTATCTTAGCGTTATCTTTCAAATGTTGCTGCCTTCATCAAACTTTTCTCAGACCGTCCCCAAAATATGATTCAATATAAAATAACCCACTGGTAACGGATTAAATTGGGGCTGAGATCATTAAACCCATGCTAAGATCAAAATGGATAGATTATCTCAACCCACCCAAAGTTAACCCATCTGTTTCCAAAAGCATCAACCTCTAAAACCCCACCATTAATTCATCCGTTACTCTATCCGTTTCCATGTCCCCACCCCAAGCCATCCGTTACCCTCTTGCCTTTACCCGATCTTTGAAACAAGCCTGGGAAAAACGAGTCGGTTCAGCCTTGGCGATGAAAAAATGGGTTAATCAATACAATACTCATCTCAATCTTCCCTATCGAACTGTTAATGGCGTTTGTCTCAAACTCGATATCTATCAACGCAATATTCCCCAACCTCACCCGACTCTGATGTTTATTCATGGGGGAGGATGGGTTGGAGGAGAAAAGAAATCACAAGTTAGCAAACTGATTCCTTATTTAGAGATGGGGTTGTCTGTGGTTAATATCGAGTATCGACTGGCGAATATTGCTTTAGCACCTGCTGCGGTTGAAGATTGTCTCTATGCGTTGCGTTGGGTAATTGGTCATGCCAAACAATATTATTTCGATCCTGATAAAATTATTTTAGCGGGAGAATCTGCCGGAGGTCATCTGGCTTTAATGGCAGGAATGATTTCTGTGTCCAATGAATGGAATTTACCCGGTTTGGGGGAAGAACAACCCACAGTTGCAGCGATGATTAACGAGTACGGAATTACAGATGTCAAAGATCTCATTACAGAGAATATCCGAGATTATGCTGTCACCTGGTTAGGAAATCAACCGAATAAACTGGAAATTGCTAATCGGGTTTCTCCGCTTCATTATATTCAACCCAACCTCCCGCCTATTTTAACCATTCATGGAGATTTAGATACCGTTGTTCCCTACTCCCACGCAGTCCGACTTCATCAAGGGTTAGATCAAGTGGGTGTTGACAATTATCTATTAACTATCCCCAATGGCGGACATGGAGGATTTAACAAAACTGAAGAAAGCAAAATTGATCGAACGATTCGGGATTTTTTACGTCAATACCAACTTCTGAATTAAGCTTGAGCAAGTGTTGAAGTGAATTTCAAGCTTATAGGTCAGCACCTTCTCTAATTATAACATAACCCCAAAGGGGGCTTTTTGTCAACCCCCAAAACCATAAAATTTTTACAAATCCCACATCACGGGACTATCATCTAACGGGTCAGTGACAATTTTGCCAATGCGGTCAATTTCGGCTAAATCTGTGTCTGAAAGTTGGATGTCTGCGGCTTTCGCATTTTGTTGAGATTGTTCAGAATGACGCGCCCCCACAATAGCATGAGTTTGAGGTTGAGCGATTAACCAAGCCAGAGAAAGTTGAGCTAAACTACATTGATTTCGTTCGGCAATGGGGCGTAATTTTTCTAAGGCAGTTTGTACTCTAGCGTAGGTTTGTTTATCAGAAAATAACTTATTAGATGAGCGATGATCGCCTTCTACAAATTGATGATCAGAACCGAATTTTCCGGTTAAGAGTCCTTGGGCTAAGGGAGAATAAGCAAGAATTGAAATATTGTTTTCAATGCAATAAGGCACAATATCTGTTTCAATTTTACGCCAAAATAAAGAATAGGGGGGTTGTAAACTTTCAATGGAACCATATTGACAAGCTTCTGCGAGTTGATCGCGAGAAAAGTTAGAAACACCAATAGCGCGAATTTTACCTTGTTGTTTGAGATAATTTAAAGCGTTCATGGTTTCTTCAAGAGGAACAACTTCGCTTTTAAAACTCCCAGACGGCCAGTGAATTTGATAGAGATCGATATAGTCGGTTTGAAGATTTTTTAAAGAGCGATCGCAAGCTTCTAAAACTTGATTATACTTGAGATGATTAGGAAAAACTTTGGTAGCATAAATGACTTGATCTCGCACATCTGATAACGCCTGACCGACTATTTTTTCGGAATAACCATCCCCGTAAATTTCGGCGGTGTCAACGGTAGTCATTCCCGCTTCAAAAGCTGTGCGAATAGCTTGGATGATTTCTGCATCTTCAATCCCCGTCCACCCTCGCTTTCCAGCTTGCCAAGTTCCCATAATCAGAGGAGTAATGGCAATATCCGATGTCCCTAAAGGTCGCTTTTTCATGTTAGACTCCTCTGTAATAACTTGCTGTTATTGTAAAGAATAATTCTAGATTTTGTCTCTATCTTATGGATATTCAAATCAAACAAGCGTTAAAAGAGTGGAATATTGCGGTTCAGGCGTTAGAAAGGGGAAAAACGATTTTAATGCTGCGAAAAGGGGGAATCAAAGAATATCAAGGTCAGTTTACGGTAGAATATGAACGGGTTTTATTATATCCGACCTTTGAACATCAAAAACCTGATTTACTGTTACCTGAATATGGATCTCAAGTGCAACCTGTTCCCTCCGGTTGGCATCCAGAAACCGTTAAAATTAGCTGTTGGGCTGAAATTACGGATATTTTAGCAATAGAAACCGCAAAAGCCGAAGGGTTAATTTCTGAATTATTGCCTTTTCTAATTTGGAATGAAGAATTTGTGCGGGAACGTCTGAAGTTTAAACCGCAAAAACCGCTTTTTTTGTTAATGTTAAAACCCTATAAACTTTCCCAAGTTTATGAAATTCCCTATGATTCTAGTTATGGGGGTTGTAAATCTTGGCTGAAATTGCAAGCCGAAATTTCAATTCACAATTCAATTCCAGTTTGGAAAGAATCTGAATATTATGCCCTTTCTCAAAAAATTAGTAAGATTTTCCAGAAAAAATAACAGTCAATTAAGTCTGATTTCCACAACCAATTTCATCCAACATTTGCCAATGCTTCTGAACCGAAGTCAACGTATTGGCGGCAATCATCCCACTGGCGGCCACCGCAGGTAAACCAATCCCCGGAAACGTTGAATCTCCGCAGCATAGCAGCCCCGCCAAGGGGGTTTGAGGGCCGGGAAACGTCCCCTGTCCGGCTGGAATAGCAGGCCCGTAGGAGCCTCTGTAACGGCGTAAAAAGCGTTCATGGGTTAGGGGAGTCCCCACTAATGTGACCTCACAACGCGATCGCACATCGGGGATAACTCGTTCTAGGGCTTGCCACATGGGTTCGGCTCGTTCTGTTTTCAGTTGAGCATATTCAGGACTACGACGATCTAAACCCTCCCAGAGATCATAGGGTTCATTTCCGGGTGTATAAACATGAATCACGTGTTTTCCTGGAGGTGCGAGAGAGGGATCTAAAACAGTAGGAATTGACATGACAATTAAATTGAGAGGAGAAGTAATGCCTTTATCCCAGTCATTGATTGTGATATAATGACAAGCGAGATCCTCCGGTAAACCTGTGGCGTCAATTCCCAAATGTAGGTGCATAAAGCTCTCACAGTCGGGAGTTTGCGATCGCGCTTTAACAAACTCTTGGGATAAAGCCCCCAAAGGAATCAACTTCAGCGTATCCCAAACCGAAGCTGCAGAAACCACCGCTTTTGATGCCCGAATTTCTTCACCGCCTCGCAAACGCACCCCCACGGCTGTCTGATTTTCAACTAAAACCTGTTCTACATGGGCCCCCAGTCGAAGATTACCCCCATAGCGTTTGAACCCGCGTACTATTGCTTCAACTAATGCTGCACTACCGCCGACGGGATAATCTAACACCACTTCCGGTCTGTACCACTCGGCAAACATAAATGCCACTTCCGCCGCACTGGTGCCACTAGCAGGCAGTCCAGATAACAGAAAACACAACATATCTAACCAATTGCGAATAAACGGATCTTTGATCACCTCATCCATAATCGGCCCAAATGCTCCCGTTAGCTTAGAAGCGTAGGGAAGACTCTGTAACAGGGGTAAAGCAAACCGACCTAAAGTCAAGACGGCACCCAAATCATAGCGCATCGCCGCCATGGGGAGAGCAACTGCCGCATCTTTGAGGGGTGTCATTACCCGTTGAAGTTCTCGCCATTCTTGGACAGCTTGAGATCCACGCAACCTCTGCAATACCTCACAAAATTGATCCGCCCCAACGGAGGTATCAAAATCACCCTCGGGTAAACGACAGCCCCAAACGTTATAGGTTTTCCAAGAGATATCTTCCCCGATAGCATCGAGAACTTGTTTTAGGGGGTTGGTTGAGGGACTGTAGGACATCCCAGAATAGAGTGAGGGGCCAGAGTCGAAGATGTAGCCGTTGCGTTCAAAACCATGGGCGGCCCCACCGGGGATTGTATGACTTTCGCAAACTGTTACTGCTACGCCATAACGGGCGAGTAAGGCAGCACAACTTAAACCGCCGATGCCACTGCCGATCACAACGACTTCTGTTTCTTGAGTAGGAGATGTTTGGTTACTCACGTTGAATAGCCTTAATAGATTGAGAAGATAATAGGGGAAATTTTGACTAAGATTCTGGGTGTTTTACCCTTTCTAGGAATTCATTTAAGCCTGTAAAAGTAGAGGCATAAGTAATGGTGGGTGTATCATAACCCTTGAGGTGAACGCTATGCTGTTCAAAGGTATTATTGGGATGTAACTGAGAGAGGTATTTATAAGTGGTTTCGCCTAAAGCAATATCCATCCCCAGTTGTTTAGTCGAAGACTCTAGTCGAAACGCCGCGTTAACGGTATCGCCCAAAGCCGTGTAGTCAGAATTCCCGCTACCGCCTGTATTACCGACCATTGCATAGCCCGTATTTAGTCCTGCACCCACTCGCAAGGGGAAGGGGAGGGGATAGGCGTTACTGATGGCTTCTGTCGTCTCGTGTAACGTTCTCAATGCACTACAAATTTGCAACATTTCTTCGGAACTGACACCCTGCGCCCCATGAAACCAGACGACCATGATTGCATCGCCGATATATTTATCTACCCAGGTGCCATGTTCTCGGACAATTTCTCCGGCTTCCCGGAACCATCGTCCCATGACTTCTGAGAGTAGGCGTTCATCTAGCTGTCGTGTTAATACGGTGAAGTCCCGAATATCAATCACCATCACAGATATTAAACGGCGTACTGTTAGCGTGGCTGTAAAATCTTCGGACTCGGGTTCGGTGTCATCAGCGATGGGTTGGTTAGATGGACAGTGAAATTCCATCTCAGTTTGACCAAAGATAATTTGATCGCCATCCGCCAATGTGATTGGAATTGTGGCTCGGCGACCATTTACAAAGGAGCCATTGCGACTTCCGAGATCGATCAGATAAAAGTCTCCGCTTTCCATCCGTTGTAAGATGGCATGATTGCGAGAAATCCAGCGATCGCGGATCACGAAGTTGTTGTCGTCGCTGCGGCCCAATGTCCAATAGCTTTTACCAACAAGTGGCAAATATTTTTTGCCACCATCGCTGAGAATCAATAGGTGAGGGGTGTGTTGCAAGTTCACAACAGGTTGAAAAAGGACACTGGGATTTTAGAGATTTGGCTGCTAGATTATTCATCTCGCCCAACAAAAGTTTATAACACCCAACCTGAACTTGGGAGATTCTTCAGCGCCGCCCCGATTTGGTTCTATTCTAATCTCTAATCTCAAGAAATCTATCTTTTTCTTTCCGTTTTCAGGTTGAAACGGCAGTCTAGCTTTGAGTCTACCGTTTTCTTGTGTTTTATGCACCCCAACGTTGACTCCTGTCCGTTTTTAGGCGACACAGGCTGCTAACAAGTACAGGCTGTCTACTAAGATTGTACTCAAAACCGCTCCACTAAACACCCATTTATGGATTTGTTTGGATTGCAATGGCCATAAACCGACGCCTAACAGTAGCATGACGAGGATCACGGCCCAGCTTATCCCCCAAGGGGTTGTTACTCGTTCTAGGGCGTCTTGCAAAATGGATACGGCGAAAGAAGGGTCTTCGGTCATTAATTGTCGCCAGTGGGGGATTAAACCTGTGATGTAAAAATATCCATCGGTGACGGCGGTTCCAAATAATGAGCCTAGGTAAAACCAGTTTCCGACTTTCCCCCATCCTCGTTGTAGACACCACCAAGCAAAGGGAACGCCTAATGCTTCTATGGGAAGATGGAGCAGGGGTTCTCCTCGCAACCAACCCCAATAGATTGATCCGGTTAACCAACTGAGGGTAAACCCGAGCAGTAGGTCTCCCCACTCCCGGGTTGAGGGCGATCGCATTAATAGTAGACTTGTTGCTAACCATCCCCCCGTCATTAATAGACTTAACACCGGATAGCTTCGCACTAGGGGGGCTTGAAAAAATACTGGAACACACACTAAAAAAATGGCTGCTCCAAACAGTATCCATTTCTGAGAAACTTGAAGTTTTCTTAAAAAAATCTGAACTTTAGCAGGGGGTTGAGCAGGCTGAGTAGTAGTCAAGGTTCGCTCCTATACGACAATCTAATCCTAAATCCGTTTTCTTAAAATTTCGTTACTTAAGTTTATCTTATTTAAGATATCAAGTAAAATTTTTAGGAATTATCCCCTGGGGGGGCATTTTGATTTTAACATAGAGCCAAGAACAGGCAGGGTCTCCCCACTGCAAGTTAGCTGTAAAAAAGCGATCGCAGATTTTTTCGCGATCGCCTTTTGGTTGGATTGTTCAAGGTATAATCGTAGGAGATCTTTAAAGCAGCAAACCTACACTCATCAGTTTTCGGGCTATGGCTCTACAACGACAACCGTTCCCATCTCAATCTGATTAAATAACGCCACGACATCTTCGTTTCGCATCCGTACACAGCCATGAGAAGCGGCTTGTCCAATGGAGTTTAGACTAGGAGTACCGTGAAAACCAATAGAATCCTTCCCATCTGTCCAAAAGCCAATCCAGCGCAGTCCTAAAGCACTATCGGGGCCGGGTGGGCGAACTTCTCCCGTCCAGGGATTTTGCCAGATGGGGTTTTCGACCATCTGAATCACTTGAAATTCACCTGTTGGCGTTTCCCAACCGGGTTTTCCGATAGCAACGGGATAACTGGCTACTTGTTGATCATTGCGATAAACAAAAACCCGCCTCTGACCCAAGCGCAAAACTAAGCGAGTCTGAGGTTTACCAAACGGCAGAAACAGAGAAGGATCATCTAACCCGGGTAAAATTGGATTTAATAAAGTCGATGGTATGACGGCAGTTTGTGTGGATGTTCCCTGAGCAACATCACTCGAGTTAGGAGTAGAAGCCTCAACCCCAGAGTCAGCGATGACAGACAACATGAAAGCACTCAAACCAACGCGGAGCCAACGTTGAAATCGATTGGGATTCTTAACTCTAAAAACCATAGAATTGAACTCCTCACCAAAACGGAAAATGAGATCAGTATAGATGAGTTTGAGATTCCTCGCCATTAAGATGTGCTTTTTTTAAAGTAACTTACTTCATCTGTTGCTAAAAGTTTGTAGTCTGTTACTCCAAACTTGCTCATTTTTTGAGGTCTTTTAACGCTTCTTTTGTCTTATTCACGCCTTCGGTATCCCCCCGTTGTTCAAACAGTTTAAGGGCTGTTTCCAAGGCGGCGATCGCTTGTTGATCTCGACCACCTCGAGCTTTGATCGCCAAGCCTAAGTTATAATGACCGTGAGGATTTTGGGGAGCTTTATCAATTACTCGCCGAAAGCTAACAATCGCACCAATATATTCCTGTTTGTAGAGTTGAATTTCCCCAATGGCGATATCAGCTTCGACTAAATTCGGGTTCACGGCTAAAGCGCGTTGATAGGCTTGTATGGCTGCATCAAAATCGTTTTGAATTTTCAGCACTTCTGCAATTTGAAACTGAATCTCTCCATCTCGAGGACTCAAAGTGGCGGCTTGTTCAAACGCAGCGATAGAACCTGCTTGATCTCCGCTTCTAAGTAACGCTACTCCTAACTTAATTTGAACACTGGCTTCGTTGGGTGCTAGTGCTGCTGCTTGTTTTAGGCTTTCAACGGCTTTGGCAGTATTTTCCTGACGTAACAGAGACATTCCCATCGAAGCATAAGCTTGCCAGTTGTTGGGGTCAGATGCAATCACCATTTCATAGGTTCTAACGGCACTCCCATAGTCTCCTTGACGGAATAAACTCACCGCTAGTCCCAAATAGGCATTGAGATGATCGGGTTGGAGACTAATGGTTTTACGATAGGCTTCAGCCGCACCTTTATAGTCTTCGAGCCTGACTAGACTATAAGCTAAACCGTATTGAAAATCTGCATTTTGAGGGTCAAGGAAGAGGGCATCTCGATAAAATTTAGCGGCAGCTTGATAGTTTCCTCGTAAGGCTTCTAAATAGGCTATTGCTGAATAAATCTTCGGATCACTTGAATCTAGTGATGCGGCTTGGACGTACAGAAGAAGGGCTTCATTAATTTTCCCCGCTTCAACTAATTTACGTCCTTGTTCGAGTAATTCGCTAAGTTGGTCTTTGGCTTGAACCGATTGACTGTTGGCTTGAACAAAAACTTCAACTGCATGAGCCATCTGGGGGGTAACAGTGGCGACCATTCCCACTAAAAGACTACTGACAATGAATCGAATTGGTTTGTACACGGCTTGTTGAGTGTGAGTGTTTCTGGAGTTCTGCACGGTTCCTTGACGGTGAATGAGAGTTGTCACGCAATTATGACTGTGTTGATGATAAAACAGTTCATGCAGATCTGGTAGAAATCGGGTTGATTAACCTTTCTTGGGGTGGGATCCAAGTGGAGTAGCTGCCTGATGATTGTAAAATCCGATTAAATTGGTCAGTAATGTTTCCAACGTGACAAGCCCCTAGATCAATATCTAGGGGGTTTTTGCAGTTTTCTTGAAATCAACTAACCTTTGCCATTGCCATTACTATTTTCCGAGTGATTGTAGGTTGTTAGCACTTTTTCGGCTAACTTTTCAGGCACTTCTTGGAGATGATCATATTTCCAGTGAAAGTAACCCACTCCCATGGTCAGCGATCGCAATTCTACAATTAAATCCTGCATTTCTGAGACTGCTAAATAGGCAGTAATTTTATCCCAACCTTTCCACCCCGTAATCACCTCATAATTTAACACCTGTCCCCGTCGTCCGGTAATCAGTTGAAACATTTGAGAGGTAAACTCATTGGGTGCCGAAACTTCGACGAGGGCAATGGGTTCTAGTAAAATCGGATCACAGTTGATCATTCCCGTTTGCATTGCTAACCGTGCAGCCTGTTTAAACGCTTGTTCTGAACTATCGACTGAATGATAAGATCCGTTCGTGAGTGTTACCGCCACATCAACCACCGGGAAGCCTAAAGGCCCTTGTTCGAGAGATTCCCGCACGCCCATTTCCACACCGGGAATATACTGTTTGGGAACCACACCGCCGACAATAGTTTGATTAAAGCTAAACCCTTCACCTCGTGCTAAGGGTTGAATATCGAGATACACATCGCCAAACTGTCCGTGTCCGCCACTTTGGTGTTTGTAGCGTCCGTGAGAATGGGTGGTTTTACGAATGGTTTCTTTGTAGGGAACCCGGGGTAATTCGGTGGTCATGGGCAGGTTATATTTGCGACGCAACCGATCTAACGTGACTTGTAGATGAATTTCCCCTTGACCCCACAAAATGACCTCGTGAGTATCGCCGTGTTGCTCCCAAACTAACGCCGGATCTTCTTCTAACATTTTACTCAAAGCGCCCGTCAGCTTCACCTCATCTTTACGCTTTTCTGGGGCGATCGCTAATGCAAAGACAGGCGGTAAAATATCCGCTTTGGGTAAGGCTTTCACCTGTTGCGGTTCTGTGGTCAGGGTATCTCCGGTTTGAATACTATCCATCCGGGCTAAGGCGACAATTTCCCCGGTTTTGGCGAATTGTATCCCTTCGGTTTGCTGACCCATTAAACGGTACATTCCTGCTGCCCGCACGCCGTTGAGAACAATGCCTTCTGTGAGTTCACCTTGCCAGACTCGCACTAAAGAGAGTTTACCGCCTTGAGGGGTGTAATAGGTTTTTAAAACCTGTGCAACAGGCAGATCGGCTTTGAGTTGGAGTCCGCGACGATGGGCGGTAACAAAGGGTTCGGGGGCTTCTCGGACTAAAGCATCTAACAGACTCCGCACACCATACTCCGCCTCTGCCGCACCCAGAAACACAGGTACAATTAGATCAGCACCCAGTTCCATTTTCAAGTCTTTGACAATTTCCTCTTGGGGCGGTTCAATGTCTTCTAAGAGTTCTTCGAGGAGATGATCGTCAAAGTTGGCTAACTCCTCTAACATCTGTTGACGGGCGAGGTGTTCGGCTTCTTGGAGTTCATCGGGAATGGCTACCGGATCACAAGGAGAACCGGGATGATAATGATAGGCTTGTTCGGTGACTAGATCGATAAACCCGACTAATTCTTGTCCTTTGGCAATGGGGTATTGATGGGGAACAACGGGGCGGGAAGAAACGGTTTTCAGGGCTTCTAGAAGTTCGGTGTAGTTAATGTTGCAGGTTTCTTCATCGGTAAACGCCCGATCCATTTTATTGATAAAAACCAGATGGGGAATTTCCCAGTCATCCAGGAATTTAAATAAGGGTGAAAGGGTTAAAATACGCTTGGCGTCGGGTTCACAAACGACCACGGCTAACCCCGCCCCAACGAGGGCGTTATAGGTTTCTTGGGCAAATTCAACTGAACCCGGACAGTCCAGGAATGTAAAACGAATGCCGCCATACTGGGTACTAGCGGCATTGACTTCAACGGTCATATTGCGGTCTTGGGCTTCGGGCGCTGTATCTCCTACCCGGTTGTTATCTTTTGCGCTGCCTTTACGGGTGGTTGCCCCTGTGACGTAGAGGATGCTTTCTAAGAGTGCCGTTTTACCACTAAGGTAGGGGCCAACAATGGCGATATTACGGTTGTCTGAGGGGATATTCGTTGTCATCGTACCGTCTCCTGTACTCGTCAAATTAATGAAAAAGATGAGTCCGAAAAATCAAAACGTTAAGGATTTTTTTAGGTTGAAACTCAAGCTTAATGTTTAGACAAAACAGCATTGTGACGGTTGGATAAACGTTGAGTTTAGTCTATTCTTCTGTGGGTTGATCTCGAACTTTCAGATCAGAATCGACTAAAAGGCTATCCAATCGAATATACTGGGTGTTTTTAGCGTTCACCTCTATCTTTGATTTGTTCTATCCTCAATGCGTCTTTAGATCGAGGTCGCTACTTCTATAATTTATAATCTTTTGGTCACGAGTTAAACTGTGCTTAACTAAAAAATACAATATTTCTTTTCTGAAACTTTTGTAACTGAATATTGCAATCGAGAGGAGCGGGAGTCGGGAGTTGTTGCTAACCCCTAACCCCTAACTGCTAACCTCTGACTTGTGCTACAATGGGCTTAACAAAACGACGGTTAGCCCGTACAAAGCAACGACTCGGCGCGCCGTTTGCGGCGGTTTTTTCAATATAGATCCAAGGATTTTGTTTACTATCATAAACCACCCCAAAACCTGCCGGGCCTGGGTTGATTTCAAAGTCTTGTCCTGGCTTTAAAGTGCCGACAACAGGCCAGTTTTCAATATCGAGTTTAACTGAATTTCGAGGATCGTTGAGTTGATCATAGCTTAAATTCACAGAACGACAATTGACACCATTAGAGTTAGCATTGACTGCTTCCCAACGGGTATGGGATGAACGACGATAATCGCCATTTTGCATTGGTTCTGGTAAATTTAAAACGGGGTTTTCTTCTACAAAAGCCATTTTGGTAGGATTTTGTTTAAAGACGAAAGATGAACTTTCACAAGCCATCGTCCCTATCCAAATCACCCCGAAAACGAATAATGCGCTTGACTTGCGAACTGTACTATAATTCGCTTTAGTTATTTTAGTAATCATCGGGTAACACAAAACTCAATTACTTCTCCGGTGAGGCTAAATGGCCGCACTTCGGTTACTTTTACTTTCACGACTTTTCCTTTTAATTCCGCTAGATTTCCGGTAAAAAAGGTTAAACGGTTTCCTCGGGTTCGTCCCATGACTTGAGAAGCATCTCTGGGGTTTTCTCCTTCGACTAAAACTTCTTCTATGCGTCCGAAATAGCGTTGCGATCGCTCTGCGGCTTTGACTCCTACTAAATGATTTAACCGTTGTAAACGAGCGGCTTTGATGTCTTCAGAAATTTGATTTTTCCACAGGGCTGCGGGGGTTCCTGGACGGGGTGAATAAGCTGCTGTATTTAACAAATCAAATCCGATATCATCAACCAACTTTAAGGTGTTTTCAAACTGTTCTTCGGTTTCACCCGGAAAGCCAACAATGGCATCGGCACTAATAGAGGCATCCGGCATATATTGACGAATGGTGTTAATAATGCGACGATATTTTTCGTGAGTATATCCCCGTGACATGGCTTTTAAAATTTGATTATCACCGGACTGAAAGGGGATGTGAAAATGTTCACAAACTTTTGGTAATTCCGCACAGGCTTTGATCAACCGTTCGGTAAAATAACGGGGATGACTTGTTGCAAAGCGCAGGCGTTCAATTCCCGCTATATCGTGAACAAAATATAATAAATCGGTTAAAGTATGTTTGTGTCGTCCTTCGGGGGTTGAACCGGGTAAATCTCGCCCATAGGCATCAATATTCTGTCCTAATAAGGTGATTTCTTTGTAGCCTAAGCGCCCTAATTCTTCCATCTCGCTGCGAATGGCTTCCGGGGTGCGAGATTGTTCAATTCCGCGTACATTGGGAACTACACAATAAGTACAGCGTTCGTTACAGCCATAAATCACATTGACCCAAGCGGTAACATCACTATCTCGGCGAGGTTTTGTGATATCTTCGACGATATGTATGGGTTCGGTGGCAACAATTTGATTGCCATGATCGACCTGTTCTAATAATTCTTGCAGACGGTTAGCGTGTTGGGGTCCCATGATTAAATCAAGTTCAGGAACCCGTCTGAGTAAGCTTTCGCCTTCTTGTTGGGCGACACATCCGGCGACAATTAATTTTAAATTGGGTTGAGTGTGTTTGCGTTTGGCTTGTCTTCCTAAATAGGAATAAACTTTTTGTTCGGCGTTATCCCGAATGGTGCAAGTATTATAAAGAACGACATCCGCTTCGTTGGGGTCTTCGGTAAACAATAACCCCATTTCTTCTAAAATTCCAGCCATGCGTTCAGAGTCGGCTTTATTCATTTGACAGCCGAAGGTTGTGATGTGATAGAGACGGGGAGTTGTAGTCATTTGATTGTTAATTTTAGACCTACCGAGCAAACAAGAGGATGTCTTTTGCTACTGAATTTATGAGTTTAGTCTTTCTATTATAATTCAAAGTAGCCCCAATTGGAATTCAGGCGATCGCAATTTTTAGCAGAAGGCTTAGGGATATGTCTAAAATGAAAGGGATTCGATATGCAGCCATCGGTTTACTGATTCTTGGTTCACTGACTTTGACAACGGTTCAGACTCATTGGGAATTATCGATTTTAACGGGAGTATTTTTGGCGATTATTTCTAAAGGAATGAGGAGTCGGCGTTTAAATAAAACCCAAAAAAATGTCTCTGATGTTGAGGGTTAATGAATTATACTGAAGGATAGGATTAATAATATTCTGGAGGAGACGATGACAATTGCTCAAGATCTAGAAACCCTTCAAAGTCAATCTGAATTTGAAGACATTGAATATCCCCCAGGTGATTTAGAAAGTCAGGAGCCACCTTTGGAAAGTTATCTGCATCTACAACAACTCTTGCTATTAATGACCTGTTTAGATTGGTTATGGCAAGATAGAAACGATTATTTTGCTGCCGGAAACTTGACTATTTATTATAGTCCCGAACAACAAAAAACCCAAGACTTTAGAGGGCCTGATTTCTTTGTTGTACTCAATACTGAACGCAAACCCCGTAAGAGTTGGGTGGTCTGGGAAGAAGGCGGAAAATACCCGAATGTTATTATTGAGTTATTATCCCCTTCAACGGCAAATGTTGACCGGACAACCAAAAAAGAAATTTATCAAGATATTTTCCGAACGCCTGATTATTTTTGGTTTTCACCGAATACGTTAGAGTTTCAAGGATTTCATCTTTTAGATGGAGAATATCAACAGATTCAACCTAACGAAAGAGGACAGCTTTGGAGTCAACAATTACAACTATTTTTAGGAATACATGAACAGAAATTAAGGTTTTTTACGCCCGAAGGTGAGTTAGTTCCGACACCCGAAGAATCAGCTAAAATTGAACAACTGCAACGAGAAACCGCAGAACAACGAGCAATAGAAGCTGAAGATTCAGCCAAAATTGAAAAACAACAACGAGAAGCAGTCGAGCAACAACTTGAACTTGAACGCCAACAAAAGGAAAAGTTAGCTGCTAAATTGCGGGAATTGAATATTGATCCCGATACAGTCTAAATTAAATTATACTAGGAGTTAAGATTCTGGAGAAAATGATGACTATTGCTCAAGATCTAGAAACACTTCAAACTGAACCTAAATTTGAAGACATTGAATATCCTCCAGGTGATTTAGAAAGTCAGGAGCCACCCTTGGAAAGCGAACTACATCTGCGACAAATTTTGTTACTCATTCAAATGCTGGAGTATCTGTGGCAAGATCGTCAAGATTTTTATGCTTTTGGAAATCTTACTATTTATTATAGTCCCGAACAACAAAAAAACCAAGACTTTAGAGGGCCTGATTTCTTTGTGGTATTAAATACAGAACGCAAACCGCGTCAAAGTTGGGTAGTCTGGGAAGAAGGGGGAAAATACCCGAATGTTATTATTGAGTTATTATCCCCTTCAACGGCAAATGTTGACAGGACAACCAAAAAAGAAATTTATCAAGATATTTTCCGAACGCCTGATTATTTTTGGTTTTCACCGAATACGTTAGAGTTTCAAGGATTTCATCTTTTAGATGGAGAATATCAACAGATTCAAGCGAATGAAAGAGGACAACTTTGGAGTCAACAATTGCAACTATTTTTAGGAATACATGAACAGAAATTAAGGTTTTTTACCCCTGAAGGTGAGTTAGTTCCGACACCCGAAGAATCAGCTAAAATTGAAAAACAACAACGAGAAGCAGTCGAGCAAAAACTTGAACTTGAACGCCAACAAAAGGAAAAGTTAGCTGCTAAATTGCGGGAATTGAATATTGATCCCGATACACTCTGAGTTGCATAACTGATTGATTTTGCCATAAACTCAAGATAAAAAAAGCTAAAGAATGAGGCGCTCGCGTTGTAATCAAACTGAGACTAACTAATCTTAGACATAAGTTGGAACTCAAGCAATGGTCTTGATCAAGTTTATATTATCCATAAAGTAGAGTTTTGATCAAATAAAATGCCTTCAGGATATAACAAGGGAGATGCTTATGAACAGGTTATTTTTAACATTCTTCAACACAAAGGTTTTTTATCCCCAAACGCAACTCGGGCAGGTGCAGGAACAGGAGTAGATATAAAATTTTTACATAACTCTGGAGAACATAATTTAGAGGTAAAGCTTGATTTAAAAGCTGACTATAGATAAAAGATGTTAAGATGGGATGATGGAGTTTGGTCTTGGAGAGTTCAAGACGAAACTACTGAATTTTATACAAGTATTGGTGTGCTTGAATATATCAATCGTAAAAATGTTATTCCTTACAGATACACTATTCCTCAAAATCAATTAACTAGAGAGCAGAAATCGCTCGATCAAACTAATTTTGAGGATAGGTTATCTATCTCTATCAATGCTTTACATTCCTATTATCGCCGTAAAGGATGTTTTTATATGCAGGTAGGTGGTTATGGATTTTATCATTTATCCGAGGATATTTTAGGATTAAAAACACCTCAATTTAACTGTGAAATCAGATTAAGGCTAAGGGCAAAAACGATTCGTAGCATACCTATTTATAATTATGGATTTTATGTAGTTTTGAAGCTTGAAGGAAAACCTACAAAGTCGCAGTATGATATTGAAGAAAAAGAGGGAAGAATTTTCCCTCCCATCTTTCCTTAAATATCAGTTTAGAATAAACTTAGTTGAACAAACTCAGGCTCATCATTATTTTCCTCTTGGATATCTGTTAATAGTTCTTTTTCTTTGTAGGTGAATGCTTTGGCTCTAATTTCTGCAATATCTGGAGTAAAATCTGCTTTTTCGAGTTTGTCTTTTTGTTCATCTAACTTTAAAATAGCTTCTCCAATGGCTTTAGCTAATATAGGCGGAACTGCATTACCAATTTGTCGCCATTGTTGGGTTAAACTCCCTTTGAAAATAAAGTGAGGGGGGAAAGATTGAATGGCTGCGGCTTCTCTGACGGTTAAATAGCGATCTTCTGTGGGATGATAATAAGTCGTGCGACTGGTGTTAATAGTATTAGAAACGGCGTTTCTATCTAATCGTTTTAATTTGGTTTCTCGAAATCGTTGTTCGGGTAAATTCTCCCAATTTACATTAAACCACAGTTCACGGGGAAGATAGGCGAGTTCATCTTTTTGATAGCGAATTCCTTGTCCTTCTGGGATATGATGAATTCGTTTTATTTCAAGTTCATTGGGAATTTGTGCGGTTTCAATATCGTGATTAAACGTTGTATTTTGAAACGTTAATAAGTTCTCAAACGCCCAACTAACGGTTCTGGCTGAGGGTAAATTTTCGCTATCTTTGGGAGAATCTTTAAACTGTTTTTCGGGATAAAGATTTTGAACCCCAAAGCGATTTCCGAGAAAGATTGTTCGTCTTCTCGCTTGAGGTACGCCATAATGATGAGCCGCTAAAACTCTCACTTCTATTGTATATCCTAACTCGGTAAAGGCGTTAAGAATTAATGAAAGTGTGGGTTCATTATTTCGAGATAACAAACCTGTGACATTTTCCATGATTAAATAATCGGGTTTAAAAGCCGTAACAATTCGCAGAAATTCAAAGAATAAAAAGTTGCGTTTGTCGGTGTTATCGTTCGCCCCAATGGTTGAAAATCCCTGACACGGAGGCCCACCACAAATTAAATCAATGGTTTGATTGTCAATTTTTTTGTAAATATCTTCAAGGCTAATTTCTCGCAAATCTCCACAAATAATATTAGCGTTTTGATGGTTTGCTTGAAAGGTTTCTAAGGAGGCTTTGTCTTGGTCTATTCCTAATACACATTTAAACCCTGCTTGTTCTAAACCACAGGACATTCCCCCCGCACCCGAAAATAAATCTATAAACGTTTTAGCCATTTCAAAAAATAAAACATCAACTCCTGTATTTCCATACTCATCTTATCCTATCACTCACAAAACCCGTCGATTCGAGAAATCGGGTTTTTACTTTCAGCTTCAAACCGAAAACATAACTTATTAAAAGTTATCATTTTCCAGTTGAATCTTTGTCTAAAAATCTGATAAACTTTAAGTATAAATATATGTTGGTGCTAGATATGTCTACATCAATTCAATTTATACAAGGACTCAACGAAGAAATTAGTGGAGTTAGCCTTCGCAAACCGCGGAACTCCGAGAAAAAAATTGTTGTGTTAACCTTTGAGCGTTTACAAGCGGTTGAACAACTACGCGCTTATCGCAAGCAAATCTCAAATCTTTGGTTACAAGACGAAGAAGGAGAAATCAAAGTCACTCCAACAGGAGTAAAGTTTTTCTATGTGGGAGATGATGAACTGTCTAAAGCCGAATGTACGTTTGAAGTCGAATCTCACGAGATTTTTGAACGAGTGATGCGATTTTTACACCGTTATGCGGAAGAAAATGGCTTTGAATATCAATCCAGTTCAAATTAAATGAGATAAAAAAAATGACTAAATCAATAACCGTTCAAAAAATAACGGCGGAATGGATTACTGCGGTAAATTTTAAACCCTACGGACAAGTGATTTCAGCATCACCCGATAGTAAAATTTACGATGAAACCGATGCTCAACTCAATCTCAAAAACGGGATACCCAGATTTTACATCATGCGACTCAACAAAAGAGGTCGCGAATTTAACAAAATTACCCGTCACGTTCAATGTACTCAATGTTTAGGGTCATTGGAAGGAAAAGAGTGGTTAATGGCGGTTGCAGCCCCTTCTGAGAGCGATGAACCTAATATAGAACAATTAAAAGCATTTCGTATCCCAGGAAACTGTTTTATTAAGCTGGATGTTGGAACTTGGCACGCTGGGCCGTATTTTGAGGATGAACAGATCGAATTTTACAATTTAGAACTAAGTAATACAAATATTGTCGATCATTTCAGTTACGATTTTATCAAAAGTAAAAACTTAAAATTTGAAATAGTAATTTAAACCTATTCCGAGTAAAAAAATCTCAAATTATCAAAGAATTAGTGACTTTAGATACCATTATTAATTTTTTATTATTGAAAGATAAATCAAACGTTATAGATTGTATTTTCTACAAAGAAATCAACTAACATAAAAATAAGCTGTCAGATTCAAATAAGAGCTTAAAACTATGGGTTGGTTAAAGTCTCTCGCCTTAAGTATTGTGCCTGCTGTATTCGTTGCTGTACCAACAATGGCTGCGGAAACCATTGTGTTTCCCGTCGGGAAAATGAATCTAGAAGTTTCTCTTGACACCTTAGAAAAATATACAGAAACAGGTTATCTCCCCAATAATCAACCGTTAAAAACCTATCTGAATTTATTAACACCCATCGAACAATATCAGGTTCGTGAGTTATTACGCACGCGCTACTTTTTTGATTCTGAAGCGGCTTCTCGACTCCTGCAATCTCCGATGGTTTCTTCTTTTCTAGAATACCTGGGAGGTTTAATTAAAACCGAATCTGGCGAAAATGGTTCAGATGCCATTTATCGTGCTATAATTGCAGCAACCGCAACCGATCCTGATGGCTTTAATGTAATTGAGATCCTGCGTCAATTTCCCACAGAACAAATTCACCTGGATCTTGAACAAGGCCTCAAGACAATGGTGCAGGTTGTTTCTTTAATCCGACAGACGGGTACAGTTGTTACTTCTCTTGAACAACTCGCCGAAGCCGAAATTTCTGCCTCTAATCTCGTTGACTTTAACCAGATGCAAGATTTGCGTCAACGCGGAGAATCAGAAGTTTCTAAGCAAACTTTATCTCTATTTGATTGGCGGCGAAATCGTCAATTTGAAGCGGATTTCTATCTTCCGGCTACAGTACAAGAAAACCCACAAACCGAAAATTCAATTCCCATTATTGTTATTTCTCATGGTTTAGCTTCTGAGCGATCTCGCTTTGAAGACTTAGCCCGACATTTAGCATCTTATGGGTTTGCTGTCGCCGTTCCCCAACATTCTGGTAGTGATTATCAAACTTTACAAGACTTACTCATCGGAAAGAGAACTGACATCTTTGACGCGAAAGAATTTATTAATCGTCCTTTAGATGTTTCTTATGTACTGAATCACTTAGAACGGTTAAATAACACAGAACTCAAAAATCAGTTAAACTTAGAAAAAGTTGGAGTTTGGGGTCATTCTTTTGGGGGATATACCGCCCTAGCGTTAGCGGGTGCAACCATTGATTTTGAGAAGTTGCAAGCCAACTGTACCCTCGAGAATAAAATCATTAATCCCTCGATGTTTCTGCAATGTCGCGCCTTAGAATTACCTCAAGATGAGTATCAATTCCGTGATCCTCGCGTGAAAGCCGTTGTGGTTCTCAATCCCGTTAATAGTGGTATTTTAGGGGAGTTAGGATTGAGTCAAGTTTCAATTCCGGTGATGATGGGGGCGAGTAGTGGGGATTTGTTAGCGCCTGCGGTTTTAGAACAAATTGAAACGTTTACTTGGCTAACAACGTCTAATCGTTATTTAGTTGTTAAACGGGGTGATAATCACTTCTTTGATGTTGATAAATCCAATGTCAGTGAAATCCCTGGAATGGGCGGATTGTTATCACCCGGAATTGAAGTTACACGGGACTATATGCACGCTTTGAGTGTTGCCTTTTTTGGAACCTATGTCACCGAAGATCTGGAATATAAACCCTATCTACAAGCGTCTTATGGTCAAGCGATTGGAGAAGCACCCTATACTTTAAGTGTGTTAAAGTCTCTGACTCCCACAGAGTTTTCTCGGGTTGTGAGTGGGAATATTGCGGGAAATTAGACGTTAAACTTGGCACGGGAAAAATTAGCGCATTTCGAGTTCAATGCCTGTTCAAAACTAGGGATTCAAATCCCTTTCTAAAAATTGAACTCCTGTGAAGAGGACTAATTGGTAAAAGTTTAGTATTTCAAGCCCGTTTTAACGGACTTCTATTATTAGCCCGGAAATTAATTTCCGGGTCAAAGTCTGTGCGTTAAAATAAAAGTAAAACAAACAGAGCTATAATATATAGATTAATACGGAGGCTTTAAAATGTTATTGGAATTAAAACGAATTGATGTTCCCCCTGGTCATAAAGTCCGATTAACAGAGGTGAGTTGGTTAGAGTTTGAAACCATTTTAAAAGATTTGGGAGAACATCGATCCGCTAGAATTGCTTACGATAACGGAATTTTAGAAATTATGACTCCTTTACCCGAACATGAAGTTAGTAAAGTTTTCATCGCTGACTTTATCAAAGTGTTACTCGAAGAACTTGATATAGAATTTTATCCCCTCGGTTCAACAACGTTTAAAAATGAATTAATGAAACAAGGAATAGAACCTGATGATTGTTTTTATATTGAGAATGAAGCTGCCGTTAGAGGGAAAGATAGATTAGATTTAACAATTGATCCTCCGCCCGATTTGGCTTTGGAAATCGATGTCACTTCTCGCACCCATCTCAATATTTATGAGGCGTTGGGGGTTGGGGAACTGTGGCGATTTGAACAGGGTAAGCTGCAAATTAATTTGTTGCAATCGGGACAATATGTGGAGTCAGAATTTAGCCCCCATTTTCCCAATTTACCCGTCAAAGAAATTATTCCCGAATATTTAAAACGGGTGAAAACGGAAGGCAGAAATAAGACGATGAAAGCCTTTAGAACTTGGGTAAAAGAACAAATCGAAAAGACTAGGGTTTGAATTCTAGCGCCAACAGAGTGATATTGTTCGCCAAATTGAATCAATGGGTGTATGATGAATCATGTGATCGCCAAATTTCTCGCTTCAAATCAGCGATAATAGAAACAGGCAAAAATCGAGTATCCTAAGAGAACTGCAAACTCATCACCACCCATTATGAGACTTGAGGAAGCTGTAGAATTCGCTGAAAACCCTGAACCCCGTTGTCCTTGCGTGCTGTTGTTGGACACTTCCGCCTCGATGCAAGGTGTACCCATTGATGCTCTCAATGACGGCTTGAACACGTTTAGACAGGATTTAGTTCGGGATGAACTGGCAAAAAAACGAGTCGAAGTTGCCATCATCTCCTTTGATAATCAGGTGAAAATTATACAAGATTTTGTGACAGCCGATCAGTTTGAACCCCCAATGTTAACTGCACAGGGACAAACATTTATGGGAACGGCGATTAACCAAGCGCTTGATTTAGTTGCCGCCCGTAAAGCAGAATATCGTAATAATGGTATTGCCTATTATCGCCCCTGGGTTTTTCTGATTACCGATGGTGAACCCCAGGGCGAGTCGGAACGAATGGCAAACCAAGCAGCAGAACGAATTAAGCAAGAAGAAGCCAATAAACAGGTTGCTTTTTTTGCGGTGGGAGTGGAAGGGGCAAATATGGAACGCCTGAGTTTAATCGTTGAACGCGCTCCTTTAAAATTAAAAGGATTAGACTTTCGAGAAATGTTTATTTGGTTGTCTGCGAGTATGCAAATGGTATCTCATTCTAAAGTTGATGAACAGGTTGCTTTACCGCCACCGGGATGGGGAGCCGTTTAATCAAAATAACGCTTTGTTCATCATTTTAACTGATTTTTGAGCTTTTTTCTACGGGATATCCCATGTCTAACTGCGACTCCAACTGGCAAATTGTATCAGCATCTGTGCGGGGAACGAGCCACGAAAAATATGAGCTTCCCTGTCAGGATGCTTATTGCTACAAAAGATTATCGGATGATATTTTAATTGTGGCGGTGGCGGATGGAGCGGGTTCAGCAAAGTTATCGGAAATAGGCTCAAGAGTTGCAGTAGAAACGGCGGTGAATACTTTGGCTCAAACGATAATTCATCCCTATTCTGATGCAGAAGAAATCGACTGGACAGAACGGTTAATAGATACTTTGAGTGCGGCAAAAATGGCTGTCGAAGCTGAAGCTGCTGTTCAAGAAGTCGAAAGTCGAGAGTTAGCGACAACGTTAATTTTAGTCCTGGCAAAATCCGATTTAATTGCAGTGGCTCAAGTGGGAGATGGGGCGGCAGTTGTGGAAGATCAACAAGGACAAATTGAGGCGATAACCCTACCCGAACAAGGTGAATATTTGAATGAAACTAAGTTTTTGATTGGGTTTGATGCGGTAGAAACTGCACAGATTAATATTTGGGAAGGTGAACCTGCTCATTTAGCCGTGTTTTCAGATGGTTTACAAATGTTAGCCTTAAAAATGCCCGAAGGAACCCCGCATCAGCCTTTCTTTTCTCCTCTGTTTCGGTTTGTTTCGACTGTTACCGATGAACAAGTTGCCCAAGAACAATTAGAGTCTTTTTTGCGATCGCCTCGTGTCACCGAACGAACTGATGATGATTTAACCCTAATTCTTGCATCATTATAGCACAGTCGGGATCCAAAATCAAATCTTTCAACTCCATATAAAAATTCATGGAGTAAAATCCGGTTCTCACAGCTAAATGAATGATTAATCAGTTGTATTCTCCTAAAATTGGGGTATACGTTAGCTGTATCTCTAAACAATGATGAGTTCTCGTTTTATACTCAAAACCCTCCTAACTTTTAGCCTGGTTATTGTGTTGTTTCCCAGCTTATTCTACCTGGTCTTACTGCTGAGACGACCCTTACCCATCTCTAAACAAAAAGAACTATTTCAAGGCATTACCTATCAACGGATTCGCCGTTTAAAACCCAATCCTTTAATGATTCATATTGTTAAAGTTGACTTAACCGCACCGGGAATTCAACTGTTAGTCACACCGGGAGAACCCGGAGAAGATGAACGAGATATCGCCGCTCAAACCACATCAGAATTTTTACAGAAATATAACTTACAACTGGCAATTAATGGGAGTTTCTTTTATCCCATTCATGTGAATAGTCCGATAGATTATTTTCCCCATTCAGGAGATCGGGTTCATATTGTCGGACAGGCTATTTCTCAGGGAGAGATTTATTCTAATCCCTATCCAGGTTGGCCTGTTTTGTGTATTTCTCCTGAAAATAAAGCTGAAATTCACCCCGATACTTGTCCAGAAAATACCCTTCAAGGAATCGCCGGAAATCAGGTTTTAATTGAACAAGGTCAACCGATGAAATTCAAAAAATTCTCTGATTTTTATCAAAAATTTCCGCGCACTGCTGTAGCCATTGATCAAACGGGAGAAACCCTGTGGTTAATATTAATAGATGGTCGTCAATCCTTCTATAGTCAAGGAGCAACCCTATCGACTTTAACCAATATTATTTTAGAACTAGAAGGCGTTGAAACCGCTTTAAATTTGGATGGAGGCGGTTCTACAACCCTAGTCATTTCTACAGGACTTAAATCCCAAGCGTTAAATGCACCCTTTCAGAGTGGAATCCCCATGCGTCAACGTTCAATTGCTAATCATTTAGGCATTTACGCCTTACCTCTTGAACCGGAATAAAAGTCATTTCCTGCTAGTTGGATGACTTTAATTTTAATCCTAACTGATAGATAAAATCTTTAGAATATCGTGCAAATTCCCAATTTTTAGCCACTAAAACTTGAGCGGGATGTAAACCCTTTGCATTTTT
The DNA here is from genome assembly GCA_050485465.1 of Limnoraphis sp. Taxonomy (GTDB): domain Bacteria; phylum Cyanobacteriota; class Cyanobacteriia; order Cyanobacteriales; family Microcoleaceae; genus Capilliphycus. The sequence continues at coordinate 61,920 of JBJHBL010000010.1, read as the reverse complement.
AAAGTTAGTCCCTTGTAGATTAGCCCCTTGAAAATTAACGCCTTGTAAATTAGCTTCTTTCAGATTAGCATTTCGGAGGTTAGCATCTTGAAAATTAGCATCTTTCAAATAAGCACCTTCAAGATTTGTCCCTTTAAGATTAGCTTCTTGAAAGTCAGCCCCCTGCAAATTTCCGAGAATATAAGCCCCTTGTAAATTTGCTTTTTGCAGATTCGCTTCTAACAGGTTAACCCCTTGTAAATCGGCAAAACTGAGATTCGCTGAAATTAAATTAACTTTTTGCATTTGAGCCAATAAAAAAAAGCTTTCTTGTAGATTAGATTTCCACAAATTCGCCCCTTGAAGCTGAGTTAATTCAAAGGTACTCCCTTGTAAATTAGCCTCTAGAAGTTTAGCCCCTTGTAAATTCACTTCTTTAAAATCACCATCCACCAAATGAATTTGTTCTAAATTTGCTCGCGGTAAGAGTAACCCCTTTAAACTAATTCCATCCTTAGCTAATTCTTCCAACGCCTTAATACGAGAGTGACTAAATTCTAAACCTTGAGCCGAATCAATCACCTGCCAAGCTTCATAATGAGATTTAGTCTTCCCGCGTCGTAGATACAGCACCAAAGCCGTAATAATACTAATACTTTCAAAAGTCCCTAAAATCCGAGATTCTTCAATAGATCGAATAAAAAATACCCCCCAGGTTTTCTGCTGTTCTAAAGTATTCTCTAAATACAAAATAGAAAGCAGAACTAAAATAACCGTCCCCAAAATAATCAACACTTCAAACAAATCTCGTAACCCTCTCGAGAGCCAGCGATTAAGTCGAGAGAATTGTCGTTTATTGCCCAAGCGAATACTTTTTTTAGCCAGAGATTCCATGATCAAAAAAACATTAAAAATATCCGGTGATCTTCAGACCTCATTTTAATCCTAAAAGCATGACTTTACTCAAAGAATAACACCCTAAACCGATTCAAAAACTAACAACCGTAGTAAACTCGAGCTTGACTTAAGCCAAAATCTCGGAGATAATGTTGCCAACGTTTAGCAATTTCAGGATTAGAAAACGGCCCCACGGCAACTTTAGGATCGAAAGGACTCGGACGTTGATAAACTCCCGTTTCCGGCACCCCTAATAAAATCACTTGTTCAGCAATTTTGGGTAAATCTTCAGACTTCCCTGAAATCACAACAAAATAAGCAGCTTGGGCTTTTCCTCCATACACGCCATAAGTCCGTTGCGCTTCTTCTAAAGCGGCTTCTGTTTCAGGATTCCATCTGCCATTAACAGATCCGGGATCAAGACCCAATGCTTGCAGTCGTCTTTGCAACTCTAGCACCAAAAATTTACTGTAATGTAAACGTCCAAATAATTTATCTTCCGGCATGGGTTAATTGTTGACTGTTCAAACCTTCTCTTTATCTATCTTGCATCAATCGAGTGACTAACTCAGCAATCAACCCAACACTCAAGCTTGTTATCCTATTGATAGAAACTGCTGAATTGCTTATCCATTCCTCATCCACAAATTTATGACTGAACAACCAACCCGCATCTGTATTTTGGGTGGAGGCTTTGGTGGACTCTATACCGCCCTACGCTTAAATGAATTACCCTGGCGAAAATCCGAACAACCGGAAATTACCCTGGTGGACGCCCGCGATCGCTTTTTATTTTCGCCGTTATTGTATGAACTCCTCACCGGAGAACTACAAACCTGGGAAATCGCCCCCCCATTTGAACAACTGCTGCAAAATACAAATATACGCTTCTGTCAGCAAGTTGTCACCGCAATTAACATCGAAGCCCAGGAAGTTCAGCTACAAGATGGTGAACCCCTCCACTATGATTATCTCGTTTTAGCTATGGGAGGAGAAACTCCCCTCGATATCGTACCGGGTGCGGCTGAACATGGCATTCCCTTCCGCACCCTAGAAGATGCCTATCGCCTCGAAGAACGGCTGCGAGTCCTAGAAACCTCTGATCGCGACAAAATTCGGATCGCGATTGTGGGTGGGGGTTATAGTGGCGTAGAGTTGGCTTGTAAACTGGCGGATCGACTCCAAGAACGGGGACGCCTACGACTAATTGAACGAGATGATACGATTTTGCGGAATTCTCCTAGTTTTAACCAAGAAGCCGCCCAACGCGCCCTGCAACAGCGCCGAATTTGGGTCGATTTAGAAACAACTGTTCAATCTGTAGAAGCCGATACCATTGCTTTAGAATACCGGGAACAGGTGGATCAGATCCCCGTTGACTTGGTGTTGTGGACAGTGGGGACAAAAGTCGCGCCTGTTGTCCAGTCTCTCCCCCTCAAGCACAATCAACGGGGTCAGGTGATAACAACCCCAACTTTACAAGGGGTTGACCATAGCGAAATTTTTGCTGTTGGAGATTTAGCTGATTGTAAGGATGTAGAGGGTCAACACGTCCCGCCCACCGCTCAAGCTGCCTTTCAGCAAGCTGATTATGCCGCCTGGAATATTTGGGCCTCGATCACCGGACGCCCTCTCCTCCCCTTCCGTTATATGGGTTTGGGTGAAATGATGACTTTGGGAACCGATGAAGCCACCCTCACGGGTTTGGGGATTAAGTTAGAAGGACAAATGGCACATCTGGCCCGTCGGTTGATTTATCTTTATCGTTTACCGACTTTTGATCATCAAGTTCGGGTGGCGTTTAACTGGATGACTCGACCCCTGCAAGAAATGATGTCACCTTCGGTTAGATAACAAACAGGAGACAGGGGACAGGGGATGGGTGTTGGGTTTTGATCAGGGTCGAGTCCAGAAGCGAACCTTTAATTCTTAATCCCTTACTGTTCCCTGTAACTTATACTTTCTGGTCTTTTAATCTCTTTTTAAGCAAAACTTAACTCTATCCTCAGAGAGATTTTTGATTTAAAATTCGACAGGAAACTGAAGCGGAGTATAGACCAACTATCAGGATTGAAAAATTGATTCAACTGTGGGATTGTAAATTTATCAAATCTAGTGACTTTTGTCAACCATAAAGGCAAAAAATATCACAAATATTAATATTAGTTTAAAGAAAATTAATTTTATTTTCAATTCAAGATCGCATCAAAATATTTAGGTTTAGATCTTGGCAGTCTGTGACAAAGAAAGTTATACTGAATCACAATGTTGATAAACTTAGTCTATTCTTCATTTAGGACATTATGAGCGAACAAAATAAGGGTCAAATCATTCCCAGTAACCTGGATGCTTTACATTTTGATAGTTTCTCTCGTGATCCAAATATGGACATCGTGTGTGTGACTCCAGTCCGCACTATTGTTCGTCGCGAAGAAGAAATTGTTCTGATTCGTAAGATTCGCAAAGTCGAAGAAATTGATGCGAGTCCAGCCTGTCCAATTAATACCACCCAAGTTTCTGGTGTTCAGTAAGTCATGAACATCGATGAATTACTCAGGGATTTGAATCATTATTAAGTTTTCTCTAATTAGATCAATAGAGAAGACACTGAGTTATCAAACAAAAATGGGGTGAAGCGCGATTAATCGGTGTTGTGCCGTTCAAGAGGTGACATAACAAGGTTTAATCGTGTACCCCAATCTAATATAAAGTATACAACTACGAGTTATAACGCTGAAAAATAGTGGAGAGAGATTTGTTAGTGGCTATAATTATTGCCAGTAGTATTCTCCTACTTACTATGGTGTTGTTTGTGTCAGCTTTATTAAAAGAGAAGCCTGATGATTTTCAAGCTAATCCTGGAGACCGCCTCGATCATCAGCCACAAGATCCAGAAAATGCAGAGGCAATTCAAGACGATGAACCTGTGATCACAATGGATTCAAACACTCTAGATCTCTATTATGAGAACGGTAATATTCATTATGCACTGCGAGAATACCAGCAAGCCATTGAAGATTATACTCAAGCCCTGAAAATTGATGTTCAATATGTTGAAGCTTATAACAATCGAGGTAATAGCTATTACACCTTAGAAGACTATCAAAAAGCCGTTGAAGATTATACACAAGCTCTAACCTTACAGCCTCAATTTTATCGCGCTTATTATAATCGGGGAACAGCTTATCATCGACTGGGTGAGTATACAAATGCGATCGCTGATTATACTCAAGCCCTAGAGTTGAAACCTGACTATGCCGAGGCTTATAATAATCGAGGGGCGGCTCGTTATGCCTTACAAAAAAATCGAGACGTTCTTAATGATTATAACCAAGCCCTTGATATTAATCCCCATTATGCGGAAGCCTATAATAATCGCGGCACCGTTTACTATGACTTGAAAGACTACAATAAGGCCCTAGAAAATTACAATCAAGCGATCGCAATTAACCCCAACTATGCGGTAGCTTACAATAACAGAGGCAATGCTTATTTTGAACGAAAAGACTACAATAAAGCCCTAGAAGACTACAACAAAGCCATACTAAGTGAATCCAATTATGCAGAGGCGTTTTACAATCGAGGATTAGCTTACCAACAGTTGAGAGACAATCAAAAAGCCATGAGCAACTTTAAACAAGCCCTCGAATTTTGTCAGGAACACAATCATCCTATCCTTTACAAAAAATTACAAGCTGTTTTAGGAAAGAGTTAACAAAATTATGATAATTTAAGAGCATTAATAAAGATAAGTCAAAACAACGATTTTGATCGGTGTGAGTTCTAAAATATCAGTCTTCTCATCAAAAGTTATTCAATTTTACTCGGAGTAAAAAGGAGAAAACATGACTAATCCCCAGGGAAATTCCACTCCTGCCGTTGACTTGGTAATTGTTATTGATACCAGTCCCTCTATGAGAGATGAAGCCCAAGCCCTCAGTCAAGCCGCTTCAGTTGCGATTAAAGCCGCAGCATCCAGTTGTCCTTCCGATTTAAGAGTCGCTTGGTTTGGTGTTGAAGGAACGTGGAATGGAACCCATTTTAATCGCACCATTCGGGATTACCTGTTGAAAGTCTGTAAAATTCCAGAATCCCAAATTCGGGGTCGTAAACGGGGAGAATTACCTTCAGCAGGCGCTCAAGAAGATGGGGCCAGAGCCATAGAAGATATCGCGAACCATTTTGATTGGCGACCTGGTGCCGCACGGGCGATTTTTTATCTCGGAGATGAAGCCCTCGAAGGGGGAGGAGAAGAAGTTCAACGCGAAGATATTGAGGCCGCTAACCGAGCCATTCAAACCGCTAAAACCCGAAAGGTTAAAGTTCATACCTATTTTGGGACATCCAAAAGCAAACATAAAGAGCAATTACAGCAAGAATTTGCACGGGTTTCTCAAGAAACAGGCGGACAAAACTTTAGTGATCAAGATTCCATTAAAGGCTTTACGATGCTTTTAGAAAGTGTCATTTGTGGCAGTCGCAACGTCGCTGAAACCACAAAAGTTTCAGAAGCAACGGTAGACAAGAAGCAGCCCATTAACCCCCTTTCCGTGATCAATTCAATCCCGGATTTCAGCTTTGATAGCTTTGAACGGAATCCCCAAATAGATATTGTTTGTGTGGCTCCCGTGCGAACCATTGTACGACGTGAAGAAGAAATCGTTATTATTCGTAAAGTTCGCAAAGTTGAAGAAGTGGATGCGTCCCCCGCTTGTCCGATGAATACCCATCAAGTTTCACCCTCTCAGTCCTAGTTTTTTCTGGGGAAAGAGAACAATTTTATTAAGCTGGATTTAATCAAAGAGTTTCCAAAGTTTGATAGAATGATTGAAACTCGATCTTCTCATCGCAAAAACCTTGACCGAAGCAAGAATCACGCACTGAATTATTTTTCCTAGAGTCAATGCAAACGTAAAAACGGTATCGGAGATGAAAGCATGAAAACATTAACCATCGATAGTAAAGATAGTTGCTATGTCATTAATCAAAGCCAAATGGATAATGACTTGCAATCCAAAATAGCTAAATCGATTACCTTAGAACAGGGAACCTATTCAATCAAAATCGAAAAAGGTTGGTATAGTTATTCTTCCGGTTCAGAAAAGGGTGAACCCCTAGTCGTTCTCTGGATTTATGGACATGATAACCAGACTTTTATTAATCAAAATACCGGATTAGAAATCGGAACAAGCTGGACAATACTGAATGGATTTAATGACGTTTTAACGTTAGAAGTTAAACCTAAGCAAAAAGTAACAGTTTGTGCATTATTTCTCGATATTGACGCTCGTCAAAGTCGGGGGGGAGAAGTCGAAGTTTCCTTTACTCAAAGTTCTTCCGGAATTCAACATCTGCTCCTCGTTAATAGTCAAAAAAATTGTTGGAAACTGAATCAAGGTCAACTGCAAAATCTCCGACGACAAAACTTTAACGTCATTGATCTAGAACCTGGAGAATATCAAATCGAAATCAAAGAAGGTAATATTAGTTACTGGCAACAAGAAGAAGAAAAGTTTCAATTAGAACCCTGGGCGCTTCTCTGGATTTATGGCGGTCGATTTGTGACGAAGTATCCGGCTCAAAATTTAGATTATTCTGTTTCCGAGAGTTGGTGTTCTCTGAATAGATTCAAAGACAAAATCAATCTCAAAGTTATCGAAAAAACCACCCTGTTCGGACTATTTTTTGATACCTTTAAAGACGATAATCAGGGTCAAGTAGTACTCAGTATTGAAGAAGTTGTACTCTCGAAACCCACTGAAAAAGTCCCTCAATCTTCTCAGCCGAGTTTAATGTGGTCTAATATTATTAATGATCCGGGGATTTGGGAAATGCGAGATCACCGTGATATTGTTTGTGTTACTCCAGTGCGGACTATTGTTCGTCGGGAAGAAGAAATCACCATTATTCGTAAAGTTCGCAAAGTCGAAGAAATTGATGCTTCTCCCGCTTGTCCAATTAATACTAATCAGGTTTCACCCTCCCAACAAGAACCTTAAACGAATGATACAATTGGAGTGGTCATTGACCTTAAAATCTGAAGCCAGTGACCACTCTTTCTTGTGTCTCAACTTCTTTATGATCCTCAAACTATCCCGTTCTCGACGGCTAAATCAATGACCTCCATTAGAAACTTTAAAGTTAGCACTTTCAACCTTTATAATTTAGTCCTACCGAATGTAACGTACTATGATAGAAACCGATATAATTCCGAAGAGTATGCTAAAAAAATAACCTGGATAGCCGGACAACTTGAACGCATGGATGCTGACTTGATCGGTTTTCAAGAACTTTTTCACGAACAAGCCTTAAAAGAGACTGTCGAAAAAATAAAATCCTATGATAATGCTCAACTGATTGTCGGATATCCTCCTAATTATAACTCCAATAGACTTAGCCCTTTAGTGGCTCTGGTTTCGCGTTTTCCAGTTGTCAGTCATCAAGTTTATGAAGATTTTCCCCCCGAAGCGATTTTAGGAATTAATGATCAAAATATCCCCCTGAAGAAATTTTCTCGCCCTGTTCTTTCGGTGGATGTGCAGATTAATGAACAAATAGAATGTACCGTTTTTGTTGTTCATCTGAAGTCAAAACGTCCGATTTTACCTCCGGGTGCTGATAGAAATGATCCCGTTGAACTGGCGAAAGGATCAGCGAGATCGTTAATTATGCGAGCAACAGAAGCCACCGCTTTACGGATGATTTTGATGGAAAAATTACAAAATCGACAACATCCTGTGATTGTTTTAGGAGATGTTAACGATAGCGGTTTATCTGTTACCACTCAAATTGTCACCGGACAACCCCCTTGGTACAGACTTCCCCTGGAAAGAAAGAAACAAATTTGGGATGTTTTTCTTTATAACGTCAAAGATATTCAAGCTCGACAAAGTTATGGTGATTTTTACTATACTCACATTTTTAACGGTTATTATGACTCTCTTGACCATATTTTAGTGAGTGAAGAATGGGTGGCTCAAAATCCCAATCGCCGGGGGAGAGTTAGATATGTTTCGGTTCTCAATGATCATTTAGTTGATGAAACCTTAAGTTTTGATCAAGTTGAAAAATGGCAATCGGATCATGCTCAGGTTGTCGCTTCTATCGAACTTGAACCGTAAAACTTGATTGCTGAAGTTCCTGCAAATTACAGAAATCTAAATAAATCTCAAAAAACCTCAAATTCAAGCTTCTCTCTGCTACTGTTTAAACTGAACCTTTCGTCTAAATGGGTAATGATAACATCAACGATCAAGCGAATTAGCCAAATTTTAATGGCGATCGCGATTATTTTTTCTCATGCTTTAATATTCCCTCAAACGGTTTCTGCTCAACAGCAATCGATCTGTAATCAACCCATTGAAACCGGAAGCTGTCGAGCCAGTTTTAACCGTTATGCGTTTAATGGAAATGAATGTGTTCAGTTCACTTTTGGCGGTTGTGAGGGTAATGAAAATAATTTTATGACTCTGGCTGACTGTCAACGAGGCTGTTTGGGGGAAGCATCGTCTATGACTTCAGAACAGAGTACACCTGAACAAATTTGCGCTCAACCGATAGAAGCAGGTTCCTGTCAAGCCGATTTTAGTCGATATGCGTTTAACGGTAACGAATGTGTGACTTTTTCTTTTGGCGGTTGTGAAGGAAATGAAAATAACTTTATTACCTTAGAAGATTGTCAAGAAATGTGTGTGGTAAAAGCTCAAAAATTATCACTTTCAGAGGGTTTTTAAAAGATTGGTGGAAAACTGTTTTTCTAAAACCATGATCTAGCCAGCGAGATGCTGGCACTTCTATTCTCATTTTCAATAAAAACGCTATATTTTTTTTAAACAAATACAATTTCTCGCGCCTTGAGTTAACGGGGTTTTAAAGCTTTTTACTGATTCAATTTCACCGCCTAAATCCTGTAAAACTGATTTTAATTCTTGTTCTTCTTCTACCGTCCAATGTCCGCGATACAAAACGGCTCGACCCCCGCTTTGACAAAAGGGTAAAGCATATTTAGCACATATGGGTGCTGATGCCACCGCCCGAACTAAGGCTAAATGATATTTGTTTTTAAACTTAAATTGTTGGTTAATTTGTTCAGCCCGACCCACACAAGTCATTGTATTTTTTATCCCTAAATTTAGAATTAAAGACTCTAAAAATACAATTTTTTTGCGGGTACTATCTAACAACATCACCTCACTTTCAGGAAAGGCAATCGCCACAGGTAAACCCGGAAAACCTGCACCTGTTCCAATATCAATGACTTTCAGAGGAGATGCTGAAAAATCCCATTCTCCGGTTAAGAGCGGTGCAATTCCGGCGAGAGAATCCCATAAATGTTTTTCCCAAAAAGCATCCGATTCAGTAATGCGAGTTAAATTTAAAAGCTGATTTCCCACTAATATTTCCTGATAAATAGATTGAAATTGTTGCTGCTGAACGGCTGTGGGTTGCCAATTTAATGTATCTTGCCAAACCGGATTCATCTCAGGAATCTTCAAAGTCTCAGTTTCATTCATTGTTTATAAAATCGTAAAAATCGGCTCAAAGCTCATTAATTTTTTCGGAATAAACAGCCGGATTAAGGGGTTGTAAATCCCCATGATTCAACGTCCAACAACAATCAGCAATCCCAATTAAATCGGCTGCATCGTGAGTGACAATTAACAGCGTCCAATGCTTCTTTAATTTCCCTAACAAATTCACTAACTGTTGTCGCATTGACCAATCTAATCCGGCGGTGGGTTCATCCAACATCAATAAATGGGGTTGACGAATTAATTGTACCGCTAAAGCCAAGCGTCGTTGTTGTCCCCCACTCAAAGAATGGGGCGCGTTTTGTAAGGACAAATGACCCAAACCTACCTCATTTAAGGCTTGATTCACCTGATCTAATCCTAACTCTGGATGTCCCAGGCGCAACTCCTCCAAAACCGTTCCCCCACAAAAATGCCTTTCCGGAAACTGAAACACCAAACCCGCTAACTGTTGTAAGTGTTCAGAGGTTAACTCCTGATCTCGCCAACGAATTTCACCCTTTGTTTTTTCGGCTAGACCCGCTAAAATTTCAAGAAGTGTACTTTTACCTGAACCACTCTGACCGACAATTAATCCCATTTGCTGGGGTGCTAGTTCTAAACTCACTTCTTTGAGAATCGGTGCAGGACTCGCTGGAGGATGATACAGTATATTGTTGAGATAAAGCATCAGGTAAAAGAGCTAAAATTAAGGAGTTCATAAACTATTGTACACAGTTCCTTAAAATCATAACATCTACTCACGACTGTTTGTGGAACTTGCACTTTTATTTCACCGTCAACAAACTATTCTTAAATTCTTGTCAACCTTTAAAAAATAGATACTTATGTTCTCAGCTTCTTTTCGGCAATCTTTAACCCAAACCTGGCAAAGTTTAACGGCTTTAACTGCCACGACTACGTTAATTACTCTCAGTTTTTGTAGTAGTCCCGTTTGGGCGGCTGATCCCTTTCGAGAAGCAGATAACGCCAGGGATATTGGAGAGAATACAGAAGCCGCTTTTCGGGCAATGTTTGAACGAGGAAACTATCAAGATGCTGAATGGCATTTACAAGAAGCTAAAGCGCAAGAATCAGATGAACCGATGGTTTATGCGTTGCTGGCTTCTTTTGCCTATCAACAACAAGATTGGCAAGGTTTAAAAGCCTATGCAGACCAAACAATGACTGCCGCTAAAGCCCTAATCAATCAGGATTTAGTCCGGGGAAATCTTTATATTGCGATCGCCCATTTTCTGGATGGGGCTTATATCTTATCCACCCGAGGCACCTTAAGAGGTGCGCCTGCTGCCCTCAGTTTACTTCAGGATGTTTTTAAACATCTGGATGCGGCGGCTAAAGTTGATGCAACCGACCCAGAATTGAATTTAATTCGCGGTTACATGGATATCTTTTTAGCTCTAAATTTGCCCTTTTCTGACCCCCAAGTTGCTATTGATAAACTCGAACAATACGGAAATCCCCGTCATCTCACCTATCGAGGTTTAGCTTTAGCTTATCGGGATTTAGATCAGCATGAAAAAGCTTTAGAATATGTCAATAAAGCCCTAGAAGAAGTCCCGAATAATCCGGAAGTCATCTATCTCAAAGCCCAATTGCTTTCTTCAATTGCCCGACGCAATAATAATAATCTTACAACACTCACTGAAGCTGAACAAAATTTTCAAGCGGCTTTAGCCTCACCGGAACAACTGCCCAAAAGCATGGTTGCTCAAATTTTTTATGAACAATGCCGAAACCTCAACCGCATTGATAATCAAAATCGGGCTTGTCATCCAATGCGCGATACAATTAGAGCCAATAATAGCCCCTGGGGGCCTGTTTCTGAGCAAATGCCTTCTTTATAACCCTATTAATTTGTAACTTTATGGACGTTAAATTTCGTGAATGTAATCCTTTTGATGTGTGGATTTGGCTCAAGTTTAGTACCGTTCCTTCCATGACGGAACGCCAATATATTGAAGAAGTTTTTGATTCCTGGTTTCTCTTAGGAAAATTGGGGGGATTTAATGCTGAAAATCTACAAGTTCAAGAAGGGGGAGTAGATCTCAATTATATGACCTATGATACCGATACCAGTGAGAGTAGTATGATGGCATTGATGCACAATATGGGTGAAATAGAATATCAAGGATTGTGGGTGAGATGTTGGTTTGATCTCGGTACTAGTGACGCTTTTGGCTTAGATATTTTAATTAATGCTTTTATGCAACTGAGTAAAGAATATGTCACGATTGAAGAATTAATTATTGGCGGACAAAATGAAGACTGGCCGATTGATGAAAACTACCAAAATTCGACTTTGGCAGATTATAATTAAACTGCAACATTGAGGAAAAAGTACAGAACTTTTGGAGAGGGAGTGTATTGATGGGGCAGAAAATTCGGGTCTTGGCTTTAGGACTTATTCAAGATCAAAACCGCTTGTTTTTGTCGGAAGGTTATGATGCGGTTCAGAAAAAAACCTTTTATCGGGCGTTGGGTGGCGGTGTAGATTTCGGTGAACCAAGTCGAGATGCGTTACAACGAGAATTTTTAGAAGAAATTCAAGCAACCCTGACGAATATTCAGTATTTGGGTTGCTTAGAAAGTCTTTTTGTTCATAATGATAAACCTGGACATGAAATCATTCAACTTTATCAATGTGATTTTGCTGATTCTAAATTTTATCAGATCGAACAACTCACGTTTAAAGAAGGAAAACGCAAAAAAACGGCGCTTTGGGTTCCCCTGGAACGCATTTTATCCGGTGAATTAACTGTATATCCTGAAGCATTTCTCCCCTATTGTCGTCCTTCTCCTTAAGGGTTTTAAAATAAAGAGATTTGCTGTATTTCTGGCTTGTTATAGCCGAAATCAGGGGGTAAATTCTTCTGTTTAGAGGCTTGAACAGCGAGGCGATCGCAACATTCATTTTCTGCATTTCCAGCATGACCTTTGACCCATTCAAATTTGACTTTATGCTGTGAACATAGTTCTAATAACTGTTCCCACAGATCGGGGTTCAAGGCTAAATCTTTTTTATTGCGTTTCCAGTTATTGGCTTGCCAACGTTTTGCCCAACCTTTCTCAATGGCATCAACCACATATTTGGAATCACTATAAAGCGTCACTTTACTTTTTTGTTTTAAAACTTTCAGTCCTACAATAGCTGCCATCATTTCCATTCGATTATTTGTTGTTAACTGAAAACCTCCGGATAATTCCTGTCGATCATCCCCTTCTATTAATACAATACCATACCCTCCTGGCCCCGGATTTCCTAAACAAGCCCCATCCGTATAAAGGGTGACTTTTTGAACTTCTGATGGGTTTTCTATGGGCCGTTTAACCGGAAGATTTCTGGCGACATCTGGAGTCTTCTCGTCGGGTTTATGGGGTTGAGGGGTCGGAGAATTTGGGGTAACACTTTCGCGAAAAAGACGAATGATTTGTAACAGATTTTGCCGATATTCTGGAGGTGTCGCTGCAATTTCAGATAAAAACTGATCCGTTTCGGTTTGAGGTAATTGATTGAATTGAGACATTATTTAATTCCGCATTCTAGACAACATGATCTCCTGTTTATTTTAAAACGGGATTGCACCTTTGTTACTGAAAAATATGATTTCTTGAATCTATCTTAAGATAGAGAGATTAAACTCTGATTGGTTTTAAACTAAAATACGATATCCATTCCTACTTCTGTGTACAAGGGACTTTTTCCCGAACCCCCCTCACAATCTCTCAACTTCATAGACTGGGGAAAACATTTATAGCGAATTGACAGATTTTGTCTAAAATAGTTAAATGAAGGAAAAATATAACATCAATATTAATCTAAACAGGCTGGATCAGAGGAGGAACAAACAGTGACAGCAACATCACCAGATCCCTTTCAAGGTGGAGGTGAAATCGCTAAAATCATGCGATCGCACAATTGGTCACAAACTCCCCTGGGCGCAGTTGAACAATGGTCTGTACAACTCAAAACACTTTTAAATCTTATTTTAAATAGCTGTTCTCCTCAGTTTATTCTTTGGGGAAAACAACTCATTTTGCTGTATAATGATGCCTATGCTTCAATTTGGGGTCACAGTCCACCCTTCTCGACTTGGGGTCAACCGTTAAATTCTTGTTGGCCGGAAATGGCTGAAGAAATCTGTGCAGATATCAAACAGATCTTAGCAACCGGAGAAGCCTTTTGTCAAGATCATCAAAAATTCAATCCGACATTATTTATCCAACCTCAAAACCCCTTAAAACATCGCTATTTTAAAACCTATTATAGTCCAATTTTTGATCAGGCTGGGCAAATTGCTGGAGTATTAGGAACCGTTATTGAAACCCATTCTCAGCCCCCTCGCCCCACCAAAATTCATAATATATTAGAACGAATTACCGATGCTTTTGTCGCCTTAGATCGAAACTGGCGTTATACCTATGTCAATTCAGAAGCCGCTCGTTTATTAGGATACTCGGACGAAGAATTAATCGGGAAACAACTCTGGAAAGATGTTTTTATTGAAGATGAGAGTGATAGCATTGCCCAAAAATTACGTCAAGCGATGCAGAACCAAACTCCTCTACATTTAGAAGCCTTTTCTCCGATTATTCGTCGAGAATTAGAAATAAACGCCTATCCTTCAAGCGAAGGAATTTCCATTTATTTTAGAGATATTAGCAAACGAAAAAAAATCGAAGCCCAACTGCGTTCTAGCGAAGAATTTAACCGTCGAATTATCGAAAGCAGTATGGACTGTATAACCGTTTTAGACTTAGAAGGAAAACTGCTCTTAATGAATTCGGGTGGACAATTATTATTAGAAATCAAGAATCTTCAACCCTACTTAAATCAACCCTGGGTTAACTTTTGGCAAGATGGCGATCGCTCAAAAGCCGAAACCGCCCTCACCCATGCACGAGTCGGAAAAACCAGTCGGTTTCAAGGCTATTGTCCCAGTCAAAGTGGTCAGCCTAAATGGTGGGATGTGCTGATCACGCCGATTTTTGGAACCCAAAGACAAGTCGAACAAATTCTTAGTTTATCCCGAGATATTACTAATCTGAAACAAGCTGAAGATGTCTTACGATCGCGTGAAAACCTCTATCGAACACTGAGTGATGCCGTTCCCGACTTTATTTGGTCTTGTGATAGTCAAGGAAAAACCGATTTTGTCAACTCACGCTGGGTAGAATATACAGGTTTGACACTAGAAGAAATCAATAAAAAAAACATTCAAGACATTAATCATCCCGAAGATTATCCCCAGTTAAAAAAAGTCTGGGAAGAAGCACAAAAACAAGGAAAATCCTTTGAAGCCGAATTTCGGTATCGCCGCTATGACGGCGTTTATCGATGGTTTATGGGTCGTGCTGTTCCCCTCAAGGATGAAGAGGGTAAAGTCATTAAATGGATCGGGACTAGCACCGATATTCACGAACGCAAACAAGCAGAAGCAGAACGAGAACAGCTTTTAAAACAACTCGAAATTGAACGATCTCGGATGAGAGCCATCTTACAACAAATGCCCGCCGGGGTTTTAATTGCTGATGCAACTTCTCAAACATTAGTTTTAGTGAATCAACAAGTTGAGCAGATTCTCGGTTTCACTTATCCCGTAGAATTAAAGCTAGAAAACTATACCAAAAAGGTGACGTTTACCGGTTTTCATCCCAACGGACAGCCCTATCTTGATCACGAATATCCCCTGGGGCGATCGCTGACCACAGGGGAAGTGGTTATCGGTGAAGAAATCGAAATTCTCAGAGCAGATGGTCGGCGGATTATTATTGATGTCAATTCAGCCCCGATCCGAGATCAACAAGGGGCAATTGTCGCTGCCGTTGTGGTGTTTCGAGATATTACCGATCAACGCCAAGCTGAACGAGCATTACGACGGGGTGAAGAACGATATCGCGCCTTAATTGAACAGGCACCCGATGCTGTATTTATTGCTGATCTTGATGGCACTTATATTGATGTGAATAATAATGCCTGTCATTTATTAGGATATTCACGAGAAGAACTGATTGGCAATTGCTACACAGAAATTATTTCCTTAGAAGATCAACCCCAACTTAAAGCCTTAAAACAATCCTTACTCACCGGAAACATCCACGTTCAAAAATGGACTTTGATCAGAAAAGACGGAACATCGGTTCCCGTTGAAATGAGTACCAACATCTTACCCGATGGGCGTTGGCAAGCCTTTGTCCGCGATATTACCGAACGTCAACGCACCCAAGACGCTTTATCTGAAAGTGAAGAACGATTTCGACAGATGGCCGAAAACATCGAGGATGTCTTCTGGATCGCCGAAATGCAGGACTACAAAATTCTTTATGTTAATCCCGCCTATGAAAACATCTGGGGACAGCCCTGTGAGAGTCTTTATACCAATCCCTATCAATGGATGGAAATGATCCATCCCGAAGATCGTGAAATTGTTGAAACCGCCTTTCGTGAACAAGTCTTAACAGGTCGATGTGCGGTTGAATTTCGGATTATCTCTGCCGATGGTTCTATTCGGTGGATACGCGATCGCTGTTTTCCGATTCCGGAAGAAAATGGTCAAGTTTGCCGAGTGGCGGCTATTGCTGAAGATATTACCGAACGAAAACAAGTTGAAGCCGCTCTACGACGTAGTGAACAACAATTTCGTGTTGCTCAAGAATTGTCGCTCTATGCCTTTACCATTCTCAAAAGTGTACGGGATGAAACCGGGCAGATTATTGATTTTGAATGGGTTTATGTGAATCCTAAAGCCGCAGAAGCCTTAAAACGTCCAGTAGAGGAAATCCTGGGTCAACGACTTTTGCAGGTTCTACCGGGCAATCAGTTTAACGCTAATTTGTTTAATCATTATATTCAAGTGGTAGAAACAGGTCAACCTCTTAATATCGAGATTTTATACGATGCGGATGGGATTACGGGTTGGTTTCACAATATGGGCGTGAAGTTAGAAGATGGGGTAGCCGTTTCTTTTAGTAATATTAGCGATCGCAAACAAGCAGAAGTTGCCTTACGGTTGAGTGAAGCCAGGGCCAGAACCCAAGCCGAAGAATTAGAAACTTTAATGGAAGCAGTTCCGGCGGCAATTTGGATTGCTCATGATCCTCACTGTCATCAGATGAGCGCGAATTTAACCGCTTATGAACTGATGAAAATCCCTCCGGGTTCAGTTCCCACAGCGACTCCCGTAGACGGAATTAATCCTCTGCCTTTTCAGCAACAAATCAAAGGTGAACCGATTTCTCTGGATGATTTACCCATGCAGAAAGCCGGACGAACTGGAGAAGAAGTTGAAGGAGATTTAGAGTTTATTTTTGATTCGGGAGAGATTCGCTATATCTACGGTAAAGCCGTGCCGTTGCGAGATGAAAACGGACAAGTGCGCGGGGTGATTGGAGCGTTTTTAGATATCACTGAACGCAAACGCGCTGAAGAAGCTTTACAAGCCAGTGAAGAACGGTTTCGGTTGGCGACTCGGGCGGTAATCGGGATTATTTATGACTGGGATCTGCGAACTAACCAAGTTTATCGTTCTGAAGGGTTGCGTCAACTGATTGGTATTGGCCCAGAAGAAGTTCCTCCTGATCGAGATTGGTGGGGTGAACGGATGCACCCCGAGGATCGTGCAGTGGTTCAACCTCAGATGTTATCGAGTTTAGCCAATGGCTTGGATCGCTATAGTTTTGAATATCGAGTCCGCCATCAAGATGGATATTGGGTTGATGTTTGGGATCGGGGGTATATTATTCGCGATCACAAAGGTGTATTGCTGAGGGTTGTGGGTTCAACCGTTGATATTAGCGATCGCAAACGAGCCGAGGCGGAACGAGAAGAATTGCTGGCTCGTGAACGGGCTGCTAGAGAAGAAGCAGAGGCCGCCAACCGCATCAAAGATGAATTTTTGGCGGTTTTGTCTCACGAATTGCGATCGCCGTTAAATCCGATTCTGGGTTGGGCGAGTTTGCTTCAGCGTCAAAAAGTTGATGATACGGTTTTCCATCAAGCGTTAACAACGATTGAGCGGAATGTTAAGCTGCAAGTACAGTTAATTGATGATTTATTGGATGTTTCTCGGATTCTACGCGGTAAGCTGAATTTGAATCGCTCCTGGGTAGATCTGAGAATGGTGGTGATTTCCGCCGTGGAAACTGTTCGTTTGGCAGCGGAGGCGAAGTCTATTGAGATTCAAACTCACCTCCATCCAGAAGTCGGACAGGTTTTAGGAGATGCAGGTCGTTTACAACAGATTGTCTGGAATTTACTGTCAAATGCCGTTAAATTTAGTTCGGTGGGCGGACAAGTGGATATTTATTTAGAACAAGTTGGCACGGAAGCACAAATTCGGGTACAAGATCAGGGTAGGGGAATTAGTTCTCGATTTTTACCTCATGTGTTTGAATATTTCCGTCAGGAGGATGGCAGCACCACCCGCAAGTTTGGCGGACTGGGTTTAGGATTGGCGATTGTTCGTTATATTACTGAAATGCACGGCGGAACGGTACAGGCGCAGAGTCCTGGCGAAGGACAGGGAGCGACTTTTGTTGTCAGGCTTCCTCTCCCCTCCCCCAAGGATGATTCTTCTAAACAAGACTCCGGTTTGGAGGATCTCTGTTTTGATCCTCAGTGTTTGCAGGGTATTCGGGTTTTAGTTGCTGAAGATGAGGCGGATACTCGTGATTTTCTCTGTTTAATGTTAGAACAGGCGGGTGCAACGGTAATCGCTGTTGATTCTGCAATAGAAGCTCTCAAGGCGTTTATGCGTTCGACACCAGATATTTTGGTCAGTGATATTGGGATGCCAGAAATGGATGGTTATCAGTTAATTAAGCAAGTTCGCTCTTTGTACAAAAATAGATCGGATCAACAAATGCCTGCGATCGCTTTAACAGCTTATGCGGGAGAAGGTGATTATCTTAGAGCGATTTCGGCTGGGTTTAATCAACATCTTTGTAAACCGGTGGAACCGAAACGTTTAATTACAACGATTCTGAATTTAGTCCAGTCGTCAGGATGTTAATTGATGATCGGATGATTCAGGATAAGGATACCGATAGGCTGCGATCACGATTGTTTTTCTCCCTTTTTTATGGTTTAAGGAATGGATGATTTTACCTCTGTTCACCAAAACTTTTTCTCGTTTAATCTTTAGGGTTCAGGGGGTAACAGTTATTGAAACTCTTTCAGTTTGGGTCTTTTTTTGGTCGGGGAATTAATCGGTTTAATATCCCTTCTTTTGCGTCAGTTTGTTTTCCCGAAACTGTGGCATTTAAAAGGACATGAAATTAACCCAAAAACGTTAATAATGATTTTTTAACTATTGACATTTACCCGGGTTTAGTCTTTAATGCTATCAGAAGGGCAGAAAGGATTTTCATCAACTGATGTTATCAGAGATTTTGGGTTGAAAACCCCGTCCTTCTAGGACGGCTTTCTGATCAAGTAGTAATGCTTTCAGGTTGCAATACCGCTCACATCGTGAAAATTCTGCTGAAATAGCGCAGCACTTTTGAGGAGAAAATAAACAAGCAAGAGCTACCGAAAACTCTTTAAACAGGGCAGTAACCGAAAACTCGGCGAATGAATGAGTCAGCATAGTGCTGTAGAAATATTTTGGCCTTTTGGCAGATAGGGTAGGAC
>JBJHBL010000010.1:0-42872 GCA_050485465.1 Limnoraphis sp. | reverse complement strand
GGTATTTTGGCTGTCTCCGTTGGCGGATCCGTTAGCTGTCGTGCGGTTATTTGTTTCTGCGAACCGCAAGCCGACTCAATGGCGAGGACGGGTTTACAGTTAATCGGGACTCGGGAATAACGATAGAACCTTAGACCTGCTTCTTTTTGGTAATATGAAGGGCAGTAACCGAAAACTCGGCGAATGAATGAGTCAGCATAGTGCTGTAGAAATATTTTGGCCCTAAAGCAGATCGGGTAGGGCATACCCGAATCTTGGCTGCAATGCCAAAACGCTTGGAGAGTGAACCACTAATAGGGTATCTAGATAACAAGTGATCTTCTAGCAAGCTCGGTTCAGACATAACAGTGTAAGACCTAAATCGGGGTAAAACCTGACTCGGGCAGTTGTTAGCTCAAGAATCCTCGCACTTCAGGGCGAGGAGTGTCAAAAATGTCCGAGTCTACAAAATTTAGGGATAATTTAGATCATGCCAGAAAATAATTCTAGCTCAAAGTCTTCAACAATCTCATACCGAGATCGTCTGAATCCCTGGACAATCACTCGTTTACTGCCTAATTTAGAACGTACAGTTATAGCCCGATTCCGCAGTCGCTCCAATGCAGAGGGTCACTTACAACATATGAAACAGCTTTTCCCCAAAGCTTCCTTTACCCTCGCTTTTGATTCACAATCAGAACCAATCAAAGATTAGATTGAGTTCAAGCAATAGGTTTACCAATGGGCGATACATTTCTGTACTGAAGAAGTGCGATCGCCTTTTGATTTTTAATGTTTTTTACTCGATAGCCAGTGGCGCGGTAGTCTTTCCCGTTATCTTACCGCCTATCTCATAACTCCTATTCCCGATTTTGTCAAGAGACAGATTTTTAACTGTCGCTGAGGCTTGAAAAACTCGTGCATCGTACCCTGCAAAATTCAGTCAGGAAATCTCCATAATTAACGGAAGAATCAAGGTTTCAGAGGATATTTTGGCGAGTAGACACAGTAACCCCTTGGGTGCGGTTTTTATAACCCTAGCAGAACCCCCATGCTAGCGTCAATTTTTTAGGAAAATTTCTCAATAAAAAAGTAACAATTCTTGATGTTGTTTTGAATCTTAAAACCATTGAGACAGCATTGATTGTAAAAACTTATCAATTTTGGACGGTTTTCGGAGGGGGAAGCGCTGTCCCCACTCCTAAAAAATCACTATTTTTTTATGAAGCAACGCTTGCGGGTTGCTTTTCTAATGGCACCTCAAACCGTTCACCGGGAACTGGGTTAAGAACACGAGTTGAGAGGTTATGACGCGCTAATAATGAGCGAAAATCCTCTAAAGTACCAACGGCTTTTAACAAAGAAATTAATAACCCCTCATAGTGAACATCTCCGCCTGCTGCGGTGGGTAACATCACCTGTGGTTTTACCCATTCTGCAATTTCTAAAGCGCTTTTCGTTCCTTTAATAATCGGCCCGATTAAGGGTAAAGCCAAATCCATTATTGGTGTAATAACCACATCAATCGGTGCTTCTTGTTGGAGAGATTTATCGTGATAACCGTGGGGTTCATAATAGACTTTGAAATTCGTTTCTAACTCTCGAAATAAATAGCCATTTTCAACCGTTGTCGGACCTATGGGAGAACCGGGAACGGCTTTAATTTCAACTTGGTTATCTAACGAATAAGTAGAACCCTGTTCTAAGGCTCGAACTTGAGTATATCCTAATTCCTGTGCAACTTTAGCCGCGCTGGGTGAACCGACAACGGGAATTGTTTTATCGAGTATTTTCAACGTTGGGGGATGGGCGTGATCTTCCAATCCCTGCGATAATACAATCAGGTCAATATTGGGCGGTACAGGGCGAGGCGTGCGTTTTTCTCCTTTGAACAGCCAAGCCTGATTTCCAAAGACTAACGGGCCTATCAACCAGGGATCAATGAGGATTTGTTTGTTGGCGATCTCTAATAGCCAAGAGTTACTATCAAACCAAGTCAGATACATGGGGTTTTATTATAATGACGCTTTATCTATTGTAATGAATCTTTACAAGTTCAACACCAGCCTAATTGAAATGTCTGTCTTAGAGGAGATGTGATTCACAGGATTTCTCCCTAAGCTGTAACCATTCCTATCACTTAAGTTTATCAGGGAGGAACGGTTTTGTCAGGAAGTTGGGCAACGATATTTCATACCATCTTCATAGGAACTCTTGCCTATGTCGTTCTGATTATTTTACTACGAATTTCAGGAAAACGCACACTTTCTAAGTGGAATGCTTTTGATTTTATCGTGACTATTGCATTCGGTTCTATCCTGGGAATGATTCTATTGGGTGAGAATACCAGTTTAATTCAAGGAATCGTTGGCTTTGGTTTATTAGTTCTGTTGCAACTCGCCGTGAGTTGGCTATCTGTGAATTCTACCGAGATGCAAGCCTTGATTAAAGCCAAGCCTACTTTATTGCTTTATCAAGGAAATCTTCTCTCAGAAATGCTCAAAAAAGAACGAATTACTCAAGAAGATGTGTTGGCGGCGATACGGGAGAAAGGAATTTCAGCGATAGAAAATGTGGAAGCTGTTGTTCTTGAAACCAATGGTAATTTTAGCGTGATTGAACACAATCAAGGTACATCATCAAATTCAGCTTTGGTGGATGTTCAAGGGTATCCTCTGCTTCAAAAAGAACTGACTCAGGTCTAAGATATTTTGATAAAAAATAAACGGTGGGTTGCCTATACCCACCCTAAATTATAATAGATTTCAAATGAATCAAGTTGTTTTTTTCTATTCGGGTTTAGAACCTCTTTTAAGAATTATTGTTATTGGGACTTTAGCCTATATTAGTTTGTTGTTACTGTTGCGGGTATCCGGAAAACGATCCCTTGCACAGATGAATGCTTTTGATTTTGTAATTACGGTTGCCATTGGTTCAACTTTTGGTCGATTAATAACTGCAAAAGGGGTTTCTCTGGCTGAAAGTATTACTGCTTTTGCGGTTTTAATTGGATTACAATATATTGTTTCTTGGCTGAGTATTAAATCTTCCCGTTTTGCAGATTTACTGATAGCCTCACCGACTTTACTTTATTTTGATGGACAGTTTATCAATAAAGCGATGAGAGAACAACGTTTAACGAAACAGCATCTATTGGGAACAATTCGACAGCAGGGGGTTGTTTCTTTACAGGATATTGAAGCAATTATCATGGAACCTGTGGGGAATCTTACGATTATTAAAAAGCAAAAGTTTGAAGAATCTTCAGATCAGTCTATATTAAGTCCTGTTCTAGATGTTGATTCTTAATTTTAGAAGGATAAGAAACAGGAAAACACAAAGATCAAATCTTATTTTATTCGTGAACCGTTCCATCTGGCATTGTTGCACCTTGAAGCTTAGTTGAATAGTGACTATTTTCTTTTTCTCTAAAGTTTACACCGCCTAATCTAGCATTAGTTAAGTCTGCGCCAGACAAGTCAGCAGATAACAACTCTGATGCACGCAAGTCTACTGAATTTAATTCTGCTCCTAATAACTTTGCACTAACAAGATTTACTTGGCGTAAATCAGCTTCTCTTAAGTTAGTTGCAATTAGATTAGCTGAATGTAAACTAGCTTCTTTCAAATCAGCCTTGTTCAAATTTGCGCGACTCAAATTGATTGAATCCATAGATGCTCCCGTCAGTTTTGCTGTACTTAAGTTAGCATCTCTTAAGTCAGCATTTTTCAGATTTGAGAAGCTTAAATTAGCTCCACTCAAGTCTGCTTCACTTAAATTTACCCCACTCAAATCTATATTAACTAAGCTAATATTTTTGAGGGACACACCCGAAGCTATTAAATATGCTCCAGCTTTTACTGGCTCAAACCCTTGAGGAAAAATAGTCTGAGCGTTATAAATAGCTTTTTGAAGTTTAACTCCATTCAATTTAGCTCCCTCTAGATTTGTCCATAATAGATTTGTATTACTCAAATCAGCATTGCTTAAGTTGGCTTGCATCAATTTTACTTGACGTAAATTCAATCCATTTAAGTTAGATTGACTCAAGTTTGCTTCAGTCAAGTTCGTTTCTTTTGAGATTTTTACTTGACTGATATCAGTGTTAGATAATTGGACTTTAGTTAAGTTAGCAGATGTAAAATTTGCAAATCTTAAATCAGACATGATCAGTTTAGCTTGCTCTAAATTCGTAGAAGTTAAATTAGCAGATGTAAGTTTTGCTCTTTTTAGATTAGCTTTACTCAAATTGACTCCATAAAGATTTATGTTGCTTAAATTGGCACCTTTTAAATTTGCACCTGATAAATTAACATTAGAACCATTTAACGTCTGTCCACTCAGATCAACACCTGCTAAATTAATCCCGGTAAAATCTTGTTCACCTTCGTTATAACGCCTTAAAAATTCCTCTGCTGTAACAGGAGGTTCTTGGCTTTCTTCAACATCCTCCTCGTCTTCCTCATCCTCCTCAATATCTTCAGTTTCGACAACTCCTTCTAAATATTCCGCTTCGTCTAGCCGTTGAATACTTCCTAAAAACTGTTGAACAATCTCACTTTTTTCGGTTTCCTGACTCTGATCAAAACGATGAATTAATCCTTGAATAATCTGCAAATCAGTTGTTCTAATACCCACTTCTCTTTCTGTACTGTGAACCCCAGAAGTTAATACATTGTGACTTCCCACCATTGCAAACTTATCATCACAAACAATATACTTTTCATGGGTTCCCAAGAGTTTGAGATAAAATAAATCAGGATAGTCTTGTTCTAGCTGTTGTAAATCACTCAAAGCATTATAGCGCCAACCTTTCCCGATTTTATTGCGATCGCCTAAATATCCCCAACCAATCTCTATTTTACAATTCCGACTCAGACAAAATCGAAACTTTTGCAGCAAATGTTCATCAATGCTGTTACAATTTAACCAGGGACAAACGATAATTATTCGTTCTTCTGCAATTTCTAACGCTTCTAATAAAACACTCCGACTTCCCAAACGATCAAACACTAATTGAGACTCAGATGAAGAAACAATCACCTCAGTTTCGAGTAGCGGTATTGTGGGAATCATCTCAACAGAAGAAACCTCTGTCTCTGGAGATGAGGAAATATTAACCCGATTTTCGCACAATTTATCCAGACGTTTTTGTAACTCTGCTAACTGTTGAAGTTCGGGTCTAGTGTTAAACTCTTGACAAGATTCATCAAGGCGACGTTTGAGAGTCGCGATGTATTTTTTCAGTTGAACCTGTTGCTGTTCAAGTTGTGAAATTCTCGTGACTAAATCCGCTTGGGGTTCAGAAGACATCATCCTAAAAAAAAAGAAAGGTCAAGGGAGGTCTTGACCTAGTTTAGCTCAAAAATCTCACCTCTGGCTAACCCTCTCCTACGAGGAGAGGGAAAAGGTGTTCCTAATGTGACTATTTATTAATCGAGAGGGGTTGGGGGAGAGATCATATAATCAGGGAAAGAGTTGGTTTCACTCCTAAAGAGTTGGTTTCACTCCTAAAAAGAAAGGGTATTACAACGGTTTTAAAATCAAACGTCCTGCTTCTGGAAAACCCAAATTATTCGGTTCTCCAAATTGCCAATGTTGTTGATACTGGTTGAGATAATTTTGACCAACAATTCCATCCACACCTAATAAATCTAACAACTCATTATTTAACACCACGCCATCTAAATTTTTCGATTCATAATTTTCTAACTGAACCGAAGATAATCTCACCTTTTGACCTGTTTCTTGACCACAAAAACCGCGAACTTCGATATTTTCAGCCGTATCTAAATTCAGAGACAAAGTATTCGCTAAATCATTTGAAAGTACCATCACATCAGCACCCGTATCCAATAAAAAAGTATAGGGGCCTTGACCATTCACAAAAACTTCTGTCGTCATCACCCCCATTTTTCCCTGAAGTTCAACTCCTCCCTCAACAAAATTTGAACGGGGTAACAGGTTTAAAGTTGCATTTTTAGGGTCAATTAAAACATCAAACCCCTTGAGGAAATCTAACCCTAAAACGCCGCCGACATCTCCCGGAATAGCTGTTTTTGGGAGTCCCATCCCGTTCATTCCTTCAACGGTTGCTGCATCGACTGTTATTTCCGGTAAACTCTGCAAAGTTGCATTAATATTAGAACAGTCATTTCCGACGACAAAATAGGCTAAAATATCACTGGGTAGAGGAGTGCCAGTCAGTCCAAGCTGTTGGATAATCGGTTCAGACACAATCGAATTAGAAGCCCCAGTATCGAGTAAAAATCGTTGAGTTTTCCCCCCAACAACCACCGGAACCGTATAAACCAGACTATTAGGAATTTGTTCTAGTTGAACAGAAGCTTCTCCCTGACTCACTGTCGCCGGAAGGGTGACTTGCATAACGGTTAATAGGGCGTTCATGCGTTCATTAGCATCCGTTCTCACCTTGCCATCTGGTGTTAGAATAATAACACGCACTGTACATTGCATGGATGCCGTTTGGAGTGCGGTTAAAGAAGCAGGTTCATGGCTAGGAATTGCAGTTCTCATACATTGAGAAAGTTCTTGAACTAACTGTTTTCCGAGTTCTTCTGGGGAGAGTGTAGGAGTTTCTGAAACCGCCTCAGAAATCAAACGTTGATAGCGGCGTACAAACTGACTGTGATGATTAGGGGTTAGTTCTGCAATAGAAGGCAAAGTTAATATTATTCCTCCCAAAGCCGTCAGGAGAGTCAAAACTGATCTAAAATGAGGAGAAAGTTTCATCTTGAATTTTGGGTCAAATAAAATAAAGTGCAGGTTTCTCTAACTGATTATTAAGCGTTAAGGGATTAACCTCTAAATTGATATAGTGCTACGCAATAGGCAATAGGCAATAGAAGAAGGCAATAAAAGAAGGCAATAGGCAATAGGCAATAGGCAATAGGCAATAAAAGAAGGCAATAGGCAATAGGCAATAGGCAATAAAAGAAGGCAATAAAAGAAGGCAATAGGCAATAGGCAAAAGTGATAACTGATAACTGTAAACTGATAACTGTAAACTGATAACTGTAAAAGGCAGGCAAAACTGCTAGACTCCTACAATCTCTCAAAAATTATCTGCAAAGTTGTTGCAAAGTTATCGAAAATTGAGGATAGGAAATTGAGGCTGCTTCGGCTCGAGTAATCGTCGTTTTTCCACGAGCTTTTAAGCCAGCAATTGCTAAACTCATGGCAATTCGATGATCAGTATAACTATCAACTTCGGTTCCCGTTAAAGCCGTTCCCCCGACAATTTCCATCCCATCCGGTAACTCGGTAATCTTTGCCCCCATACGGTTTAATTCTGTCGCCATCACTGCAATGCGATCGCTTTCTTTCACTCTCAATTCCCCCGCATCTCGAATGATAGTGGTTCCTTCGGCAGAAGTCGCCGCGACTGCTAAAATCGGAATTTCATCAATTAACCGAGGAATTAACGGCCCTTCTATTGTACAAGCCTTGAGCGGGCTAGATTTGACTCGTAAATCGGCAACAGGTTCTCCGGCGACTTCCCGTTGATTTTCCGGTTGAATATCAGCCCCCATCATCGCCAAAGCCTCTAAAATGCCAGTCCGAGTCGGGTTCACCCCCACATTTTCCACCAACACCTCGGAACCGGGAATCATCGCCCCTGCAACCAACCAAAAGGCGGCCGAACTAATATCACCCGGAACGACAACAGGCTGGCCTTGTAAGGTAGCAGGCCCGGTGACAGTAACACTATGGGTTTCTGGATCAACTTTCACCGTTGCCCCAAAGGCCCGTAACATTCGTTCACTGTGATCGCGGGATAATGCAGGTTCTGTCACCGTTGTTTCCCCAAAGGCCATCAAACCCGCTAACAAAATGCAGGATTTTACTTGTGCTGAGGCAATCGGCGAATTATAATGAATGGGGTTAAGGCGTTGACCTTGAATGGCTAAGGGTGCAAAAGAACCGCCCAAACGTCCCCAAATCATCGCCCCCATCTGTTGTAAGGGTTGAACCACCCGATCCATTGGACGCCCAACTAAGGAATGATCTCCGGTAACGCTAAAAAAGCGATTCGGATGAGAGGCGAGAATTCCTAACATTAACCTCAAAGTTGTTCCTGAATTTCCGGCATCTAAAATCTGAGTGGGTTCCTGTAACTGACCTAAACCAATTCCCTGGACTTCAACTCGCTGTTCATTTAACTCAGAAATTTGCGCTCCCAACTGGGAAAAACAACGAGCGGTACTGCGTGGATCCGCCCCTAAAAGCAACCCTTCAATGGTTGTGGTTCCTGTTGCCAAAGCCCCCAACATTAACGCCCGATGCGAAATCGATTTATCTCCGGGTATGCGGATCGAACCCTGTAGAGATAAACCCGATGTTGGCGGTTCAATCATAAGAGTCTGTTGACTTTCTGAAGTTTTCGTTTGAATAATCCCAGTTAGCATAGGATAAGAGTAGGAAGGATTTCCCTAGTTATCCTACCGCTTTCTTGGTGCTAAATCCCAATTGAAAGACCGTGAATTTTTAATGAATCATAAAGCCTATGTTAACACATTCTCGCAAACCTGTAAGTCTGTCTGTGGTTTCAGTGGACTTACCCGTGCGATCTTTGGTGGAAACAGCCGCAACCCTCTATCAAAAAGATAGCGAACAATTTCATTTGCTGTTACATGAACCCGAAATTTTTGACGGGGAACCGGAGACGATGAACCCTACACCCCTGCAAACAGAACCGCAAAAACCTCGGTTGTTGTGGTTAGAAGTTTCCCCCTATCGGGCTGTTATGACCATGCAGGGAAATAGCAAATACAGTTATCGTCATTTATGGCAAAATCGAATGTATGGGATTAGTCGTTATTACTTACAAACCAACGCAGAAACAGTTCCCAATCAATTTAGACTGCGGAATTTTACCCGCAAACTTGAACTAGGAGGATCTCCCTTTCCGGAATATTTACGATTAGAATATGAACTTTGGTCAGAAACCATCCAACTCGGTCGGTATGTTCTCAGTTTAGAAATTTATCATTAAACCCGGGAAAAGGGAACAGTGATCCGTTTTTAAAGTCACGGTTAACAGTCTCCCTATCCCCTATTTATTGTGAGGTGGCGGGTTCTTCCGGAGAGAGAGATTCAGGTGGACAATATTGAGTCATTTCTGCTGTTAAAGTGTCAGCTTTTTCACGAATGGGATTAATCTGTTGACTCACTTGATTCACCCTTTCTATGGCTTGAACTAATTCGGCGCGACCTTCAAGGCTAATGGGTGCTTTTTCTCCGGCTTCTAAGGCTTGATTCATTTTTTGAAAAACGGTTGCTAATTCCCGAAAAACGTCTGTAAACTCTAAGCGAATGGTTTGCAAACGCCCATTTCTTAAGCGTAGTTCCTCCATCTGATCCGCAATCATGTTCAGTTCTTGTGCTATTCTTAGAGGGGTTGCGCTGTTATTTTGATTCGGATGAATTGCGATCGCTAAATGACCTAAATTAACAACCTCAATCAGTTTACGACATTGAACCTGGCGATTTCCCCCACAGCCTGTGATGAGAGTCGTCACCAAAAATAACATTACCAGTGGTTTCAATTTCAAAATCATCATGGAATTCCAACCCGAAAAGCCCTTAATTTTTCTTTCCGCCAAATAAGCCACCAAACAACCCCCCGGACTTTTGTTGAGGTTGTTTACCTTTGGCAGCAGCTTTTTCTAATTGTTTTTTCGCTTCTAATGCTTGGGGTTGCTTGGGATCAAGTTGTAAAGCCCGTTTGACATGAGGTGCTGCTAATTTGGGTTGATTTTGTCCGAGATAGGCTAAACCCAATAAACCATGACAGCGGCTATTTTCTGGCTCTTGTCTAACGGCGTCCTTAAGTTCTAAAATAGCTTTAGCATAGTCTTGAATCGCCATTAACTTTTCAGCACGATTACAGCTTTGTTCAACAACAGAATCTTTGTTCGTCACAGAAGCAACAGCCGTCGCCTCCGGTTTAGGGGGTGTTGAAGCCGACTGAGGGATGCTAACCGAACCCCCTTTCTGTACTTTTCGCAGTAAATAGACTTGATTTAATTCACTAATTTCACCAATCGCACTTAAAACCTGATGGGGGTCATTAAACTGTTTTTGAGCAAGTTGTGCAAGTAACGTTTCATAAGTCTGTTGGTAATTCGCTGCGGTCAAGAGTTGTTTAGCAATTGCACTCTGAACTTGTAGAGTTTGCTGCTCTTTAAGCACTCGTTCACCGATTGTTTTTAACAACAGTTCATATTCTTTTCGTTCACTCTCCTTAGAAAATCTATTGTAAGCCGGACTGACTAACTTTGCCAATAATTGTTTAGCAAACTCTTGATCTTCCGGTTGAGGAAACGGACAAGTATCTGGATGCAAACGACGAGCAATTATAGTGTATCGCTTGCGAATCTCAGAAAATTCAGCATTCAGGGGAACCCCTAAAATAGCGTGACTGTCTGTAAATCCCAGTTGAAATAATCCCTGTTTAACTTGAAAAGACATAAAACCTTACCTTCTTGAGTGAACGAGCAAAATCATTAACTGTTTTCACCGCCTTGAACTCATCAATCTCCTGCCTGTGACTCATCAGCATCGGAAACAGAGTTTAGACTCTCGGGTGACTCAAATTCCCAACAGCTTGCATTAATTTCTAACGATCATAATCTAATTTTCAGCTAAATTGCCAGGAGCCGTCCTGGATAATCTTTGATTTGGGGAGAAATCAAATGGCAAGGGAGGTTTGATTAACCTGAAACAGGAAGAAAGCTAACACTGTAGTACCATGAGTTTAGGTCGTTTACCAAGATGACAGAGGAGGGGTTTCTGATAGAGCCTGACTTAAACTCGCGTGTAAATGACCATTGGTTGCCAAAATTCGACCGGATCGAAGCTCTAGAGGACTGTTATCATAAGCTGTAACCTTGCCTCCAGCTTCTTCTACAATCACAACACCTGCCGCAATATCCCAGGGGGAGAGTCCTCGCTCCCAATACCCATCTAAACGTCCACAAGCCACATAGGATAAATCAATTGCTGCTGAACCTCCACGCCGCACCCCTTGAGTTAGATGAGTCAGATGACAAAATTCAGCATAATTATTATCCGTCGTTTCCCGACGATCATAAGCAAACCCCGTGACCAGTAAACTGTTTGCTAAGTGTTCCGTTTGAGAAACATGAATAGGTTGACGGTTGCGAGTTGCACCCAAGCCTTTCGCCGCTCTAAAAAGTTCACTCCGCCACGGATCAAACACCGCTCCCACCACCGGAACCCCATCAATTAATAAAGCCACTGAAGTCGAGAAAAAAGGATATTGATGAGCAAAATTTGTTGTTCCATCTAACGGATCAATCGCCCAAAGATATCGACTATTACTATTACCTAACTCGCCAGATTCTTCAGTTAGAATAGCATGATCAGTGGTATGACGCTTCAAAATATCGAGAACCGCCACTTCAGAGGCTTTATCGGCTTCCGTGACTAAATCTCCAGAGCGGCCCTTTTCTTGAATATCTTGGAGATTGCCCAGACAAGATTGTAAGACAGCGCCTCCTGCTTCTGCTGCCAGGGTGGCAATATCTAAAAATGTTTGTAGTTGATCTGGTGTGATGTTTGGTGTATTCATCTGCTATTGTGTGACATCCTCCCCCGGATTATCTTTGCTCATTCTGACGGCGAAACTCGGCTGGAGTTAAACCCATAGGTTGTTCAGGGTTCCAAATTCCTAAACCCAAAATGCGTGCCTCATACTGAGCATAAAGCAAACGCTCGCTATATTTTGTGTTGGGAATCTGTTCGTCTGCGAGAACGTAACCTTGTTTAAGCAACTGTTCATTCAGCAGTACCCCATCTAACCACAAATAGGCTAACACACGATTGTAGCGATCGCGTTTTTCGTGATCTGACTCGAGTAAAACCTCTTTTCCCAGACAGATTTCTTCTAGATAGCGTTGCGCCTCAGTTCCCCAGGGTTCTTGTCTCAAGTCGGGTGCTGCAATCCCAATTAATCTTACAACTTCTAGTACCGGAACGACACTGCGAGGATCAATAATTTCGAGGGTTTGTCCACTCACAACTCGTTCGACTCGAGTAATTATCCCTTGAGTTGGGGGTTCTGACTGGAAACAACTCCCCAGAAGCAAACAACACAGGATCACACAGGGGTATAAACCTCTGAAAAACCTTCTCTTTTGAGATTGTTGCCTCTCCAGTGGGTTATTCTTCATCTAAAGGTAATCCTGCTGTGACTTTACCTTTTCCAAAGTACCGTCCAAACTGGAGTTCATAAACTTCGTCTTCGTCTTGAGTTTCAACTTCCAAGTCTGAACGGGCATAACTGACGCACAATAAAGCATAACCTTGTTTTTGCAATTCTGGCGAAAGTCCCATTGCTTCGGGTTGATACAATTCACCGGAGATGACTCGTACCGCACAAGTGGTACAGGCGCCATTGCGACAGGAAAAGGGTAAATCTACACCCTGATTTTCCGCACATTGCAAGATATAGCGATCATCTGGAACTTGAACGGTGTATTGCTGATTTTTCTGGGGATTGTGAATGTGGATGCGGTGATAACGGGACATAAGAGGTTTGATTGTTGCTTTCAGAATAAACAGTTGATCGCTTGCTTAGGGTAGATTGTCCCCTAGTTATTATAGATCGGTGAGGCACATTCGGCTTGAGAACGGGCTTGACCGAGAATCAAAGAGCGCAAGCCCCTAGTTTTCAACTATGGGGTAAGCTCGTAGCGAATTTATTGGCCGTCAGACTTCCTTCTGGTTATTGATGTACTGTTTAACAACTTCTAGAGACACACCACCAACCGTAGACACAAAGTAAGAGTTAGTCCAAAGAGTTGGAAGCCTTGATTTTAAACGAGGAAATTCCAGCCTTAAGTAACGGGAGGTTAAGCCTTTCAACCTTTTAACAGCCTTGTGAATGCCAAACTGGGGGTCTACCTCAATCAGCAAATGTACGTGGTCTGGCATGATCTCCATCTCCAGGATGTCTACCTGTATTTCTTTAGCTATTTGCTCAAGTAATTCCTGGAGTCGAGTATCCACACCATCAATCAATACTGGGCGTCTATACTTGGGAGTCCAAACAATCTGATATTTGCACGAATAAACGACGTTCCTATTCGACTTCAAATGCTTCATCAAACTCGGGAAAAACAGATAGCCTTGATGTGTATAATTAATTGTACAGATATAAGCTATCTAACCCGGAGGTGATTCAAGAGTGTTGGTGCTGGAGTATAAAGCAGTCGTGAAGAAGGCACAGCGCATAGCTATTGATGAAGCTATTCGTACCTCACAGTTTGTCAGAAACAAAGTGCTGAGATACTGGATAGATAATCGAGGTGTCGGCAAAAAACAGATGTACCAGTACAACACTCAGCTACGAGCAAAGTATACGTTCGTCGCAGAACTCAACTCTCATGCTTGTCAAGCATCTGTTGAAAATGTAGAACGTGCAATTCATCGATTTTTCAAGAACTGCAAAAACAAGAAACTTGGCAAGAAAGAGTATCCACGGTTCAAGAAAAACAGTCGTTCGGTTGAGTATAAAGTTAGCGGATGGAAACTACATCCATCCAAACGTCGCATTAACTTCACCGATCAAAAAGGTATTGGCTCACTCAAGTTGTTAGGAAAATGGGATATTCACACTTTTCCTTTAGAGCTAATCAAGCGAGTTCGCATTGTACGAAAAGCTGATGGCTACTACGTGCAATTTGTTGTCAAGGCTGATCATCAGCAAGATGCGCCAAATACTAATACAGAAGTCGGTATTGATGTGGGACTAGAATACTTTTATTCCGACTCTTCCGGCAATCACGAGGAAAATCCTCGGTTTTTACGCAAAGCTGAGAAGAAGATCAAGCGCTCTCAGCGTCAAATTTACCAGAAAAAGAAGGGGTCAAGCGGACGGAAAAAAGCTCGTGGTGTTTATGGACGCAAGCATTTAAGAGTAACTCGACAAAGAGAAGAACACGCTAAGAGACTGGCGCGTAACTTATGCCTAGCAAACGCTAAGGTGGTCTTGGAAGACTTAAATGTAAGCGGACTGGTGAAAAATCACAAGCTAGCCAAAAGTATTAATGATGTTTCTTGGTATCAATTCCGCCTCTGGCTCGAATACTTTGGGCAGAAGTTTGGCAGGGA
The DNA here is from genome assembly GCA_050485465.1 of Limnoraphis sp. Lineage (GTDB taxonomy): Bacteria > Cyanobacteriota > Cyanobacteriia > Cyanobacteriales > Microcoleaceae > Capilliphycus. The sequence continues at coordinate 28,732 of JBJHBL010000010.1, read as the reverse complement.
AATAATTGCTGTTCCTCCACATTTGTCAAGCCAAGAATGCAGCAAGTGCGGTACTAAAGTCCAAAAAACTCTAAGCACTCGCACTCATTCTTGCCCTACTTGTGGTCACACTGAACACCGGGATGTGAATGCTGCCAAAGTAATCTTAAGTCGTGCAAAGGAAGGCAGTGCAGTCTTGGGGTCACGCCTGGGAGGAACAACTGCCGCTACGGGTGGGCAACCCGGAAGTAACGCTAGTCGAGTTGTAGCCTCTACTCCTGTTGGTCGCAAGACCTGCAAGAGCAAGCAACGACGCTGAAGCTAGAATCCCCGCGCTTCTAGTGCTGGGGAGTGTCAATTCCTCCTCAATATGGGAAAACCGGATATAAAAAACCCCACAACAGAGCATTGTGGAGTCCTAGTTATTTGGCTTCAACTGTAGGCGGCGCACCAATAGATGTTCTTAAAATATCTATTGCCTGGGCGTAGTGCCATAGGCTTAATTTAGAGAGGCTTGGGTTTGCAGCATTTCTTCAGGAGAAATATTGGTTTGAATTTGCCCATCATACAGAGTACCTATGGTGCGTTGTTGAAAGCGTTCTAGTGCTAACTTGTAACCCATATCCGAAAGGGGAATATAACCCACAAACGGTACCCAACTGCTAAGATTTTCCAGGTAGTTTTGAACAAAAGCTGAGACTTGAGGTTTATTTTCTAGGGAATCAGCATTAATGTAGAGAAATAGAGGGCGAGTCAAGGGTTGATACGTGGCAGAACGAACTGCATCCACGGTCGGATACACAGGCCCACTTCCATTATCGACGGCGATCGCTCTCAAATCTTCCCAATTTTGAACATAATGTCCAATCCCAAAAAACGCTAACCCTTCTGGGTCTTTTTTCAATTCTTCCACCAGAAAATCTACATCTTCACTCGCGACATAATCAGTGCGACTCGACCTGGCCTGACCCACAATCACCCGAGTAAAATAATCATAAGTTCCTGAATCTTTACCCCGACCATATAAGTTAATCGGACGATCAGGCCAGGTGGCACGAACTTGATTCCATTGCGTGATTTTCCCTTCCGCTTGGGGTTCCCAGAGGGTTTTTAGCTCTTGTACCGTAATATTTTCTACCCAATCGTTATTAGGATGCACCACTATCGATAAAGCATCATAGGCGATGGGAACTTCAATATATTCTACCCCATTTGATCCACAAGCTTCGATTTCTTCGGTGCTAATCGGACGTGAAGCATTGCTAATATCGGTTTCCCCTTGACAAAAGCGACGGAAACCGCCTGTTGTTCCTGAGAAATTAACGACAATTTCTGAGTCTTGATGACGCCGTAAATAGCGACTAGCCGCTTCTGTAGAAATTGAATAAATGGTACTCGAACCATCAATAACAATAGCAGAAGAATCTCGAGTGATCGCAGTTGTTTCTGAGGATTCTGATTGAGCGGTTGCTGTTGGACGAGAGCAACTGATTAAAAGCATTATGCAGATTGCAATCATGCTATATTGAACAATCGTCTTGATGGTGATTTGTTGAGAACGAAACATGATCTCATCCTTACACTATAATTTAATGCTTGACTAAGCTGCTAAGGCTTTCCTGTAATTTATGCAGAACTTCTTCAACAATAGTCTTGAAATCCTGCCAAGCTTCTTCTGTCAGTTTTGACAAGTCTGTTAACCTCACCCGTGCATCTGCAAGATGTTCTTCTAAACGCTCAATTTCTTCATGTTGCGCGGCTTGTCGAGCTTGTTCACGCTCTGCTTTGAGTCGATCTAAAACAGCTTGCGCTTCTTCTACTTGCAGTTCGAGCTTTTTCAAATATTCTAGTTTTTCGCTCATCATTTCTCCTTCTATCTCAAAGCAAATTGGCCTTCCTAGTCTTTATTTTAGGGGATCTAAATCACATAGGATAAGCCTAAGCATAAGGCAGGTAAGATAAAAAATGTTCCCAATACATAGGCGAGGGCAACAAACTTATGTTCACTTGCCGCAGAGGCTAAATTTTCTGCCGCCATCACAGGTAATCGACAGAGGAAAGGAATACAGAAAATGACTAAAACCCCTAACAAATTGAAGAATAAATGCACCAAAGCAATTTCTAAAGCCGGGAGTGCTTCTGGCCCTGAAGCCGAGGTTGCGGCTAATAAAGCGGTTACACAAGTGCCAACATTCGCCCCTAATGTAAAGGGATAAATCTCTCGTAAGCCAAAGACTCCTGCCCCCGCTAAGGGTACCATTAAACTGGTGGTTGTTGAGGAAGATTGTACCAAAATAGTCATTAAGACACCGGACAAAATACCTGCAATCGGCCCTCGACCAATAGCGGTGTGTAGGATATCTTTGGCACGTCCAACCATGAGTTGTTTGAGCAATTTTCCGACATAATAAATTGAGAAGAAAATCAGCACAATTCCCAACAAGATTTGCAGCAGTCCGTTAAAAGGAGCGGGTAAAAATCCAGTGCTAGCTGTGATAATACTCGTTGCAGGCTTCGTCATTGCCCCAATTAAGTTAGCATCTTTCATACTGAGGGAAGCATCACCCAGAAAAAAGGTTGCTGTTACTTTACTTAAGCGTTCTAAAGGATGAAATAAGATTTCTAACGGCAGAAAAATTGCGACAGCGAGTAAGTTGAAAAAATCAAGAACGGTTGCAGCAGAAAAAGCACGTCGAAATTCGGCTTTATCTCCAATATGCCCAACACTGACTAAGGTATTGGTAACAGATGTACCAATATTTGCCCCCATGATAATGGGAATGGCTGTGGGTACGGGTAAACCTCCGGCGACTAACCCGACAACAATTGAAGTTGTTGTACTCGAAGATTGAATTAGTGCTGTTGCGACAATCCCAACAATTAAACCCAAAAAAGGATTGGTTGCAAAGGCAAAGAGTTCTTTCGCTTGAGAACCAACGGCTGCTTTAAACCCGGTGCCAATGACTCCAACGGCGACAATTAGCAAGTAAATTAAAGCCAAAACAGCTAGCCAATTCAGAAAATTTCGGCTGCTACTAACCTTTGCTAAAGATGGGGTGGATGCTGTACTCATTTATTCTCCTTCTGAGAAAAAAAGTGCAAACGCTGCTCGATTAGCATTCAATAATCAAACCTCTATGAGAGGGTTTTTATTGACGAATAATGATCTAGCATCCTAGCAGCCAGAAGTTAAGGAGAGGTAATTGTTAGTTTAAATCAAAGGGTCAATGTATGGCTCATTCTCATAAATCATTTGCGATCGCTATATAAACTCAATTGACTATGTTTTGACTGTTTATGTTCATACATCAGTTGATCCGCTAGGGCGAGTCCTTGTTCCAGTGAACAGTCATAATCCTGAAAATTACAAGTGTGTATGCCAATACTGATTGAAAGTTGATAAGCTTGATTTTGCTTTTGATTAAAGTTGTCAATATTTTCTTGTAACCGCAGATAAAAGCTATTGGATTGACTCTCTATACCTGATATAAATACAGCAAATTCATCACCACCCAATCGAGCAATAATATCTGCCTCCCGAAAGCTTTGCTGGAGAATATTGGCAGATTCAATAATCACTTGATCTCCGATTGAATGTCCGAAAGTATCATTAATTTTCTTTAATCCATCTAAATCAGCAAACAAAATACAACAAGAAACTTGGGTGCGTCGAGCTATTTTTATTTGTTGTTCTGCCAAAACAAAAAAGCCTCGTCGGTTATAAAGTCCGGTTAATTCATCCGTGAGAGATAACTGTCTGACTTCAGCTTCAGCTTTTAAACGGTCTTGAATTTCCTGTTCTAGGCGTTTATTTTGTTCAATGAGTTGTTTATGTTGCTGTTGAATCAGTAATTGATTTTTAATCCGAATCAATACTTCTTGTTCTTGAAAAGGCTTAGTAATATAATCGACTCCCCCCAGTTCAAAAGCTCGTACTTTATCTTCAATCCGTTCTAAGGCACTAATAAAAATAACGGGAATCTGCTCAGTTTTTTCTGAAGCTTTTAACTGTTGACAAACTTCATAACCATTCATTTCTGGCATATTAATATCTAGCAAAATTAGATCGGGAGGATCACGATTAACCCCTTGAAGTGCCATTCGACCATTAAGATATTTACGAACCAGATAACCCTGTGACTCTAAAATTTTAGCTAACAATCGTAAATTGTCGGGAGTATCATCAACAATCAGAATCGTGGTTTTTGTCGTCGATTTCAGTAAAGTGGTCATTATTTTTAAATCAAGTTAGAGTCTTGACTATTTTTCGCGGAAAGCTTTCGAGAGTGAGTTGTAGAATAGTTTGAAGATTGTACACTGTGAATCAGATTAAGAATTTGCTCAAATTGATATTGGCTGGCGAGTTCTTTTAAATGAGTTCCCAGAGGAGCAAGTTCATCTAAAAATTGATCAACGAACTCCGTAATCGCCAAATCATTTCCACAGATAGCTGCATCTTCCAAGTGCGCCAAATGAATGTCAGATAATCTTCCTAAAACTCCCGGGTTCAAATCCAGTTTTGAGTTGCTATCACTCTCTAACGATTCGCCAACCAATGACACCCCCTTTTCTGATTCTTGATAAACATACTCTAAACCTAAATATTCCGCCATTTTCTGAAATAGAGTTTGTTCATGGAAAGGCTTACTAATATAGTCGTTACAACCCGCAGCCAGGGCGAGGGTGCGATCGCTATTAGAAGCCTGGGCGGTGAGTGCGATAATCACACTATTTTGTCCCTGTTCCATTGCCCGAATTTGCTTTGTGGCTTCATAGCCATCTAGCACAGGCATCCGAATGTCCATCCAAATCAGATCAGGCAACCATTCTTTACAGAGTTGTACGGCTTCTTGTCCATTACCGGCTTCCCTGACCTCTAACCCGATTTGAGTCACTAATCTCACAATTAACAAGCGATTTTCCGCCCGATCATCTACGACTAAAATTCGATGATGAGTGTGATCACAAGCTAACCCGATCACCAGACGATTGCTTTGTTCTTGAGTGATATCGACTCCGTTGGTTAGACGAACGGGAAGGGTAAATGTGAATGTGCTTCCTTTTCCGATTGTACTCCGAACTCTTATTTTTCCGCCCATTAATTCCAGCAGTTTGCGGCTAATGGTTAATCCTAAGCCTGTCCCACTGACAGAACGCTTTCCGGCTTCGGCTTGAACAAACGCATCAAAAATCGTCTCTAATTCTTCAGGAGCCATTCCAATACCCGTATCTGTGACTTCAAAAATCAGGGTATGGAGCTTTTGAAACTCCTGATTTCTAACTCGTAGTGTTACACTGCCTTGTGGGGTAAATTTAATCGCATTACTGAGAAGATTGAGCAAAATTTGACGGAGTTTTTGAGCATCTGCCACAATAAATTGAGGAACTTCTGGTGCAATTTCAAAACAAAGTTCTAGCCCTTTTGAACTGGCTCGTTCAGCTAACATATTTCGGAGCGAATCGAGCAAAGCCATTAAATCAAACCCTGTTTCTTCAAGGGTGGAATGCCCAGATTCAATTTTAGATAGATCTAAAACATCATTAATTAAACTCAAAAGGTGATCGCCACTGCGTTGAATGGTTTGTAGATCTTTTTGTTGAGTCGGAGTCAAAGCCGGATCATGAGCCATCACCTGAGTAAACCCTAAAATTACGTTGAGTGGGGTACGAAGTTCGTGACTCATATTCGCCAGAAAGATACTTTTCGCTAAGTTGGCGGCTTCTGCGGCTTCCATTGCTTGTCGAAGGGCAAGTTCTTTTTGTTTGCGATCGCTAATATCCTGACCAATACCTAAAGAATACCCACTGGAAAGCCGCACATTTGCCCAAGAGGTTTCAACGGCTTTTCCGGTTGCTGTTATTGTTGTCATATCTTGCCACTTTCCCGTCGCCGCCAGCATAAATTCTAAGATACTTTGACAATAAGCAGGGTCTGGATAACATTGTGATAAGATATCTTGTTCCTGCCAACTTTCGAGGGGATATTCTAAAACTCGTTCTAATTCGGGGTTAATTAATTGTATTTGACCCTCGGAGTCAAACAATGTAATCATCACTGGAATATGATTAACAATCGTTTGAAATATTTCCTTCTGATACCGCAGTGCTTCAAGAGTCTGTTGGCGATCGCTAATATCTCGGCAGATACAGAAGTTCATCATCTCACCATCTAATTCTACTCGAGTCCAGCTAATTTCTACATCATACTCTGAAGCATCTTTTCGGCGATGTTTAGTCTCAAATAAAGGAATAATTTCCTCTCGATTGAGCATGAGTTTCAGTTCTTCTTTTGTCCACTGAGCATCCCAATCTGCAAGATTTAAAGATAAAGTTTCTTCTAAGGTATACCCTAGCATTCGAGCAAAACTGGGACTGGCTTGTACAACATCCCCCTGATTATTCATGACAACAATACCATCCATTGAAGTATTAAACAGTGTTGTTGTCCGCAGGAGTTCTTGTTCTAAACTAATTTCAGCTTGTTTACGATCAGTAATATCTTTCATAAAGCAGTAATGCCCTTGAAGTTGGTGCTGTTCATCATAGGTTGCAATTAGCACAATTTGCTTATAAAAAATAGAACCATCTTGACGAATACCTGTCGTTTCAACTTCGACTCGCCCTTGTTTGATCATTTCTTGATAAGCACCAATCAACCTTTCAACTTGTTCAGGATGTACAGTTTCTTGCCAAGACATTCCTATCATTTCTTGAGGTTGATAGCCCCCAATATTAGCATAGGTTTTATTCACATAAAGATAACGTCCTTGAGTATCCAGTTTAGCAATTCCTGACAAGGCATTTTCCATCACCTCTGCCATTTCCTGTCGTTCTGATTCTGCTTTTTTGCGCTCGGTAATATCTTCTGAAAAACAGAGCAAATAATCTGGTTTTTTGTCAGTATAAACTGGAACTTTTACCGTATGTAGCCAACGTCTACCCCCACTCTCACTTCCTACCAATTCTTCTAAAAGATCCTCAGTTTTTCCCTGTTTAACCGCTATTTTATCCGTTTGTTTAAACAAGTTAGCCTGTTCAGTTGGGAAGAAATCATAATCCGTTTTCCCAATAGCCTGTTCGGCTGAGATGCCAAATAACTGTTCACAGGTTTTATTCCAAAACTGAAAAACACCAAAATTTTGAGGATGAGCATCTTTGACAAAAACCGCCACAGGTAGATGATCTAATAAAGCTTGCAAAAAATTTCGAGTATGTTTAATTTCTTCCTCTGCCTGTTTGCGTTTGGTGATATCAATAAATGTAATTATCACTTGTTTAACTTCACCCGAAGCCTCAAACTCAGCGTAAGCATTGATTAACACCCAAGTCAGGGGAGAAGTATCATTTTTGATTCCTAAAACATAATTTCTCAGGGGAGTTTTAGTCGATAAAATCCGATTAACAGGATATTCTTCTATCGGCATTAAACTTTCATCTTCTCGAACAAAATTCCAAGCCGGATCAATTGCGGTTTTCCCCATCATTTGATCCATCGATAGCTTGAATAATTCACAAGCCTTTAAATTACACAGTAAAATCCGGGTATCCGGATCATGAATCACAAAACCAGCATTTAAGTTATGAATGAGTTGTCGATATCGAGTTTCACTTTGACGCAGCGCTTCTTCAGCTTGTTTCCGTTCAGCAATATTTCGAGCTATCTTAGAAGCACCAATAATATTACCGACTTCATCTTTAATGGGAGAAACACTGATAGAAACATCGATCAAACTTCCATCTTTCTTGAGTCGTTTTGTATCGTAGTGTTCGATGCGTTCTCCCTGTTTAATTTTCTCGAGAATGTCTTGTTCTTCCTGTTGATAGTTTGGGAGAATCAGTTGTTTTCCCGATTTCCCAAGAATTTCCTGTGCCGTATAACCAAAAATTTTCTCGGCTGCTGCATTCCAGCTAGTAATAATATCGTCTAAATTTTTACTAATAATAGCGTCTTCTGAGCATTCCACAATTCCTGCGAGTCGTTTTTTCCCAAGTTCAGCCTGTTTACGCTGGTAAATTTCCCTTTGTAACTGGCGATTGGTTTTCTTTAATTGATAGACTTGATGATGACTAACTTCTGCTAAATGTACGACCAATACAAACAGCCAAACTAAAACTAAACCTCCAACAAGTACAATCAAGGGTAAAGGGGATTTGATCTCAGAGATTAATGCAAGAGTTGGGAAAACTTTGACTCGCCAATCTGCACCATAAGCCCTAACAAAAACCGTTTGATGATCAGAATAGTCTTGAGGAACTCCAGATTGATGATAAATTAATTGATCTCGATCATAAATCGCAACTTTGTAACCGGGTGGCACTCTCAAAATACTATCAAATAGAGTTTGAAACTGAAAAACACCGACAATAAACCCCTCAAAATTCTCTCCAACAAAGAGAGGGACAATAGCAAGAACTCCTTGATCTCCTTGAGGGAGTAAAATATTGCGTGTTAGAATCACTTGCTTGAGATCCCTTGCCAAACGAAACGTGATTTGGCTGCGCCGCGTTTGGCTGAAATCAAAGTTTTGTGCAGCTTCGTTTCCAGCCCGTGGTACGACCCAACGAGCGATGAAGTCAGGATCAACCCATTGAATGGCTTGATAACCATAGAAACTATTCATAAAGCTGACAGCATCGGTTTCCCAAAGTTCCTGTGTTTTACCGCCACTGGCTTCCCAACGATGAGCCATTTGCTGGAGTATCAACACTCGACTTGAGAATTCTTGACTTAATTCTAACTGAATCGCATCTGCTTCCTGTTGAATTAATTGATTAATATACAGGTTTTCTTTAATTGTGAGTTGATACCCCAGAAAAAAAACAGCAACAGAAGCGAGTACACCAAGCAATAAGGGTAGCAGTTTTTTTAGAGGTGTTTGCCATCGGGTGATTGTGGAGTTGAGTCTAGTCATAAAGCGATAAACCGATTGCTAGATCACTATAACCAAAGTACCTCCTATTTTTTGGCTAGATTTCAGAACTTAATGATTTGATATATCCCCCAAGCTATAGTGACCCGTAAAGACTGTTTTCTATTCTTTCTTTAAGGACGAACATATCGTAAACGCGCCAGCAAAGAGGGACGTTTAAGCTGAGTGACAATTTCTTCTAGAGGCAAAATTCGCACTCTATTATTGTGTAAAACGTTAACTTGATAAACCTTTTGATTACTGAGATCCAGTCCGGTTAACCAACCACTTTTCGCGTGATAAACTCCTGTATCGATCCCTAACCAGCCTTGTCCCTGAACCAAAGCTCCAGGTTCAATCCCCTCAAAGGTAAACGTAATGGTATGACCAATAATAATTAATTTGTTGTCAAAATAGGGTTTAGGGATATTATGAAATTCTCGTCTAATCCAACAAAATTCGGCTTCAGTTTGTTGAGATAGAGGTAATTTAGGGTGAATTCCTGCATGAACTAACCAAACATCTCCTAAGTCCATAAACACCGGAAGCGATCGCATCCACTGAAGATGATCACGGGGTATAATTCCTGCATCCTGATAACTGGTAATCGTTGAATGTCCACCACTATACAACCAAGCCTGCCATGCGGAAGTATTTTTTCCCACTTCCGGTAAAGCATTCAACATCAATTGTTCGTGATTCCCCATCAAACAGCGATAGGGACTCTGTTTCACAAATTCTACAACTTGAGCGCTTTTCGGGCCACGATCTACTAAATCTCCGAGAAAGTAAACCTGATCCGCTTCTCCTGGATCAAGTTTTTCAAGGAGCGTCATCATGCCATCATAATGCCCGTGTACATCACCAATGATAATACGTCGGTTTGGCATTGTCTTTCACCGGGGGTTCCTCTATGAGAAATGGAGATCAGGCTTTATCGACTCAGAGCATTCAGAAAGCTTTGCAGTCCTGCCAGAAAGCCTTGCTTTTTCGGCTGAGGTTTGGCGGACTCGGTCTGATCAGACTGGCTAGAGGTTGTTCCTGCTAAAATTTGATCAAGCTGATCTCCGACTGGCTTAGTTTGTTCTTGAGCAATAATCTGATATTCTCCGTCAATTTCTTGCCAGACTTCCCACAGAGAGGGATAACACCGATAGAGTGCAGCATCGCCTTCTAGGGGTCTGAGATAATAGCAGGATTCAATCTTATTGATAAACCGTTCACGCAAGGCGCGAGCAGCATAGCCTATTCCTATAATAGCAACATCTTCTAGGCGAGGATTGAGTAAAATCACAGCGCGATCGCCTGCTAACTGAGATAACTTTTCTACCTGTTCGACTTCCACCGCAGCCGGAGAAACCACTAAAAACCGCCCATCATCCTCTTGAACACGAGTTTCGATGGGTGAACGACTACTTCCTAGATCGCTGACTTTAAACGGGGTTTCTCCCCAATCTCGACGGGCTAATGCAGCAGCACCCGCATCCGGAAAAAAGACTTTGAGAACTGTTTGGGATTCTTCGATCGCCGGAATAAATTGTTGAGCAATGGCTTGGGCTTGGAGTTCAATTTCTGGAAAAACCAACTCCACTTGCAACAGTTTGTAACCATCATCGAGAGCGGCTTGGGTTGCTTGTTTAGCTTGTTCGACAGCTTCTTCTATGCTTTTAGGTAATTGCGTCATAAAACGATTTAGGCTAGCCCAGAGTCTTCATAAAAATATAATTTCTCCAAGTATTGTATCTCAATACGGAGTGGGGAGATGCGGAGACAGTGAATGTAAAGGGTTAACTGTCTCCGACTCCCTCCATTGTCTGACCCACCCGGATCAACGGGTTTCAATTCCAAGCACAACAGGTAATGGTTGCAGTCGTTGGAGAATTTGTTTTAACACCAACGCTGTCCAATCAATATCGGCTTCTGTGGTTTCTCGTCCTAATGTCAAGCGAATTCCACTCAAAGCGGTTGTGTGATCATATCCCATTGCTAATAAAATCGGACTGGGACTGAGTTTCCCGCTATGACAAGCCGAACCTGCACTAATACCAATTCCCGCCAAATTCATTTGTCTGACGAGGGTTTTTCCGGTAATGGGTGAATCGGTTTTTTCTCTTTGAGGCTTTAAACAAAAACTGACATGATGGGGGAGTCGGTGAATGCGATCGCCTGTGGGGATTAAATCAGGAACATCAGCCAATAAATCAAATAAGCGATCGCGTAACTGCATTAACCGAGAACTTTCTGTGATCAGATCTTCTAGAGCTAGTTCAGCTGCTACCCCAAAGCCCACAATCGCCGGAACGGGTTGGGTTCCAGACCTTAATTTCGTTTCTTGACCCCCGCCTGTTAATAGAGGTTTTAAGTCTACTCCGGGTTTGATATACAAGGCGCCACTGCCTTGAGGACCATAAATTTTGTGACTGGAAAGGGATAATAAATCCACAGGTAAAGTCTGAACATCAATTGGTACACGTCCCGCCACTTGTACCGCATCGCTATGGAATATTATTCCATGAGATCGAGCGATTTTGCCTAAGGCTTCAATCGGTTGTAAGGTGCCGATTTCACTTTGTCCGTAAATGACTGAAATTAAAACCGTATTGGGTTGTATGGCGGCTTGCAAGTCTAACGGATGAACTCGACCTAAATGATCCACCGGGAGACGGGTGACTTCCCATCCCCATTGTTCCAGGAGTTTGGCGGGTTCGGCGATCGCTGAATGTTCAACACTGGAAATAATCAGATGTTGGGGAGTAGAATAACATCGAGCTACGCCGAAAATTACCATATTATTGGCTTCTGTCCCCCCAGAGGTAAAAATTATCGATTCAGGGGGAGCATTGATCAGATGAGCCACTTGGCTTCTAGAACGTTCTAACAGCATTGCTGATCTTTGACCCCATTCATGTAAACTGGAAGGATTGCCCCATTGTTGAGTCAAAACGGTTTGCATGGCGGCGATCGCTTGAGAACAGGTCGGTGTCGTTGCACTATAGTCTAAGTAAATTTGCATGAGTTTTTCGGATTTATTAAGTGTAGTTATCCAAAAGGCTAATTTTTCGGGAACTTCAATGCCTCCTAATTCGTCTACCCGTTTGTTCGTTCAGTTTCCTGGCTTACAAACGTTGTAATCTTCGTGAGAGAGGATTTTTTGAGGGACAACAAAACTACCACTATCTTGACAAAGCATCCGATAATTGCGAGTGACCGGAATGCTAATAATAAAGCGGTTATGGCGTAGTCGTTTTCCTCCAAAGTCACGATAGGTTTTATGAGCGTTTAATCCAGCAAGAATTGCTCGTGCTTTAATGACCACATAATCGGGTAAGCCCCTGAGATCGATGATATCTTGCTCAAAAGATGCTTCCCATTCTTGCTTTCTATTTCGTTTCTCGACTCGCTCTTGATGTTCTTGCTGTTCTAACATCTGCTGGTGTTTACAGCGATGGCAGACTTTTCCATACCCCTTGTGGCCACACGAAAATGTTCTCTTTCTTCTAGGCATAACACTAATGTGAGGGTTGAGATCCAGGTTGTGCGAACAAAATAGGAAGTCCTGCACCCCTTGTAATGGACAAGGTTGCTGGATTTTATGCAAAAATCACTTTGCACAAATTTAACTTAAGCTCTACTTATACAGATTACCTGTCTTGAGGGGCATCCCCCAAGCGGATATCTTTTCAAAACCAAAGTCAGTAGATCGCTGGAATGTTAAAAGTGTAGAAGATCAACGGCTTTAAGGAAATTTTGGAAAGATTAAGATTATCAAACCTTAACGATGCTCACTTTCTGAGGAAGACGGAAGAAAATAGATTTTCATCAGAGAATTTATAAATCTCTCTAAAAATCTATCCGGAGAGGGTTGAATATTGACTACAATAATATTTATAAGTCTTTCTTCACTTCATACCGTGCGTTTATTTCACAAAAACCGATTTATCCTACTCGCTTTAGCAGTCGTTTTGCTTGTCCTTGTTTTAAATCGTTGTTTGATTGATAAACAAGACTCTCCTACTTCTATTCAACCGTTTTCCCCAGCGATACCCCAAGACCCCCTCATTCAAGCTTACTTTAATCAATCTCCAGCTTCTGTTTACACTGAACCATTTCGCCCCAAAACTCGACCGGGAGATAATTTAGAAGCCATTATTATCGACACTATCAACAGTTCCACCTCTAGTATTGATGTCGCGGTGCAGGAATTCCGCTTACCCAAAATTGCAACAGCCCTCGCCCAAAAGCAGCAAACGGGTGTTCAAGTGAGAGTGATCATTGAAAATAATTATAGTCGTCCTTGGAGTGATTTTACTGAGCAAGAAATTGCTCAATTTTCTAATGAAGAACTAAATCGATATTTAGAAGCGATTCGATTGATTGATATTAATCAAGATGGCAAAATTTCTTCAGATGAAATTAATCAACGCGATGCGTTAGTGATGCTTAATAATGCTAACATTCCCTGGATTGATGATACGGCAGATGGTTCAAAAGGATCAGGGTTAATGCACCATAAATTTGTCATTGCTGATGGTAAAACGGTTATTATAACTTCTGCTAATTTTACCCTTAGTGATGTTCATGGCGATTTAGGTGAACCCAGAAGTCGAGGAAATGCTAATAATTTATTAAAAATTGAAAGTTCACAACTTGCTAATCTATTCACCCAAGAATTTAATCTCATGTGGGGAGATGGCCCCGGTGGAGAATTTGATAGTAAATTTGGCACGAATAAACCCTATCGTCCAGCCCAAACTGTTCGGGTTGGAACTACCGATTTATTAGTCCAATTTTCCCCTACACCTCGCCGTCAAACCTGGGAAGAAAGCGTAAATGGTTTAATTGGTCAAACCTTAGCAAAAGCCCAAAATTCAATTGATTTTGCATTATTTGTCTTTTCTGAACAAGCCTTAACTGATATTATGAAAACAACGGTTCAACGTTCAGTTAAAATCCGAGGAATGATCGATCCCAGTTTTGCTTTTCGGAACTATAGTGAACTGTTAGATATGGTAGGAGTTGAAAGAGTGAATAACTGTAAAGTAGAAGCCGATAACCGTCCCTGGAAACAACCCATTTCAACCGTTGGTGTTCCTAATTTACTTCCAGGAGATAAGCTACATCATAAATTCGGAATTGTTGATAATGAAATTGTAATTACAGGTTCTCATAACTGGACAGCCGCAGCCAATACAACTAATGATGAAACCTTAGTTGTTGTAAAAAATCCCACGGTTGCCGCCCATTTTGACCGAGAATTTAATCGAATGTATGATACTGCTAGATTAGGAATTCCTGCCCGAACCTTAGCAACAATTCAACAAGAAATTGAAGCTTGTCAAGGAAAAATAGAAACTGTTTCACAGCCTCCCCGTTGGAGTTTAGGATATAAAATTAATATCAATACTGCGACTCAACGAGAATTAGAAACTCTAGCCGGCATTGGCCCACAATTAGCCCAACGTATTATTCAAACTCGTCAACAACAACCGTTTACCTCCTTAGAAGACTTCCAACGAGTCCCAGGAGTAGGCCCGATAATGATTGAAAACTTACGAGATCAGGTAACATGGTAGCGATGCTGCATCATTTTGAGAGTGAGTTTAAATTATCAGTAGAGGTTGATCAACTCAAATCATGGAAAATACCGCCAATCAACAATTTAAAATCACACAGTTAACAGCAATTAATGTCGCTAAAACCGTCACTATTTTCTTTTTAATTGGCTGTGCAATACTGTTAGGCATTCAGGATATGCGTCAAGTCATCTATCTCTGTTTGCATATTAGTTATTGTATTTGGTGGCTAGTTGAACAGTGGTTTTATCCCAAACGCCGAGAAATATTATTTAGTGAACCTGTAGGAATTGGGGGATTTATTTTCTCCCTATTATTTGTTGGGTTTCTTTACGCACTTCCGGGTTATTTAGCGTTTTTTAATCCCGAACCGATTTCATTTTTAACGGTTGGAATTGCTTTACCCTTTTACATTTTTGGCAGTTTAATTAATGCCAGTGCCGATGTTCAGAAATTAACCGCAAAAGAATTGGGCGCGGGTTTAGTTCAAGATAATATTTGGCGTTTTTCTCGCAATATTAACTACTTCGGAGATTTGCTGAGATATCTTAGTTTTGCCATTGTTGCAGGTTAAATTTGGGCTTATCTAGTACCGGGGTTAGTTATGGCAATTTATCTACAAAGAATCAATCAAAAAGAGGTTAGCATGAGTGAAAAATATCCTCAATATCAAGAATACAAGCAAAAGACTCGACTACTTATTCCATTTATTTGGTAATTTTGATTTTGAGTTCAAGTTCAAGAGATGAGGTCAAAGTATTAATACAATCCTCATCTTTTTTGTTATAATAAACATCATCCTTTACCCTGTTTAAAATTATGGCGATCGCAACTCCTAAACGTTTTACAGTAGCAGAATATCACCGCTTAACTGAACTCGGATTTTTTACCGAAGATGATCGGGTTGAACTTATTAGCGGAGAATTTTTTGATATGGCGGCGAAAGGAACCTCTCATTCTGTTTGTGAGACTCGTTTAGAACGGGAATTATACAAATTGATTGGAGACAAAGCAACTCTCAGAGGACAACAACCGATTATTTTATCTTCCAATAGCGAACCAGAACCGGATCGAGTGATTGTTGTTAACCGCGAAGATGATTATTTAAGT
The DNA here is from genome assembly GCA_050485465.1 of Limnoraphis sp. GTDB lineage: Bacteria > Cyanobacteriota > Cyanobacteriia > Cyanobacteriales > Microcoleaceae > Capilliphycus. The sequence goes on along the minus strand of JBJHBL010000010.1, from coordinate 13,161 downwards.
TCTCATCCAACAGAGGAAGATATTTTACTGCTGATTGAGATATCTGATTCATCTTTAGATTATGATCAAGACGTTAAACTGAGGGTTTATGCTGAAAATAATATCAAAGAGTATTGGATTTTTAACCTAATTGATTATCAACTGGAATGTTACAGCGAACCCTATCAAAAACTTGATCAATCTTTTGGTTATCGTCGCAAGTTAATTATGTTACCGAATGAAAGCGTTATTTTACCGGGTTTTCCTGAGTTATCTTTAGAGTTATCAAAAGTTTTTCCATTCTCCAGCAGCAGTTAAAGCATTTTGGTAAACTGCTCTACTAATCCATGTTCCATTAGCTGTTAAATTATCCAATACAACTTTAACACTAGAAATCAGTCCGCGTTGCTTGGCTATTATCAGTGTTCCAACTGTTCCAGTAATTACTAAGTTACGTCTGAGGGCTTCTCGCCGTGCTTCTAAATCATCTATCAATAGTAAATTAGCACCTAATTCTTCAGCGAGTACCAAAGCAGCGCATTCCCCCAAACCGAGTTTCGTTACAACCTGAATATTCAATACATTTTGAGGCTTTTTAACAGGCACAACCTCTATCCAATTTTGCAAAGGGACTGTTGTAACAGCAGGATGAGTTCCCGCTAGAACTTCTTCATATACTTGACGGGGAATAACAACACGTCCATAAATTTCTCGTAATAATGTAAGTTGATTGACTTTTGCCAATTCACTTAAAGGAGTTGTATCTGAAACAACAATCACGGGTTTTCTCTCTCCAAAATTTTCATAACTTGAGTAACTTCTTCTTGCAAGTCCTCTACAGTCATTGTTTCATCAAAAGGACTAATTTTATATTCACGCATTATATTAGATAATTGTCCGCGATTAATTTTTAACATTTCTGCGGCACGTCCAGCACTAATTTCAGCATGGCGTAGCAAGTCCATCACAAAGGCTTCTTTTGCTTTTTCTTGGGCGGCGATAAATCGTTCTTCAGTGATAAATTCTGGAATCTCTGTAATGGTAAAAGTTACTTCGCGTTTCCGAAATGACATTTTTTGACCTCAGAATACTCAAATTTTAACTTCGTTTATCTCATAATATAATACATTTTAAACCCGATAGGCGATTAACTTACCACAATCTGAGATAATAGTATGTTGCTCTCTACAGGAAATCAAAACGATGCGACTCTCGAAAATGTTATTTGTAACGTTGCGTGAAGATCCAGCCGAAGCCGAAATACCCAGTCATAAACTATTGGTTCGTGCAGGTTATATTCGTCGCATTGGCAGTGGAATATATGCCTATCTTCCGTTGATGTGGCGGGTTTTGCAAAAAGTTTCCCAAATTGTCCGCGAAGAAATGAACGCCACCGGCGCCGAAGAATGTTTGCTTCCTCAAGTTCAACCTGCGGAGTTGTGGCAAGAGTCCGGTCGATGGGATACTTATACAAAAGCAGAAGGAATTATGTTTGCTTTAACTGATCGCCGTAACCGAGATTTAGCCTTAGGGCCAACTCACGAAGAAGTGATCACCACCATTGCTAAAGAAATGATCCGTTCCTATCAACAACTTCCCCTGCATTTATATCAAATTCAAACCAAATTTCGAGATGAAATTAGACCGCGTTTTGGGTTAATGCGGGGACGAGAATTTATAATGAAAGATGGCTACTCGTTCCATACTGATGAAGACAGTTTGAAAGAAACCTATAAAGATATGGATCGGGCGTATCGTAATATGTTACGGCGCTGTGGGTTAGCATTTCGGGCGGTAGAAGCAGATTCTGGGGCGATAGGTGGGTCGGGTTCTCAAGAGTTTATGGTATTAGCAGAAGCGGGAGAAGATGAAGTTCTCTACACCGAAGATGGCAAATATGCAGCCAATGTTGAAAAGGCGGTTTCTCTGCCTGCTGATCCTGAACCTTCGGCGTTTAAAGCCTATGAAAAACGAGAAACACCTAATACTGCAACGATAGAAACGGTTTGTAATTTTCTGAAATGTTCACCGACTCAAATTGTTAAAAATGTTCTCTATCAAGCTGTTTTTGATAATGGGATGACAGTGTTAGTGTTGGTGAATATTCGGGGCGATCAAGATGTGAATGAGGTGAAGTTGCAGAATGAGTTAACCAAATTAACGAGTCAATATCAAGCAAAAGCCTTAATTTCCTTAACCGTTCCTGATGAAGAAGCCCAACAAAAATGGGCGGCTAAACCGTTGCCTTTGGGGTATATTGCACCGGATTTATCGGATGATTATATTACGGGAAGTAAGCAGGTTCATGCTAAGTTTTTACGAATGGTTGATCAGACGGCTGTTGAGTTAGAAAATTTTGTAACGGGGGCGAATGAGTCGGGATATCACGTTGTTGGTGCGAACTGGAAAAAACAGTTTGAATTGCCTAAAATAGTTGTAGATATTAGAACAGCAAAAGCGGGTGATCGGGCGGTTCATGATTCTAAACAAGTCTTAGAAACAGCCAGAGGAATTGAAGTCGGTCATATCTTCCAATTGGGAACAAAATATTCTAAAATAATGGGAGCAACTTGTACAAATGACTTGGGCGAAGAAATTCCGTTAGTGATGGGGTGTTATGGGGTGGGGGTGTCCCGTTTAGCTCAGTCTGCGGTTGAACAGTCCTATGATAAAGATGGGATTATTTGGCCTGTGGCGATCGCTCCTTATCATGCAATTGTGACGATTCCTAACATTGGCGATAGTACACAGGTCGAAGTGGCAGAAAATCTGTATAATCAGCTAAATAAAGCCGGAATTGAGACATTACTCGATGATCGCAACGAACGAGCCGGGGTGAAGTTCAAAGACGCGGATTTGATTGGGATTCCCTATCGGATTGTAACCGGGCGATCGCTAAAATCGGGCAAAGTGGAAATTGTCGAACGAGCGACCCACAATTCCCAAGAAGTGGCGTTAGAAGATGTCGTCTCCTATCTCCAGCAGTCCATCGCCGCAGCAATAGACAGTGACCAGTTTACAGTAACCCGTGACCAGTAACCCGTGACCAGTGATAACTGATAACTGCCTGTTGCCTGTTGCCTATTGCCTGTTGCCTATTGCCTAAAATCCCTTTTTTGTTGTCACCGATACATGGTATTATCAGTGATGGCTTGCAGAGCGCAGCCAAAAACCCAAGTTTGAGATTGTGAGTTTTGTGATCTTGTCTGACTCCTCTGTTGAAACCACACCCACCGTAGAAAACAATTCCGACTCAGGTGGGATCAATCCTGAACCGGATGCCTCCATGCAGGAGTATTATCAGCTCCAGCAGGACTTGCTAATCCTGACGGTGATCTTGACAGGCGTTATTTTTATTTCAGTCTGCTTTTTTTATCCGCTCAAGATTGCTCTAAATTATTTATTAGGAGCGGTTACAAGTGTGGTTTACTTAAGAATGTTAGCGAAAGACGTTGAGAAACTGGGTAGACAGCAACAACGTCTGAGCAAAACTCGGTTAGCTGTAGTGATTGGGTTGATCATTGTTGCAACTCAATGGAATAGCTTGTCGCTCCTTCCCATCTTTTTGGGATTTCTGACGTACAAAGCTGCGCTCATTCTGTATGTGTTGAAAACAACACTGATGCCTGAGAGCTAGTTAGTTTCAGGTAAATCCAGACTTGGGGCCTGTACTTGTAAGGGGAAGCCTTTTGAATGCAAATGCTTGAATCTTTCAACGCGATGAACTGTTTTCCCCTCGCCAGTTTGGAAGTAGGTCAGCACTTCTACTGGGAGTTGGGCAATCTAAGAGTACACGGACAGATTTTCCTCACCTCTTGGTTTGTGATAGCGGTGCTAATGTTGGGTGCTATTTTAGCATCAACCAACATTCAGCGTATTCCCAGTGGAATGCAAAATTTCATGGAATACGTCCTGGAATTTGTCCGCAACCTGGCTAAAGACCAAATTGGGGAAAAAGAATATCGCCCCTGGGTACCATTTGTTGGTACATTATTTTTGTTCATCTTTGTGTCGAACTGGTCAGGGGCATTAGTTCCTTGGAAGCTAATAGAGCTACCAGCAGGAGAACTTGCTGCTCCGACGAGTGATATTAACACAACGATAGCCTTAGCACTGCTGACGTCTGGCGCATATTTTTACGCAGGTATTAGCAAAAAAGGCGTTGTCGGCTACTTTGCAGATTATGCCAAGCCAGTACCCTTCCTCGCACCCTTCCGGGTGATTGAAGATTTTACCAAGCCTCTGTCTCTAAGCTTCCGTCTGTTCGGTAACGTGTTGGCGGATGAATTGGTAGTCGCGGTCTTGGTTTTTCTGGTTCCTCTATTTGTTCCACTGCCGTTGATGATCCTGGGTTTATTCCTGGGTTCGATTCAGGCACTCATTTTTGCAACTCTAGCAGCCAACTATATTGGGGAAGCTCTAGAAGGTCATGGTGAAGAACATCACTAAAGTGAAAACTGAGTTCACCTCAAAATTCTCAGCCGAGATGAATACTGCTGAGAGTTGAAAAGAGGATGTGGATTTGTATTGTCTTGATTGTCAATTTCGTAATTTAGGTAAGGAAATCATTATGGATCCGTTAATTGCTGCTGCTTCCGTGATTGCTGCTGCTCTAGCTGTAGGTTTAGGTGCAATTGGCCCTGGTATTGGTCAAGGAAATGCAGCAGGTCAAGCTGTAGAAGGAATTGCTCGCCAACCTGAAGCAGAAGGTAAAATTCGCGGTACTTTGCTGTTGAGCTTGGCATTCATGGAAGCTCTGACCATTTATGGTCTTGTCGTTTCTCTAGTGTTGCTATTTGCTAACCCCTTCGCGTAAAAAGTTTGGAGTTTAGGTTTTAGAGAGTCGGGATATTCTTCACCCCAAAAATCTAAAATCTAAACTCTAAAACCAGACAGAATGGGAACTCTAGACACAATAACTAATGATGCACTGGACGATTTTACTCGCAGTTGAAGAAACTGCAAAAGAGGGAGGACTATTTGATATCAATGCGACCTTACCTCTGATGGCTGTGCAGTTCTTGCTGCTGGCAGTCATATTAAACGCGATTTTTTACAAGCCACTCGGAAAAGCAATTGATGAGCGTGCCGAGTACATTCGACAAAATAGACTGGAAGCTCAAGAGCGATTAGACAAAGCGGAAAAGTTAGCTCAACAATATGAGCAAGAACTTGCAGAAACCCGCAAGCAAGCTCAAGAGGTGATCGCGCTCGCTCAAGCCGAAGCAAGAAAAATCGCATCGGAAAAAATGGCTGAAGCTCTACAAGAAGCTCAAAAACGTAGAGAGCAAGCCGCTCAGGAAATTGAGACCGAAAAGCAACAAGCTTTACAAACTTTAGAGCAACAGATAGAACCACTCAGTCGGCAAATTCTAGAAAAGCTATTAGGGCCTGAATTGGTGAGATAACCCTCAATTATTTTAGGTCAAACTGTTAGCAGCGCAGTTATGAGAAGAAAATCATGGAGACGGTAGTATTACTAGCGACAGAAGCAGCCTCGGAAGGGGAGTTTGGCTTCAACTTCGATATTTTAGACAGCAACCTGATTAACCTTGCGATTTTGATTGGAGTCCTAGTCTTTTTTGGGCGAGGTTTTTTAGGAAAAATCCTCAGTGAAAGACGATCCAATATTGAGCAGGCGATACAAGAAGCAGAGCAACGTCAAAAACAAGCCTCTGTTGCTTTAGCAGAGCAACAAGAAAAATTGACTCAAGCCAAAGCAGAAGCCGAGCGAATTCGAGCCGAAGCCCAAGAACGAGCCAAAGCCGTTAAAGCTCAGATCGAAGCTCAGGCCTCGCAAGATGTCGAACGCATGAAAGCGACAGCCAGTCAAGAAATGGATGGAGAACGAGAACGGGCGATTGCTCAGTTACGCGCTCAAGCCGTAGCAATGGCATTAGAACGCTCAGAAGTCCGACTGAGAGAACAACTCGATCATTCGGCTCAAGAACAACTAATAGACCGTAGTCTGGCATTATTGTGAGGTAGTTAATGAGCGCAATTGTCGGTGAAATTGTCGAGCCTTACGCACAGGCTTTGATGTCGGTAGCCCAGTCAAACAATATAGCAAACGAAGTCGGAGACACTATCCGTTCTTTGTTGGAATTGCTCGAAAATTCAGAACAGTTAAGACAGTTTTTTGGAAATCCTGTGATTAAACGGGATGACAAAAAAGCAGTGATTGGGCAAATTTTTCGCGAGGAAAGTAACCCCTATGTGCGAAACTTTGCCATGCTGCTCGTTGATCGAGGGCGAATTTCCTTTCTCGAACCCATCGCCAAGCAGTACCTGGCTTTACTCCGTCAACTCAATAAAACCGTATTGGCAGAAGTCACCTCGGCTATTGAGTTAAATGATGGTCAAAAGCATACCCTCTGCGAGAAGGTGAAAGGGATCACAGGGGCGGAAAATGTAGAAATAATCACCAAAACAGACCCTAATTTACTCGGTGGCGTGATTATTAAAGTCGGTTCTCAGGTGATTGATGCCAGTTTGCGAGGACAACTGCGCCGAATAGGAGTCACCCTGAGTGCCTAACAGAGCAGCTGGATGACTCGAAACACCCAGAAGAACACGGAAACTTAAACATTCAACTTTGGGGTTGAGATTTTTGCGTGTTCGTGCTTCTAAAATTAACAAAAAAGTCAAGTTGATCAGTTGATTTGAGGTTTATACCGTTAATACTATAAAGATCGGATAGGTGAATTGAAAGTCTATCTGTTTCAGTTAGGCATTAACTCTAGATCCCTTACACTGATCCATCTGTTTCCCCAACCCGTGAAAATCTAACAACGATCAAGGACTATGGTAGCAATTAGACCAGACGAAATTAGCAGCATCATTCAACAGCAGATTCAACAGTACGACCAAGACGTAAAAGTCTCCAACGTCGGTACCGTTCTGCAAGTCGGAGATGGAATTGCTCGTATTTATGGCTTAGACAAAGCCATGTCTTCAGAACTGCTAGAGTTCCAAGATGGCACTATCGGCATCGCCCTCAACCTAGAAGAAGATAACGTAGGTGCGGTATTGATGGGAGAAGGTCGTGGAATTGAAGAGGGTTCCTCTGTAATCGCCACCGGAAGAATTGCTGAAATTCCCGTTGGTGAAGGAATGCTCGGCCGGATCGTGGATGCCTTAGCTCGTCCCATTGATGGTAAAGGTGAAATTAACGCCTCAGAATCTCGTCTGCTCGAATCTCCTGCCCCTGGAATTGTTGATCGCCGTTCCGTTTGCGAACCCATGCAAACTGGAATTACAGCGATTGATTCCATGATTCCCATCGGCCGAGGTCAGCGCGAACTGATTATTGGCGACCGACAAACAGGTAAAACGTCTATCGCCATCGATACCATCATCAACCAAAAAGGTGAAGATGTCATTTGTGTCTACGTTGCCATCGGTCAAAAAGCCTCTACCGTCGCTCAAGTCGCGGGAACCTTGGCTGAAAAAGGTGCGATGGACTATACCGTCATCGTTGCCGCTAACGCCAGTGACCCGGCTACCTTACAATACCTAGCGCCCTATGCCGGAGCGGCGATCGCTGAATATTTCATGTACAAGGGTAAGCACACCCTCGTCATTTATGATGACTTGTCTAAGCAAGCCCAAGCCTACCGTCAAATGTCGCTGTTACTGCGTCGTCCTCCCGGTCGGGAAGCCTATCCCGGAGATGTTTTCTATCTCCACTCTCGTCTACTTGAACGGGCGGCGAAGTTAAATGACCAACTCGGTAGTGGTAGTATGACCGCTCTGCCAATTATTGAAACCCAAGCGGGTGACGTTTCGGCTTATATCCCGACAAACGTGATCTCTATTACTGATGGTCAGATCTTCCTGTCGGCGGACTTGTTTAACTCCGGTTTACGTCCGGCGGTGAATGCAGGGATTTCCGTTTCTCGGGTGGGTTCTGCCGCTCAAACCAAAGCCATTAAAAAAGTTGCTGGGAAGATTAAACTAGAATTAGCTCAGTTTGCTGAACTTGCGGCATTTTCTCAGTTTGCGTCGGACTTGGATGAAGCCACCCGGAAACAGTTAGGTCGGGGTGAACGCCTACGGGAACTGCTCAAACAACCGCAAAATTCTCCGCTGCAATTGTTTGAGCAAGTGGCGATTATTTACACGGGCATTAACGGTTATCTCGATGATATTCCCGTGGACAAAGTCGTTTCTTTTGCTGCTGGACTGCGGGATTATCTAAAAAATAGCAAGCCCAAGTATTGCGAAGTCGTCCAAGGCGAAAAAGTCTTAACTGAAGAAGCAGAAAATCTCCTCAAAGAAGGAATTAGCGAATTTAAGCAAACCTTCCTCGTTTCTGCCTAGTCAGGTTTTGTGACCCGTGAGAAGTCAGACTTTGAGTTTTGATCACATCTCATGGGTCACGGTTAACAAATAACTGATAAGTTACCCCGCTATGTCAAACTTAAAAACGATTCGCGATCGCATTTCTTCGATCAAAAATACAAAAAAAATTACTGAGGCAATGCGTTTAGTTGCCTCTGCTAAAGTTCGTCGCGCTCAAGAACAAGTCTTAGCCACTCGTCCTTTTGCTGATCGACTTGCTGGCGTGCTTTATGCTTTGCAATCTCGTTTACAAGTTGAGAATATTGATTCCCCCCTTCTCGAACAACGGGAAGTTAAAAAAGTAGCATTGCTGGTGATTTCAGGGAATCGGGGTTTGTGCGGTACTTATAACAGCAGTATTATTAAACGGGCTGAAACTCGCGCACAAGAATTAGCAGCAGAAGGGATTGAGAGTACCTATATTCTCGTCGGACGAAAAGCCATTCAGTATTTTCAACGGCGTAATGTACCAATTCACAAGAAAACGGACAACCCTGAAAAAACTCCTCCCGGTGAGAAAGTAGCGGATGCGGCTGAAGAAGTTCTCTCCTTATTTGTATCAGGAGAAGTGGATCGGGTTGAATTAGTTTATACCAAATTTGTATCGTTGATTAGTTCTCGGCCTGTCATTCAAACTCTTTTACCTCTGAATATTCAAGGTTTAGAAGTTCAAGATGATGAGGTGTTCCGACTCACAACAACCGGAGGTCAACTGGATGTGACTCGTGAAAAAGTCGCAGTTACCCCAGTCATATTACCCCGTGATATGATTTTTGAACAAGATCCAGTGCAGATTCTGGATGCTTTGTTACCGTTGTATTTGACGAACCAACTTTTACGGGCGTGGCAAGAATCAACTGCAAGTGAGTTAGCCGCCCGGATGACAGCGATGAGTAACGCGAGTGAAAACGCCGGGGAATTGATGAAAACCTTGACGTTATCTTACAACAAAGCTCGACAAGCAGCTATTACTCAGGAAATTTTAGAAGTTGTTGGCGGCGCAGAAGCACTCAACGGTTAAACAACATCTGCCTCAAATTTGCGATACACTATCAGGGTTGTGAAATTCACAGCCCTTTTCTTTATAGAATTAAGGAAAACTCTTTTCGCGATTGTGCTACTGAGACAATACAACTGTTTTTGTCCTGCATTTCGGTGATCTATCCAAAACCGGATACCAAAGTATAGCATTGTTGAACAGTTAACAACTCAGTGTAGATACATCACCTGAGTAAACTCAGGAAACTCTGATGAGAGTTGGCTTGTCCCTCTAATAATTGGTCTAAATGAATTGAAAGTCTGAGGTTTCCTTTGCCAAGATAAAATTAACCTGAAAGCGCGAAAACGGCATTCACAATCTCGCCGCCCACCAACCAACTTTTATTAGAATGAATTCAGGAGATTACCCAACAATAATCCCTGTATTGATACTTGATTTTTGACAAAGTTTAACTTTTAAATTCCTGGTGTTATAATTAAAAGGGGTGTTTACAAAAAGATTCCAAAGGTTTTTGCCTAAAAAATTGAATCAATTCTGTCAAAGTATGACCACTACTTTAATTCTTCGCCTGAGAACCAGAGATAACTTACTCAACTTATTAGAAGCAGGACAGAGCGGGAATTGGATAGTTGCTCAAAATAAAGAGCAGCAAATCCAAAAGGTACAAATCTTCAACTGGGATGGTTCCTTGATGCTAGAAGCATCCCTCAATCTAGCTAAAACAAGTAGAGTCGAAGATGACAGACTTATTGTAGGTTTGTTAGATGCAGATGCAAAAATTACCAAATATAATCCTCCGTTAAGATGGAGTGGACAAAATCCGGTTAATTATGTCAATGAAGCAGGAGAAACTCAGGAGGAGGGTTGAAGTAGAAAACACCAAAACTGCTCTTGAACCGCCTCATAAGCTAGACAGAGAGTTATGAAAATTGAACGGAACTTATAGCCCCTCAAACTCCCTAATGGTTAAAACAGAGTAGATCTGTGATTTGACAAGATCGCGATATTGTGCGAGTTGTCTATTGGGTCAAGGGATTGTGTCTATCTAATCAATGGGTTTATAATCAAATAAAGTCTTACTTTTTAACCGCTTTCGGTTAAGCCCGTGACGAGGATTGAACTCGTGACCTCACCCTTACCAAAGCTTCTTGACGTAAAAAACAACTCAGGAAATGAGTAGTAAGGCAAGGGTTAAAGAGTTTTTGCTATAGGGAATGACAAAGGGATTGTGAACTCCTGTTGCATCATTTTGCCTTACTTGACTGACGCAAGATGGTACAAAGCAAAAAGGACAATCTGCCTAAGTATTTTGTAAAGGTAGGGAGAGAAGGGGGTATCACGATTGAACAGCGTGGCTTGTCTTATAGGTTGCGTTGGACAATTGATGGTAGGTTAACAACTTTACCTATAGGGAAAGGAAGTGATGCCTATAACATAGCCCTAGCACGTGCTAGAGAGATAAACTCTGACCTTATGTTAGGACGCTATGACGATACCCTCATCAAGTACAACCCTAAAAAAGCCAGGCAATTAGCTGTAATTGAAAGTCAAAAAAACAGTCTGTTAACACACTGGGAAAATTACAAGGTTTACAGTAAAGCGACTGTACAAATATCGACTCAAACGGGGAACTGGAGACAGGTTGATAGTTGTCTATCAAAAGTCAAAGACCCCTCTTTACTGTTAATTGAAAACGCTGATAAACTGATGCGTTTCCTGTTAGACATCTATTCCCCCGGAACTGTAAACAGAGTATTTACAGACATTTTATCTGCTATCAACTTAGCAGTTAAACAAGATAAGCTCGTCAAAAATCCTTATACCTTGTGCAAGGAAACTTTGAATAAGCTATGTAAATCAACAGAGTTCAAAGGAGAAGGGGAATTCAAAAGAACTAGGGAAACATTTTCTAGTCTTGAAATAGAGCAGATATTTCAGGCATTCTCTAACAACACCTACTGCTCAAACAAATCAATTCATCCTCACTCTTATTATCTTCCTTACGTTAAGTTTCTAGCGTTTTCTGGGTGCAGGCCAGAGGAGGCTATAGCCTTAACAAAAGCTGATGTCTTTTCCAAGAATGGGATGCCTTGTCTGAAAATAAACAAAGCTCATACTCAAGGTGTTCTGAAAGAGACAAAAACAGGTAAACCCCGTGAGATTATTCTCAATGACGAGTTAATGGATTGTATCAATGAAGGGAGTAAACTTTATTCTGGAGAGTTGATATTTCCATCAGTCACAGGGACATACATCTGTCAATCAAACTTTCAGAAACGGCATTTTAAAAAGGTAGTAACGGGATTGTTTCTAGAGGGAAAAGTGTCAAAGGTTTTACCAACGTACAACTTGAGACATTCACGGATAACTGCTTTATTAGCTGACGGTGTTCCCCCTGTAACAGTAGCTCAACTAATGGGAACGTCTCCTGAGATGATTTACTCTCACTACTGTGGAGATATGACCGAATCCTACCAGATGCCTCCTATGATGAAATCTCAATGAGCCAGAAAACTACCAGGGTAGCAACAGATTGGGGTGAACTCTCTGTCGTTTACAGGCGAGGCTATTACTACGCCGTTAAGACTATAAGGGGGGTAAAGAGACAAATCTATTTAGGCAATTCAATCCCTTCTCAGGAACGCTTAGAGGAGGTAGCTGATGAGATTAACTTGTCCGGTGTTGAGTGGGTGAAACGACACGGGCAACACCTCCGACCGGTTAAGGGTGATAGAACTGATATTCTATCCCAAACAGTAGAGCAACTGAGAAAGATTGAGAGCTTGGCTACTGCTAGGGGCGAAAATGCGATCGCCAAACAACTCAGTGAAGCAATCAGAAAACTCAACGGGATTCAGAAGCGGGGATAGAAAGTTTCTATCCCGACAAGGTGAGCAGATTAAGGTTATTGCGATCGCTAAATTCAGCAAATTGCCCTAACCATCTCTAAGGGGGCTAACCTCTAGAGTGCCGATAGGGTAAGAGTTTCAATGGGTTAGCCCCCCCTAAAAGGTTAGCCCCCTCCCTTATATAAATAATATAGGGAACCCCCCTAACCCTGTCAGTCAAACTACCCCCCTAACCCTGTTAAATTTTCCCAGGAAAACAGAGTGTAGGCTTTGTGAGTAACGGGGAAAGGCAATCGCTGTAATGACTACTGTATAAGGGTTCTAATGGGTTAGGGGGGGTGTTTAGGTTAGGGGGGTCTCCTTATATAAATAATATAGGGGAGGGGCTAACCCTATAACCCCCCTAACCCTACCCGCAGGGCAGTGACTCTGTACATCTGTTCATCACCCCGTGTACATTGTTCATCAAAACGCTGTATCCCCTTGTTGACGGGATGAACAACGTGTACAAAATTTCTAGGAACTGGTAGAATGCTTTCAATGGCGTGAGAGGGCCTGTTATCAGCAGGTTATCCCCTCACTCCCTCAAACAACTGACGAACACTCAGGATGAGGTAAGTATGAATTTAACAGAAAATGTACCCCAAACAAAGGGGGTTAGCTTATTATTTGAACTGTCTGAAATGATTGAAAGACAGGGATTTTTTATTGGACAAGAAGTATTTTACAAGTCCAGATATTACACAGAGAAGGTAAAAATTTCAGGCTATACCTTCCGAGTAGAAAACAGTCAGTTACGGTTAGGATACTTAGTGGAAACTGTTGAGTCTATCCGACAGGTACTAGAAGGCACTTCAGATTTCCCTGATGAGATGCTAGTCAGCATTGATGACCTGTTCTACCCATCACACATTAACCCGTGAGTTTGACACATTGTAGAGGGGCGTAACTAAGGAACTCCCCTCTACAGGCTATGTGTAGCTATGTGCA
>JBJHBL010000009.1:0-127790 GCA_050485465.1 Limnoraphis sp. | reverse complement strand
GATATTAGACAACTTCGTAGGTCGCAAGGACTTTCACAAGAACAACTAGCAGAAAAAGCAGATTTGCATCGAACTTATGTCGGCGCTATAGAACGGGGAGAGCGGAATGTTAGTTTAGATAATATTATCGCGATTGCTCATGCTCTTGGGGTCTCCGCAAGCCAACTTTTAGAGGGGGTTGATTAATTGCTCACGTCTCCATATATCGAACATCCAGAAAGCGAATGGTTAGCAATAACAAGGCAACTGATCGATGAATTTACGCTTTCAAGTGAAGTTTTAGTTTCTACAGTTGAAGCAGCATGGGAAGACCTTTATTATTCGAGTTTTGGTGATTTTAGATTACAAATTGGTCGAGATATATTTTTACCTGCACAAGCCATAGAAATTATTTTAGAACGTTTAATTGCAGTTCGTCTCACTCATCAAAATTCGGGCTGGAGAGGAAGCCATCAAACCCGAAAAAGATATTGTTTGTACTTTTAATGAGCGTTATTCTTTTGAAATTAAAACGTCAATTCCCATAACTCCATTTGTCGTTTTTCACTCATCAAATCCATGCTAGATCAGAATCTAAGGCGGGTTCAGGGAAATCCTTGATCTCTGCGAACCCGCCCCGTCGATTAACAGTCTAAATCAGTCACCGCCCCCACACTACTGCTAGACACTAACTTCGCGTATTTTGCTAATACCCCTTTGGTGTAACGAGGTTGAGGCGGTTGCCAATTTTGACGGCGCTGTTCTAATTCTTGATCAGAAACATTCAACTGGAGTAACCGTTGAGGCGCGTCAATCGTAATACTATCGCCTTCTTGAACCAAAGCAATCGTACCACCGACCGCCGCTTCTGGGGCAACATGACCGACCACAAAACCATAGGTTCCCCCCGAAAACCGACCATCCGTAATCAAACCCACAGAATCGCCCAATCCCGCCCCAATAATCGCAGACGTCGGCGCCAACATTTCTCGCATTCCGGGGCCACCTTTCGGGCCTTCATAACGCACCACCACCACATCTCCCGGTTGAATTCGACCCGCTAAAATCGCCTCTAAACATTCTTCTTCCGACTCAAACACCCGTGCCGGGCCTGTCATTTGAGGCGTTTTCACCCCCGTAATTTTAGCCACACCGCCTTCTGTCGCGAGATTCCCCTTGAGAATGGCTAAATGTCCTTGTTTGTACATGGGGTTATCCCAGGGGCGAATCACCTGTTGATCCGCAGGAGGTTGAGACGGCACCTCCGCTAACTGTTCCGCAATAGTTTTTCCGGTAATGGTTAACGCATCTCCATGAATTAAGCCCTTTTCCAGTAGCATTTTCATCACCAGAGGAACACCCCCGGCTTTATGAAAATCCGTGATCACAAATCGCCCACTGGGTTTAAGATCACATAAGACCGGAACCCGACCCCGAATCGTTTCAAAATCATCAATCGTTAATTCTACTCCGGCCGCATTAGCGATCGCCAATAAATGCAGCACAGAGTTCGTGGAACCGCCCACCGCCATAATCACCGAAATCGCATTTTCAAAAGCCTTACGGGTGAGAATTTGCCGGGGTAACAACCGTTGACGAATCGCCTCGCGCAACACAAAGCCCGATTTTTCCGCACTATCAGCTTTTTCCGCATCTTCGGCCGCCATCGTAGAGGAATACATTAAACTCATCCCCATCGCTTCAAACGCCGAAGACATAGTATTAGCAGTAAACATTCCCCCGCAAGATCCCACACCCGGACAAGCTTTTTGTTCAACTTGCAGTAAGCGATCATCATTAATTTTCCCGGCGCTGTGTTCGCCCACCGCTTCAAACGCACTCACCACCGTGAGATCACAACCCTCTAAATTCCCCGGTTTGATGGTACCGCCATAGACAAAAATCGCCGGAATATTCATACGGGCGATCGCCAACATTGCCCCCGGCATATTTTTATCGCAACCACCCAAAGCGATAACCCCATCCATACTCTGGCCATTACAAGCCGTTTCAATGGCATCGGCAATCACCTCACGGGAAACCAGAGAATATTTCATCCCTTCTGTCCCCATGGCAATCCCATCACTCACCGTAATGGTACCAAACATTTGAGGCATGGCGCCTGCTTGTCTTAAAGCGGCTTCGGCTCGTAATGCGAGATCATTTAACCCCATATTACAAGGCGTAATCGTACTATAACCATTGGCAATGCCGACAATCGGCTTATCAAAGTCATCATCCTCAAACCCCACCGCTCTTAGCATAGCCCGGTTGGGGGTGCGTTTCGAGCCTTGGGTGATCGCTTGACTTCTAAAGTTATCTGACATGAATCTCTCCTCTCTCAGGATTTAATGGTATTGTGATCTGTTGCAAGTCGGTTAGATTCTTCCATCTTTTAGACTGTTGCGGCTATCTTGCTCATTGGGTGACAGACGCGATCGCTCACATCGCATCTCTACCATTACCCCATTGCCTTTCTCTGTTGTTTCTATTGTCGCAGAGTGTGGGAATTTCTCATCCCTAAGTTGAGGTTGTCAATGTGTAGGATGAAAAACGATGCCAATCTGAGAGTTAAGATGGCAGTGTTTTCAGGCTAAATCCTCAATTCAATGGGGCATCGGAAAACTACGGCAAGACTCGAAGTATTAAAAAAGAATCAGTTGAGGCGAATTCTATGCAAGTTGATGAACTTTTGGAACGATATAAAGCAGGCGAACGAATGTTTCGGGCGGTTAACTTAATAGGAGTCGATTTAAGAGGAGTCGATTTAAGTGAAGCAATTTTAGTGCGGGCGAACTTGCAAGATACAAGCTTTATTAATGCTAACCTGACTCAAGTCAATTTCCGCGAAGCCAAATTGATGGGTGTTGATCTCAGCGATGCCAACTTAATGGAAGCCAACCTGATTGGCGCTAACCTCACAGAAGCTAAATTTGATCGGGCAAACCTGTTAGGCTCAAATCTACGCGGTTCATCGTCTAAATTAGTCAGTCTGGCTGAAGCCAATCTCACCGATGCCAACCTGACTGAAGCCAATCTCGCCGAAGCTAATTTTATCAAGGCAAACCTCACTAATGCTACCCTGATTCGGACTAACTTAATGAAAGCAAACCTCTCAGGTGCTACCCTTGAAGGCGCAAATCTCACTAACGTTATTTTGCGAGAATCGATTTTAGAAAAAGCCAATTTAATTAATGCGATCCTCAGCGGCGCTCTATTAATCGGTGCTAACTTTTCTGATGCAGATATGAGTCGTGTTACCATGATCGGGGCTGACTTGAGTGAGGCGAATTTAAGTGGTGTTAATTTACGCGCCGCTAACGTCAGTTGGACAACCCTCAGAGGTACTAACCTCAGTCGGGCGCGACTCTACCGCACTAAACTGAGTTGGTCAAACCTCAGTGGTGCAAATCTCACTGAAGCGGTACTCCTTGATACTCGACTGGATCGGGCGAACCTACGAGATGCTGATGTTCGAGGTGCTATTCTACCGGAACGGCGAGAATGAGAATTTTCTTTATATTCGTAACAACTCTGAGTCTCTCCTCCCCTCTATCGTGCCAGAATTAAAATAGAATTTGGGAGATTAATCAACATGGAAATTCAAGAACTGTTACAACGTTACAAGGCAGGGGAACGAGATTTTAGAAAAATCAACCTGATTGGTGCGAGTCTCATTCATGCTGATTTACAAGGAGTTAACTTTACTGAAGCCTCCCTTGCCGGGGCTAACCTCACCCGTACCCTTCTCAACGAAAGTAACCTCAGCGATGCTTTCCTCTATGCCAGCAACCTGACTTATACTCAACTGGGTAAAGGAAAATTGATGGCGGCGGATCTCACCAAAGCCAACCTCGAAGGGGCTTTTTTGGTCAAATCAAACTTACAGGGGGTTAAACTCAGTGGCGCCATTTTGCGCGGGGTGAATTTACGTTCCGCTAATCTGAGCGGTGTAAACTTATGTGGGGCTAATTTAAGTGGGGTTAATCTCCGTTCCGCTAATCTCACAGATGCTAATCTATCTTGGGCGAACCTGAGTTATGCTCGTCTGAGTGAAGCAATACTAGATAACACTCATTTAACTGGAATTATCCTACATCATGCTCATTTAGTTGGGGTCAACTTATCGGGAATAGATCTCAATGGTGTTAACTTCTCAGAAGCCAACCTCAAAAAAGCCAATTTGCAAAAGGCTGATCTGACGGCGGCTAATTTCCATCACGCCCAAATGACCCAAGTCAACTTGAAACAAGCGACGTTGCATGGTGCCAACTTAACTCAAGCTATTCTACAACACTGCAATCTCACAGAAGCTAATTTACTCAGGTCAGATTTAACTCAAGCCAATCTCACCCAAGCGGATTTAAGCAAAACTAATCTCAATTTGTCAACTCTCGTCGATACCAATTTAACCGACGCTAACCTACAAAATGCTTATCTCTGGAAAGCTGACTTGCGCGGTGCAAATTTATCCGGTGCAAACTTACAAGGCGCGAGTTTACGCGGTGCAAATCTTGACGGGGCAATTTTAACACAGACGATTATGCCCGATGGTTCGATTTATAATGAAACAACAGATTTGTGTCTGTGTTCTTAATCTAATCTGCCTCAAGTCTTTTTTAACCTCATGCCCTATTTAAGCACACCCGAACAAATTAACGCCGTTATTCCTCAACTGTCTACAGCTAAAATCTTGTGGCTTGATACCGAAGTTGCAGACTATCAAAGTCAACCTCGGTTATCTCTGATTCAAATTTTAACAACTCTTGATGATCAAACAGGCGATCAGGTTTACCTGTTTGATGTGTTAGATCAGCCGGAAGGGGTGAGTCTGTTTATTGAGAGTATTATGGCAAATTCAGCGATTGAAAAAGTTTTTCATAATGCGAATTATGATCTAAAATTCTTAGGGAAAAAACAGGCAAAAAATGTAACTTGTACCCTAGAAATTGCCAAAAAAATCCCCTATTATCTGCTACCCGTTCCCAACTATCAACTGAAAACGTTAGCGACAATATTAGGCAACTATAGCAACATTGACAAACAAGAACAAAGCAGTGATTGGGGACAACGCCCTTTAACAGAAAAACAGCTACACTATGCGAAAATGGATGTTGTCTATTTAGCGAAAGTTCATCAACAGTTACTCACCCTTCAACAGCAATCTTCCCCCGATCCCACCACCGAAGATCTCGATCAACTCACCCAGCGTTATCAAGAAATTTCCCAACAATGGCAACTCCTCGACTCAGAAATGACTCACCTTAAAGAACGCCTCAAACAAGCAATGAAAACTCAACAAATCTCAGAAACCGATCACTTTAAACTCAGCCATTCTCAACGTCAAACTCTAAAAACCTCTTTTTCTCAACTCTCAGAATTTGTGCAAACTCAAGGACTGAATATCGATTTCCCCCTCACCCTCACTCAAGCCTTTCAAAAACAACTCGGAGATCACCTCAAAAACCTTCCCACCCAAGAAGAACAAACAATCGTTTTGCGTCTTATTCCTAAATCTAAAGACTAAAAATATTGAGTTTTTTCCAGTCTTCGTGGTTAATTTCCCAGTTTCCTCTCTGCTAAGTTTCTGTCTGAGTTGCCGGGAGTAAATAAATCATACCCGAAATTAACGTTAAAGCAACAGCTACCCAAAACGCAATTAAACTCACCATATCCCATTCTGAAGAAAGAGGCGCAATCAATAAACAAACCGCAATAATTTGACTCACTGTTTTGAGTTTACCCCAAAGGTTCGCCCCCGAAATTTTAGTTTGATTCACCCGCCAACCTGCGATCGCTAATTCTCGCGCTAATATTAAAAAAACACCCCAAGCGGGAACCTTTCCCCATTCTACCAACGCCAACAGCGGCGCCAATACCAACAATTTATCCACCAATGGATCCAGAAATTTCCCCAGATCCGTCACTTGGTTTAGTTTTCGCGCCAGGTAGCCATCTAGCCAGTCTGTAGAAGCGGCGAGGATAAAAACCCCCAAACACAGCCAGCGACTTTCTAGGGTGGGTTCATGTAAGCCATACAAAAGGATGGGAACACCCAGTAAACGAGAAAACGTGATCCAAGTGGGTAAGTTCATGTACAGTCTTTCTGAATTTTTAACCTCTACCATCTCAAAATCTAGCAGGAATTGATCCGCTAGACTCTAGTCTAAAGGCATATTTTCAGAATGTTTTAGGTCAAGTGTGAAGTACAAATTCAATTAACAAGCGCCTTTTTTATCAAGAACAGCAGTAATTGTTTTGATAATTAACACAATATCATAGACAATAGACCATTTGCGTTGATAGTTAATATCCATGATCACAATTTGTTCAAAATCATTAATACTTGAACGTCCATTCGCTTGCCATTCTCCAGTAATTCCCGGTTTAACATCTAAGCGCCGCCAGTGATGATCGTCATATTTTTCGACTTCATCGGGAGTCGGCGGACGAGTTCCCACCACACTCATTTCTCCTCGCAAAACATTCCAAAACTGGGGAAACTCATCCAGACTTGTTTTTCTTAGAAATTGACCTAAACGAGTAATACGCGGATCACAATCATTCTTGAAAATATGTCCTTTGGCTTTGTTTTCGACTAAATGCTTCATTTGTTCGGCATTGACAACCATCGATCTAAATTTCCACATCCGAAAGGGTTTTCCTCGAAAACCACAACGAACTTGACTATATAAAAGTGGGCCTGGATCATCAAAATACATAATGATCGTGATAGGAATAGCAAGGACTACTGTAATTGATAACCCAACTAATGCGACAACAATATCAATTAAACGTTTGACTTTTGAATTCACAGAAGGATGTTCTCTTAAGCCTAATCTAAATGAATGAGAGTTGTATCCTTCAATTAGATATTTGTTGCCTGAATGGATAGATGATTTGGAAATACCAGTCACAACTGCTTACCCCGGTTTGATTGACAACATAAATTGAGACTCTTCGTTCATTCTAAGTAAATTTTTTATAAACCGGAAGCTTTAGGTTTAACTTTTCTACAATTTTTACTAAAGCTTTAAATAAAACAGCTATTCTTTTACAAGATTGGGGGATTTGTAAAAAATTGGAGAGTCAAATGTTTGAGGATCCGACGTCCTCCCCCAAAACCCCTATTTAATCATCTAAAAAATGAACGATTTAAACCCTCGCTAAAATCAAAAAATGTAACTTTCTATACATTTTAAATTGAGTTGATATGATACAAGAAACCTGAACGGAATCAAAAGTTAACTTAAAAGGGAGTAATGGCAGGTTCTTCTAGAGATTGGGGATAATCCGAAAGCAGTTGTTTGAGATACTGACGAACGAGATCCGCTTGTTCAGTATTGAGGCGATAATAGCCCCCCTCTTCTGTAAACAAATTCCCCTGACTGAGACGTTGATAATCTGGAGTTTGTCGAGAAGCCGGATGAATTAACAACCATTCAGGATCTTTTGGAATTAACCCCGGTGGAAGTTGGGTTTTCAAAATGGCTAAAATACGGGAGTAACAAGATCGGGTATTAATTCCGCGACTTTCTAGTACTTGCATCACCTGTTGGAGAGATAGCGATCGCTCAAGAAACCCATTTAACAACTCTTTTAGTAGAAAATAATCATTATATTGATGTCGAGGGCGATCCAAAACCTGCGGATAAAGGGGTAAAGTGGCTAACCCCATCGCCGTCTGGATCGGAAGCGACAAAACATCCGTTTCCTTAGCGCTCTCGGAAGCAGCATCCGGCAAGATCACCGCATTAGGCAATTTTTGTCGTAACCAACGATTTAAACCCTGCCAGACGCCATTTCCGCCCAAACAAATCGCCTGGTTAATCCCAATACTGGAAATTCCGGCTTGAGCTAGGGTATGATTCAGTTCAGAGTTTAACTGATGAATAAACGGAACCAACACCAACCGTTCTAGATCAGTCCAATTCAGTTCCCATCGATAGCCCTCAATCTCTAATTTGTAATGCTGTTGTTGAGGAAGAATCCTTTTTAAAGCGTTAGCCGCCTCCAGCAACGCAACCCCCAAAGGTTGACTCTGTAACTGTTGAATAAGACGATAGCGGTGTTTTAAATCAGCATCTCCCACTTGAGGAAAAATAAAATCTTGAGCAGAAAAAACTTCAGATACCAACTGTTTTCCCGTTGGTGAATTTAACAATAACTGACAAACAATATCGAGATCTAAAGCATCTCCGCCATAGGCCCAACTGTGACAAATAAAATCCGAATTTTGCAAGTCTTTCATGTGATCACGAAGTTCAACTAACGCCATTTCTGTTGTGGTTGCCCCCGCATTAATCACCAATAAACCCCCCGCCATTGCTATCACTTGATGATGCAGTTGAGCAAGTATGATAGCAATCGGTTCTTCTAACCATAAAACTTGCTCCGGGCTTTTAACCAGTTGAACATCTAAAATCGCTTTTTCCACATTAAACCGATAGGCTGACGTCGCGTTACCCGGAAAACTCACAATCACTCCCGCTAGATTTTTAATCATTTCATGCAAGATCTTTTGATCTAAACCCACCGCCTCACAGGTATAAGCGTGAGGTAACATTAACCCCTTCAGTTGGGGTTGAGGAGGAGGAGTTAATGTCGAGAGTAACAGTTGTAAAGCCCGTTGAAACTTCCCTAAAAAAACCGTTTGATGATCCGATAATTGCAGTAAAGGAACCGGAACTTGACTCACTTCCGAGGCGTTATCCTGAGTAATGCGAATATAGGGAATTGCAAAATTGAGATAGGGTTTAAAGTTTTTCAGTTGTCGTCGTAAGCCGTTAGGCGTTTCCTGCCAAACTTCACAAGGTAAACGAAAGATGGATAGATCTCCATCTGAAGAACTGTTTGTTTTCCAGTAAATTGGATAGATCTTTTGAGTCTGGCGGTTTAGCAAACAAGCAGACAGTCCAGTGCCGAGATCGAGGGCAAGATACCACTGTTCTAAAACAGTTTGGGAGTCGGGGAAATTGTACTCAGGGGACATAATTACGGTTGAAGTTTGCGACTCAGCGCCTCAAAATTGAGATCGTCTGGGTTAAAATATTCATCAAAATCAGGGTTTTCTTCCGGGTTTTCATCAAGCTCGGAAATCAGTTCATCAAGCTTCATCTCAGACACAGTGACTTCCGCAAAGGGATTAACATCTACAGAAGAAGTCTCCGACCAAAAATCCTCAAAGGTTTCAATTTCCTGAACTTGGGGAACGGGGTTAGAAAAATCCGGGGTGGTGTGATCTTCCCCAATAAAAGATTGTTGTTCTAAATTTAATAAATCTTCCTCAAGTAATTCTTTAATACTTTTACCCACCCTCAGATGAGTATCTAGCTGATCTTCGTTATCGTCTTCGACTTCATCATCATGGGGTAACAGGTTTTCTTGGGGTGAAGCCTGAATATAGCCTTCTTGATCCAGGAAATGCTGAATCGGATCCGGGGGAGTCGTCGGCTGAGTTGCGGCAACAGAAGCCAAAGATAATGCCGGAGATGCCACTGGAATAGTCTCACTGACATCTAATACTCCCCAGACATTCGGGGGATCATTCAGAGGATCTGAGGGGATTTCTGGCGGATTTTCTGAGGGGGTTGGATCTTGATTGACAACAGGTTCACCAGGCTCAACGGGAAAAGATATTTCTGAGTTCTCGTTGGATACAATAGACTCTACCAATGTTACACTTTCATCGGATGTTTGTTCAGGAGGAGAGGAAACCGACTCGCGATCGATCTGATCCAAAGATTGATCCTGATTCACCTGTTCTGATACCGTTGCATTGGAGACCGCAGGGATCGGTTCAGACTCAGGAGCAACAGAAACCGACATCAGAGGAGACTGCAAAGAAGGTGGGGGAAGTTCTACCCCGGCATAGGGGAACAATTCCTCTCCAGCTTGCTTCCCAGAAGCAAAAGGCTCCCCTGGGGTTAAAGGCATTAAGACCGTCGGCGATGGGGGAGGAGATTGAGGCGATCTCACCCCTTCTGAAGGGGGCTGAGAAACCGTTTCAGTTTGTTGTCGGTGCTGTTTCAACAAACGCAGTTCTCGGATCAACACCCTTCGCTCTTGTCGGAGTGCCTGAATTTCTGCTTGAATGGTTTGAGTCAACTGATTGTGCAACTCGTTCAACTCCTCGCGAATTTCGTGTCGCAGGGATTGTTTCCAGGATTGGAGTTCTTCCCGTTGAGAGTCGAGAAGATTTTCCGGACTCGGTGGAGTTGGGTCAGACTCAAGAGACAGTAAATAACTTCGCACCTGTTCTAAAACCTGGCGTGATTGAATGATGCTATCCCCCATGACAACCAGAGGTGGCCGAGGATTGGAGAAGCTCAAGGCTTCATCTATATTTGAGATCAGGGCTTTGATGCGATCGCTTTGAGCAGTCACGGCTAGAACCTCCCCCTAAAACTAATACCATGATAGGCTAGGGAAAGAGCGTACTCAAGTAGAATTAGCCCCTATTTTAGACCCTCTCTAACCATCGCTTAAGCGAAATTATAGTATGATACCCTCATGGAAGAACGGTATATCTCCCGCGAGACGCAATCTGATATTGTTCAGATGATTCTCTCCACATCTTTCTTTCAAGGCTTGCCGACTGAGGCAATAGATAGGGCGACTGCTCACGTCGTGGGCCGCCAACATCCTCCCAATCAAGTGATTTTATTGGAAAATGACTGGGGAAGTTCCGTCTATTTTATTCTCGATGGCTGGGTGAAAATTCGTACCTACAATTTGGACGGAAAGGAAGTCACACTCAATATCTTGGGAAAAGGAGAAATCTTTGGTGAGATGGCAGCCCTAGACGAAGTTCCTCGTTCCACAGACGTCATCACTCTTGCTCCCACCATGATTGGGAATATGCCTGCTCAGGATTTTGTAGAATTAATTAACACAGAACCTAAAGCAGGTATTCGGTTAGCCCAATTAATGGGAAGACGTCTACGCCAGGTGAACCGACGGCTACGCCTGCGGGAGTCAGACAGTACCTCCCGAGTGGCTGATATTTTATTATTTTTAGCCGAAGGACAGGGAAAAACCACTGAACAAGGCACTCAAATTCCGAATCTTCCCCATCGGGAGTTAAGTGGCTTAAGTGGACTTGCCCGGGAGACAGTTACCCGAGTTCTCAGTAAACTGGAGAAAAAGGGATTAATCCATCGCGATCGTGATGTTCTGAGTATCCCAGATGTTCACGCTCTAGAGCGAACCCTTGTTTAGTTTGATACCCGTTCCTCCTTCTCCCCCAGATTTTTGTGACTAAGACCAAAAAACCTCACAACTCCACTCCCCCAGTTCCTCAACATCAGACCCCCCCTCAACCCTCGTCTTTGCCTCGTTCTCCGGTTCCAATGGTGGAAACGGCTTTTTTAGCCAGTACCGCTAGTTTGATCTGGTTTGTGAACTATTATTTTCCGATGGGGCCTGTGTTGCGGGTCTTTTTTCCTTTACCCATTGCTTTGCTTTACTTACGTTGGGGAAAGCGATCAGCCTGGATGGGCGCTTTGACTTCCCTTTTGTTGCTAACGGTTTTAATGGGGCCTACTCGCTCGATTATTTACTTTATTCCCTATGGTTGGATGGGAGTCGTCGTGGGAGGGTTATGGAAACGCGGTGCTAACTGGTTTGTTTCCATTGGCATTGGTGCAATTATTGGCTCTTTTGGCTTCTTTTTTCGTTATTGGCTTTTGTCGATTTTACTCGGTCGCGATCTCTGGGTTTATGCCACCAGTCAAATTACAGAGTTAGCGGAATGGATCTTTATTAAGTTAGGAATACTCGCTCAACCGAGTTTAACCCTGGTTCAAATAATTGCCATTATCATGGTGATTGTTAATAGTGCTATTTATTTGTTTGTTGTTCATCTGGTGGCGTTGTTATTGTTGGATCGCCTCAAAAACCCTATTCCTCGCCCTCCCGCTTGGGTGCAAGTTTTACTCGACTATGAAGGATAATTCAGGGAACGCCTGCGCCGGGGAGTGAACAGTTATTCGGGATCAAACTTTTCGCTCTCCCTATCTCCCTATCTATGATCCTATCTATGATCATTTTATTGTAGAACTGTGACTGTCATTGTCTATTGTCAACCCTCACGAGCCAACGACTGGTTACAGCAGTATCGTGGAGTTCAGCCGATTTTTGTCTGTGTTTTGGGTTTTACCGAAACTGCACTGATTCCCGGGATTTCGGCGGCGGGTGCGACTCCCGAAGATCGCCAATATACCTGTGTAGCGGATGCGGAATTTCTCTACAATGGCCCTCAACCCGCTCCTCAATACCCTCTACCGCCTCTGAGTGCGGGGGCTTCTCCTGTGTTTATTTCTCGGGCAGTGGTCACGGGTTTAGAGATGCCATTGTATCTGTTGAATGCGGGCTTACCTGTGCTTCCAACGGTTCCCACAATTGATTTAGGGGGGGTTCCGGCAAAATGTGTCAGTTCGGGTCAAGCAATGGATTTAAGCACGGTTAAACACCTGTTTGCACAGGGATTAAGGTGGGGTGAACAACTCGCTAGTCAAGCCCAGAGCGATCGCTATATGATTATCGGTGAATGTGTAGTTGGGGGAACGACTACGGCTTTAGCGGTTCTATTGGGTTTGGGGTTCGCCGCTCAAAATAAGGTCAATAGTAGTCATCCGGATTGTAACCATTCTCAAAAGTTGGCGATCGCTCTGGGCGGACTGCAAGAGGCTAATTTGTGTCCTCCTCGATCTGTTTTAGATCCGTTTCAACTGGTGGCGGCAGTGGGTGATCCGATGCAAATTGTCGTAGCAGGGATGACAATAGCCGCTAGTCGGACTGGGGGAGTTCTTCTAGCGGGGGGAACACAAATGCTGGCTGTTTATGCTTTAAGTGAAGCGCTCGTTAACTCTTTGGGTTGTGATTGGCGTCCTGAACAAGTGGTTGTCGGGACAACCCGATGGGTTGCTGAAGATCCAACGGGTGATACTGTCGGACTCGCTCAAGAAATTGGTTCTGTTCCCCTATTGGCAACTTCTCTCAACTTTTCTCATTCCCGTTATACTCAACTTCAAGCTTATGAACAGGGATATGTTAAAGAAGGGGTAGGGGCGGGTGGATGTGCAATTGCGGCTGATTTGAGGGGTTGGAGTTTAACCCAGTTACTAGAAGCGATTGAAGCATTAGTAGATCAATATCAAGCTGTTGTTAACCGTGATCGAGTCTCAAAGATCTAATAATGAATTCTAGTCGCGAGTAACTGTTCTTCTAAGGCGGCGATCCGATTGTAGGCGGCCGTGAGTTGGGCTGTCAACCGAGTGACTTGCAAATCTGCCGTAATGTTGGGCTCTTCTCGATGAATCATCACTTTTGTTGTGATGTAGTCGTCATCGCTTAAAACATCTTTATGTTCTAATCTTGATTCTGGGGTGAGATGGGGTCGAGTTAGGGATTGATGGTGCGTGGGTTCTAGAGGGGAAATGTGATTGTTTTCAAGCGGGGTAGCGGTCAACTCCGCCAGTTTCTCGTTGACTTGCATGACGATTTCATAAAGTCGATCAACCTTGTGATTTAAAGCAATGACTTGTTGGTTGAGTGTATCCATTTAAATTCCTTTGCTGTGTTGAGTTGATTTCTCTCTTTTATCCTAGACAGAGAATTGCTCAACTGGGAAGTTACTTCTACATTATTTAACTTTTCCTCTCAAACTTTCATTAAAGAAATTTTAATTTTCTGTTTTTGATGCTGACCAAGATGAACCTAAATGTTTGAGGGGATGGCTGTAGGAGTAAAAAGCTGTTTCACTTCTGACTAGGATCAGGACTCTTGTTGTTGTCTAGCTGTCTAGACCATCAGATTTTTGATCTTTGAGGGTTGGGCTTGCTCGCTTTTTGATGGATTTCAACCTAAGTAGAGAAGCCAATTAAGGGATTAAAAGTTACAATTTCTAGAGGTGACAAGAGGAATAATCTGATGAATTCAAAACGGAATCATCTAAAAATTTAGATCCCATTCAACGAATATCAGCGATGATTTGCTTTCATCTTCGGGTTGATCCATTGTGAATGGAGGCTGAAATGAGGTTTGCCAACTGGATTTTTCAGACCGCTAATCTTTTTAGTCGGTTAAATTAAAAATTGTGATAAACCGCAACAAAAAGCTAATCTAGATCATAAATATTGGCTATCAATTAGTCAAATCTAGGCTTTAATTCAGGGTTTTGTATCAAGGGCAACTGCACTCTGATTTTTGGGTCTTATATCCTCAGTTGTAATTAAGACCCGCAAATTGATCTCAAATCCGGAAATTCTCAAAAGACTCTTGTAATCAAAAATACGTGACTGTTGAGATTGCCATGTTGAGGTTTTTGTGTGTATATTAAGAATTGTAACAAAATCCGAGCCAGGGTACTGAACACAGCGTTTGTACCTCAGTAGAACCGAGAGGAGGACTTCTTTAAAATGACATCACCGATCCAACAAATCCAAAGAGAGACATTACTTCAAATTGAAGAATATTTTCGTCAATCTGAAGGGATGTGGCATTCTGAACGCCGTTACTACACCCTCCCTGATGGAAAACCTCAAGAATGGGTGAGCCGCCTCACTGTGAAGTTTTTAGCCCAAGGTAGTCCAGAACTGATTAAACTGGCTGAACTGCACAACCTCAGCGATCGCAATATACTAATCTGTGGTTCCTATGTAGAATGGAAAAGTAACCGTACCACAACCGATCGCTCTCAATCTGAAGGCTCAACGATTTTTGGAGTTTTAGGAAATATTTTGTATCGCGATCGCGGTTTTGCAACGGATCAACCGATTAACGCTAAATATTATCTTCCCAATCCAGACACATTATGCCTGCGAACCGAGTACAATAATTCAGTATTCGAGGAAGAAATCAAACACATCGGTACGAAGTACCGCACCCGTCAATCAATTATTACCCGAGCGGGTGAACAGCAAATGATTGGTCAGTATCTAGAAAAACGGATTGATTAGAACCTGTGAAGCGACGGAATTTTCTCCTGGGGGCCAGCGCCATTACATTAGGAAGTCTTGGAGTCGGGTGTCGTCAGTCGGCGGCATTTAGAATCGAACTTTTAAGAGGCTCAGTCCCCGTGCAAATGGCGAGTAAGTTCCGCCAGGGACTCTCTGATCGTCCTGTTATCGATTTTGTTCCTCAACCTCAACTCAAAGATTTGTATGGTTTGCTGCAACAGGACTCTGCAACCACCACAGATTTAGTGATGATTGGGGATTTTTGGTTGAGTGCTGCTATTCAACAGGGATTAATACAACCGCTTGATGCCAGTGTTTGGCAAGGCTGGAACCAACTTCCTCCGTCATGGCAAGCTTTAGTCACCCGCAACCGTGAAGGTCAGTTAGACGGGGAAGGACAAGTGTGGGCGGCGCCCTACCGTTGGGGAACGACTGTTATAGGCTATCGTCGAGATCAGTTTAAAGATTTAGGTTGGACGCCTCAAGATTGGGGAGATTTGTGGCGAGAAGAAATCCGTCACCGCTTTTCTGTCCTCGATAACCCTCGGGAAACCATTGGTCTAACCCTGAAAAAACTGGGTTCGTCTTATAATATCAACAATTTAGATCGGGTGGGAGATTTAGAAGAAGAACTCCGTCAACTCCATCGCAACGTTAAGCTTTATGATTCTAATAACTATCTCAAACCGTTGATTACAGGAGATACTTGGTTAGCGGTGGGTTGGTCTACGGATTTTTCGGAAAAGGTTCGCCGTCAACATAATCTAGAAGTTGTGGTTCCGGCGTCGGGAACCCGTATTTGGGCTGATTTATGGGTACGCCCTGCTTCTAGAAATCCTGTCTCTGAGGTGCCGTTAGCCCAACAGTGGATTGATTTTTGTTGGAAACCGGAAATTGCAACCCAAATGTCTATTCTCACGGGTACGACTTCCCCGATTGTTTTGCAGATGAACTCCAATCAGTTACCGGAAGCCCTGCGAAATCATCCGATTTTATTTCCGAAAGCAGCGATTTTAGATGAAAGTGAATTTTTGCTTCCTGTACCCGAATCGACTTTAGAACAATATCATTCTTTGTGGACGAAAATTCGCACAGAAACCGTTTAGAGTTAATCCAGAAAAAAACACGAAGACACAGAGAAAACCTAGAATAAAAGGGTCTTCGTGTCTTTGGGGTGAGTTTCTCTATCACCAAAAGATCGGGTTAAAAAATGGGATGACGTTGCATCAAATCACTGATTGTCGCCGCATCAACAGCAGGAGAAAATAGGTTTCCTTGTCCGTATTCACAGCCAATTTTTTGAAGAATTTGTTTTTGTTTTAGGGTTTCAATCCCTTCTGCAACAATATTAAATCCTAAACTGTGAGCAAAATTAGCAATAGCTTCAACAAATTTAGAATTTGAGTTAGGAGAAATCATTTGACTGACAAAAGAGCGATCAATTTTTAAGGTATTAATAGGAAAACGTTGTAAACGCTCTAAAGAAGAATAACCCGTCCCAAAATCATCAATTAAGATTTGGATTCCCATTTGTTGAAGTTGAGTTAGGCGCTGGGCAACCCATTCTAAATGTTCTGCGATCACACTTTCGGTAATTTCTAGACGTAAATTAGCAGGTGTTAATTCAGTTTCCTGCAAAATTTGTTGAATTTGACTCACGATTTTCTTTTGGGAAAATTGCTGTCCGGCAACATTAACACTCACTGAGATTTTTTCATCGGCAATGCCTTGAATTTGCCATTGTCGGAGTTGTTGACAGGCGGTTCGTAAAACCCATTCTCCCAAAGGAACAATTAACCCCGTTTCTTCTGCTATGGGGATAAATTCACCCGGAGAAATGATTCCTTTTTTAGGATCAGGTAAACGAACTAAAGCTTCAAAACTTTTAATTTTCCCGGTCTTTAAACAAACAATCGGTTGATAATATACGGTTAATTTTGAAGACTCAATAGCGGCTCGCAGATCATTTTCTAAACGCAATCGCATCAGGGTATTCATCTGCATTTTGCTGTCAAAAATTGCATACCGCAAACTCCTATTATTTTTCGCGTGATACATCGCTAGATCAGCATCTCTGAGAATATCAGTGCTATGTTTGTAGGAATGACTATCCGCGTAGTAGTGACTGAGAGTAATTCCAATACTGGCACTAATAGACACCGATTGATTATTTAAAAAACAAGGTTGTTGGAGAATCGTCAGAATTCTTTCAGCGACGAGAATACTATCAGAGATTCCTTGAATTTGATCTAACAAAATCGCAAATTCATCTCCCCCCAAACGGGCTAAGGTATCGTGAATACTAATACATTCTTGCAGTTTTTGTCCGACGCGGATTAATAATTCATCTCCGGCTAAATGTCCTAAACCATCATTAACCAGTTTGAAGCGATCTAGATCAATGAATAAAACCGCAAATAAATGATCAGAATGTTGACGGGCTTGATTCAGGGTTAACTGAAGTTTATCCATAAAAAAAGCCCGATTGGGTAAATGAGTTAATGAGTCGTGATACGCAAAATAAAACAGTTTGGCTTCGGCTTGTTTGCGATCGCTGAGATCGGTTTGAGAACCAACCATCCGAAGCGGATCCCCTTGATGATTCCACAGTGCTTGACCTCGATGTAAAATCCATTTGTATTGACCATCTTTACAACGAATTCGGTATTCGGTACGATAATGATGGGTTTTTCGATTTAAATGATCCCAAAGGGCTTGAAGAACTCGTTCTCGATCTTCCGGATGAATTTGTTTTTCCCAGTCGGTGAGATTCTGATGATTTTCATCCTTTTCATAGCCTAACATTTCCTTCGCCCGGGGCGAGAAGAAAAGTTCATTGGTTTGGACGTTCCAATCCCAAATTCCGTCATTGCTTCCCTGAAGGGCTAATGTCCACCGATCCTCACTGATTTTGAGGGCTTCATCTAACTGTTTGAAGTAACTGTTAGGTGGCTGAATTCTCTGTTCTAGATTTTGATTCATATGTTGGAAAGTTGCCTGAACTTGCTTAGAAAAATAATGATCAGAGGAGGGAATACGCTGTAAAAATTCAAATTCGGGTGTGACTAACACAATCAACCAATGTAACCCCCGATCATCGGTTAAAGGAAACACATCGATTAACTGTATTTGCTGATTCCAAGTTAATTCTAGTTGATGATGGGAATCAATTTCTGTTAATTGATCAAAGTGTTGGTATAAATGGAGGGTAGCTGCTTGAATCAGTTTATCACTGCTGTGAATGGCCTTTAAGCGGGTTGCCGTTTGACTGTGATCGACGGTGAAACAAGGAGTGAGAGTGGAACTCGCGACTAATGTTCCACAAGGTTCAAGAATAAAAGTAATACCCGCCTGATCGACAGTGAGTTTGTGCAGAAATTGACTGATGTGAGATAGAGACAGATCACAGCCTAACACCCCAAAACAATGATTGTTAACATCATATAACGGTAAAACAGCCATCAAACCCAGTTGAATTTGAGCGGTGTTGGAATATTGATAAATGGGACTCCAAGTAACACCGTGAGCTTGTTGTGCGCTTTGATACCAAGTTCGCTGGCGAGGGTCATAGTTTTGAGAGAAATTGACGGGTTTAAGGCTACAATTTCCCGCCTCATCAAGAGCATAAATGTGTTTATTGACACCTGTTGTTTCATTTTTGATTTCGAGGGTGGGTGTGCGATCGGCGAGTAAAGTAATTCCGATATATTTCCCCCTGTTGTCACTCCAGTTGATCCCACTCACCGTATCAAAGATTTGAATTTGTTGCCAAAAATGCTGCTGTATACTGTCGAAATGATTGGAATCGATCCAGATGGCATGGGCGTTAATCTGATTGATTTGGTGGGGGGTATCTAGATAGGTTTTGAGGTATGCTGAAAGATGAGCGGCAATTTCACGGCGCAATTGAGCCGCTAAATCGAGAACTGCTCTCTGTGTAGTCGTTAGGGATTGGGATTCCATATGTAACCTCATGCACCTTTTGATCAAACTTTGAAAAAAGCATCGATAGTATTACGAGTTCAGAAATGATTTTACGATCTAGGAGTAAAGACTGCTGATTGGTGGATTTAACATGAATTGATCAGAGATTTAATCAAATCCTAGCAAAGGACTACAAATTTAGCATCCTACTTTTCGGAATTTTTCCTTGAAATGATTGAGATTCTGTTAATATGATTAAAATTCTGCATCTGTCTGATATCCATATGGGGAGTGGCTTCTCTCATGGACGGACTAATCCGGAAACGGGTTTAAATACTCGTTTAGAAGACTTTGTGAAAACGTTGGGACGATGTATTGATCGAGCGATCGCAGAACCTGTTGATCTGGTTTTATTTGGGGGAGATGCGTTTCCGGATGCGACACCTGCACCGTTTGTTAAACAGGCTTTTGCACAAGAATTTCGACGGTTAGTAGATGCTGAAATTCCAACGGTTTTATTAGTGGGAAATCATGATCAATATTCTCAAGGACAAGGGGGAGCGAGTTTAGGAATTTATCGAACCTTGGGTGTACCGGGTTTTGTTGTAGGCGATCGCTTAGAAACCCATAGAATTCAGACTCAAAATGGGGATGTACAAGTTATGACTCTCCCCTGGTTAACTCGTTCCATGTTATTAACTCGTCCCGAAACGGAGGGGTTATCTTTAAGTGAGGTGAATGATTTATTAGTGGAACGACTGAAAATCGCAATGGAAGGGTTAGTTCGACGTTTAGATCCGGATCTCCCAACGGTTTTATTAGCCCATTTAATGATTGATAAAGCCAGTTTAGGTGCGGAACGTTTTTTAGCAGTGGGCAAAGGTTTTAATGTTCCTTTATCGTTATTAATTCGTCCTTGTTTTGATTATGTTGCGTTGGGTCATATTCACAAACATCAAAACTTAAATCAATCCAATGATCCGCCGATTATTTATCCAGGAAGTATCGAACGGGTTGATTTTAGTGAGGAAAAAGAAGATAAGGGCTTTGTTTTAGTAGAGTTAGAAAAAAGAACAGTAAAATGGGAGTTTTGTCCTTTAGATGTACGTTCTTTTTGTACGATAAAAGTCGATGTTTCTCAAGCTAAAGATCCTCAGGAATTGCTGATTAAAACCATTGAGAAAAAACCCATTCAAGATGCAGTAGTACGGTTAATTTATCAACTGCGTTCAGAACAAATTGATCAGATTGAAAGCGCGAGTTTACATGAAGCTTTAACTGTGGCTCATAGTTATAGTATTCAACCTGAATTAATTAGTCAATTGGCTCGTCCTCGTATTCCTGAACTTGATCGTCATAGTCTGGATCCGTTAACTGCTTTAAAAACCTATTTAGGGAGTCGAGAAGATCTCAAAGAAATAGAACAAGATTTGATAGATGCGGCGGCGGAGTTGTTGGGAGGTGCAACACCCGAAGAAGTAGAAGTTTAATTTTTCAGATCTTCTTTGTATTTCAAAACTCGTTCAATGGTTTGGATTAAAAATTGAGCATCTGCGGAACTTTTTGGATTCTCTTTTTGTTGTAAACCGGATGAATGAACGAGCTTTTCTAACTCATGTAAAACCGCTTCTACTTGTTCAAGGTGAGACAGCATCGTGCAAGCAATTCGAGCATCTTCAACGGCGGATTCTCTTAGTTCTTGGAGGTGAAAGTTCAGCTGATTAGCGATACTATGGGTTTGATCACTAACCTTTGAAGTTTCACGAATCAGTCGATTAATTTCCGATCCAATTTGACTTAATCCCTGGGGTTGAGGAGACTGGGAATGATAGCTAACAACAGCAGCTTGTACGGCGAGATGACGAACCTTTTGAATAATGTCTCCCAGCATTTTTGATGTGGAATTGATGGCGTCGAGATCATTAGAAATCGCCTGACTGATCTCAAACAAATGTTCAGTGTTACGATAGGTTGAGTTGGCACCAACAAAAATCGAATGAAAGGCTTTGCGAGTTTCTACAGAGATTCGTTCACTGATTCTAATAAAGTGCTGATTGAGCTGAATAATGGGTTTAGTGTATTGGGCGAGTTTTTCTTTGCGTTTACTGTAGTCTTCATTATACTGTTTAAATATTAAAAACTTTTCCTGTTGAAGTGAGGCGGCATATTCTTTGACTTTACTTTTTTCTTCCTTTAATTTTTGCTCACAGGTTTTTAATTTTAATTGTTGTTGTTCGATGTGGCGAAAAGAAAAATTCAAGAGATGATTTTGAGCTAAAAGTAAATGATGAATATCTAAAAGCCGAAATTCTCCAGAATTTAACTGAACAATTATCGGTTCATAGACGAATTGTTTGGGTCGAGTCAAGGCTTGATTAGCAGACGCTAAAATGCTGCTATTTTCTGATAAAATTAGGGGAGGAATTCGGATAACATCTAAGAGCAATTGAATCGGTTGATTCAAATACAAATTTTTGCGATTGAGATTATTCATCTGTTCCCGGAAATTAGCGCGAGAAATCATCCCAACTAATTCCTGATCATCAACCACAATTACACCCGGTAATTCTGAATTTTGATGAAATTCTTGAGCAACAATTCGTCCAGGCGTGGTAGAATTGATTTGAAAAGCATGGCAAACAAGGTCTTCAAGGGTAGAATCAAGGGTAATCCGAGATGAGCTGCTCATTCAACTGAACTCGTTTGAGGGATTGTGGGCAGAAGCATTTTTCGATACCATATATATTGGTCATGGTATTCCTATTCTGTCAAGTCAGAAAAAAAATGCCAGAACTCAACACATCTATCCACTCAGAGTAATAGTTAACAATTTGTGATGTTCAGATCAAACAAAACCGGAGTCATCTGTATTTCTGTCCCAGTTCTCGGGTTAACCTTTGTTGATAGCTAAGTCTACCGATCTAATCTCAATATTAGAATCGTGAAGCCATTTAGTGCTATCTTAACTAAAGAACTGCAACAGACAGAAACCCTTGCCTGATACCAACTTTGCTGTTGATTTTGATACAAACCTGTGGATAAAGCCCTGTATCAACAACTTGAACAAGAAAGACTTTTAAATCAAGTCACCAGTCAGATTCGCCAGAGTCTGGAATTGTCTGTGATTTTGTCAACAGCAGTTGAACGGTTGCAGCAATTTTTGCAAGTTGATCGGTTGCTGATCTATCAGTTTGATTTTCAATGGTCTATTCCTCCAGGGGAGTGTCTTTTAGAACCAGAAGATCAAACAGAAGATCAAAAGCCCAACATTCAAGCGACTCAACGGATCACCTCCTCAAATCTATCCTTCGTTAACCCAAATCGTCGCAAAGGATGTGTAACCTATGAAGCTCGTTCATCTGAGCAAATTTTGTCTGTACTGCACTTAAGCGAAGCGGATAGCTGCTTTTTTGAAAAGCTAGATACTCAAGAAAAATTTACAAGAAATCATGGGTTTTTGATGATTCAGGATGTCGAAAATACCTATCAATCTTCGCCTGATCTGCTCGAATTTTTACAACGAATTCAAGTCCGATCAAAATTAGTTTTTTCAATCATTGTACAGGAAAAGCTGTGGGGATTATTAATTGCTCATCAATGTTCTCAACCCCGTTCTTGGACGGAGGATGAAAACAAGTTTCTGGCTCAAATTACTGAACATTTATCCATCGCCATTTATCAATCCCAACTCTACGCTCAACTGCAACAACAAAAACAAACCTTAGAACGACGGGTAACAGAACGCACCCAAGCCCTCCACGATGCTCTGCTTGCGGCTCAATCAGCCAATCGAGCGAAAAGCGAATTTTTATCCACAATGAGCCATGAATTGCGAACACCCCTCACCTGTGTTATTGGGATTTCTGCAACGTTATTACGCCTGTGTTCTAATGAGAGAGAACTCAAACAAATTTCCCGAGAAAAACAGCAAGAATATCTGAAAAAAATCCACGAGAGCGGCGAACATTTATTAGAACTGATTAACGATATTCTTGAACTGTCTCAAGTTGAAGCGGGAAAAACTGTCTTACAGATTAGTGAATTTTCTCTGAGTAAACTCGCCCAACAAAGTGTACATTCTTTTCGAGAAAGAGC
Source organism: Limnoraphis sp. (assembly GCA_050485465.1). Taxonomy (GTDB): domain Bacteria; phylum Cyanobacteriota; class Cyanobacteriia; order Cyanobacteriales; family Microcoleaceae; genus Capilliphycus. The sequence goes on along the minus strand of JBJHBL010000009.1, from coordinate 104,832 downwards.
GCAAAAACAGGAGATTATTCTCAACAGTGAGATTAAGATTCAACCCGATAAAGATAAATTTTATGCGGATCAACGGCGAGTTAAACAAATTGTATCTAATCTCTTGAGTAATGCGATTAAATTTACTCCAGCAGGCGGAAAAGTGACCCTACGACTTTGGGTTGAGGGGAACACAGCAGTGTTTCAAGTCCGAGATACGGGAATTGGAATTCCTGAAGAACACCAACCTTTATTATTTGAAAAGTTTCAACAACTGGATTCTTCCTATCGTCGTCAATATGGTGGAACGGGTTTAGGTTTAGCTTTAACCAAACAATTAGTTGAACTTCATGGTGGAATGATTAGATTAACTTCAAAAGAAGGTGTGGGTTCGACATTTACAATTCATCTTCCCGCTCAACCCAATCTCTCTCAAAATTCTCAGCAACGAGTGAAAGCTTCTGCTTTTAAAACCTCACTTCAAACCCCCTACACTAAAAATCCCCTGGGTCGATTTATTCTGATTGAAGATGATGAAGAAACCGCAACTCTCATCTGTGAAATCTTGACGGCTGCGGGTTATCAGGTGGTTTGGTTAGTTGAAGGATTAACTGCTCTCGGACAAATTGAACTGTTACAACCGACGGCAGTTATTGTTGATCTGTACCTACCGGGTCAAGATGGTTATGAAATTATTCATTACTTCAAAAATACTAAAGCTACACAACAGATCAAAATTTTAGCGATTACCACTGAAACCGAATCTAAACCTCAAGGAAGTGTGTTAATCACTCAAGCAGATGACGTGATTACAAAACCCATTCAACCGAATCAATTATTAAATAAAATAATCAGTTGGGAGTTAGAAAATACAGATTAAACGGAGATTTTTTTAGAGCCAAAATTTAAACTAAACGCAATGTTAGCATTTTCTAGGGCTTCAACTAACCAAAACACTTTCTCTTTGGTAAAATTTGCATAGTGACCAAATAAAACCGAGAACCGTTTTTCTAAATCTCTTTTCACTTTGCGACAAATTAAAACCAATTTCAATAACGCACCAATCACCGAGGTCGCGCCTAAGTTATTCAGCAAGTCAACAAAAACAAAGTGACTGGGGTTTTGTGAATTTTCAATCACCATAAAGTTAAAGAGTTTACGACAGGTTCCCGCTAGCAAAGCATCATTGACCTTTTGGCTATCGTTGTGACTCAACGTTTCTTGTAAAACTTGATATAAACGTTTATTGAAACTATTTTTACCGTATTTCGGATCAATCGAACTGCTGACATATTCATAAAGTTCTTCTTTAAACGTCCGATAAGAGCGAGTTTGACGACTGTGTTTAACAAACTCTTTCGCTAACTCCGCATAAGTATGTTGACCATCAATTTTACTGGTAAAATGATTAACTGCCGAGTAATATTTTTGATCGGAGAGTAGAGTGGGGTTGTGAGTGGGTAATAAAATCACTCCCTGATCGGCGTTGCGAGTCCGATTAATCACATACTCAGATAAATCATGCTCTAACCGAGACTGGCTGCGATGTCGCATCATGCGAATTTCTTTTCGCTGTTCATCGGTGCTGTCGTTGGTCAGGAAAAAATGTTCATATAAGTAGGGATATCGAATAATCAGGGTATCTAACGTCTTCGGTTCTTCGGGTTCGCTATTTTTACAATCTTTAAAGGCTTTCGCTAGACGACGTAAAGCGTGATACTGTTCGGATTGAATAAACCGCTTCAGCAGCGATCGCAAGCGTTGGGCTGTCCAGCAGGGGGGAACTCCCGTTGGTAACACTTCAAACAGTTGAACTAACTCATAAATCGCCCATTGACATTTACGACGTTTTAACCAACGGTTAATTAAAATATAGGAACAACGGTTCAGGATGTGAGAATATTCTTGATGAGAACAATTGCTGTCCAGAATCCGAGTTAATATCCCCCAGATCTCTGAATCAGAATATTCCGTTTCACCTAAAAACAGGCTGCGAAAACGCTGAATTAACTGCTGGGGTGACTCGATTTCGCAATAGTATTGTAGATGGGCATAAAGTTTCTGCTCATCTGAAGATCGAATTGAGTTGAACCCGATAGAGTTAATCACAGTTCGCCCTCTCACAGTCCTGGGAAGAAATTTTAACTGACTTAACAAGTGTTTGGATCGCTGACCCCAAATTTGAGAGTGAAGATTTTTAAAATTTTATTTAATTGGTCTTCTCTCGTGGCAAGGGTGACTCACCGCTTTTGTTTAAAGATGCACCCTCAATAACTTGTATGACTGGCATTTGCTGAAATCATTTTTATTCCTCACTCCAGTAACACTAAAAAATGTTCTGGGGGGTACTAAAAAGGAGATGCAGGTTTTGTTCAGACTCAATCCAAGTGCTACACGGAATGCGTGGCGTATAATCTCTATACGTCTATAGTGTAATAGAAGATTTGATTTTTCTCTGTAAAGTTTCTATTAAACACACTCGATCCATTGTAAAGATTCGGTAAAGGCAGATGAATCTAGAGGAGAAGGGCTGCCTTGAAAGTTAATTTTGGCTATTGAGATGAATCGCGCCTAATGCTTTTAAAGTTGCTTTTTGAGCGGTCGTGATGCCTGTTACTCCGGTAATATTCATCCCGTGATAGGGCTTGTCTGTTTTGAGAACTTGCAAACATTCACCCGTTTCTAGGTTCCAAATCCGAATCATTTGGTCATAGGTACCGCTGGCAAAAACCTGACCTTGCCGATTGAGATGAACCGACCAAACTGGACTACCGCAGTCGGTAAACATTATAACACATTCTCCGGTTTTAACATCCCACAATCCCACTTGACCTTGATCACTACCACTCATCCAAAGTTGACCCTGATCACGAAACATCAAAGCTTGAAGACGTTCCACGTTCATAAACTCACGACTGTGTTGACCCGCACCCGTCCTCACATCCCAGAGTTTAACGGTACTGTCATAGCTTCCACTGGCTAAAATTTGACCATTAGGACTAAAAGTCAACAGATGAACCCTGTGCAGGTGTCCTTCTAAAGTGTGAAGACAATTTCCTGTATTCATCTCCCACAATTTGATCGTCTGGTCATTGCTGCCACTGGCTAAAATCTGACCATCGGGACTAAAAGCCACCACTCCCACCCATCGGTTATGTCCCGTCAGAATATGTAGACATTCTCCCGTTTGCACATCCCAGACCCGCACCGTTTGATCATCACTCGCACTGGCTAACATTCCCCCATCCGCGCTAAAAACCACCGCTTCAACGCGATCGCTGTGACCATGTAAGGTTTTCAAACATTCTCCGGTTGAAACCTCCCACAGCTTCACGGTACTGTCATAACTTCCACTGGCCAGCAACCGACCATCCGGACTAAAGACCACTGACCACACCCAGTCTGAATGTCCAGAAAAGCGTTTAATACATCGACCTGCATTAATATCCCAAAGTCGAACTCGATAGTCATCACTTCCGGTCACTAAAGTTTGGGTATCGGGACTCAACATAAAAGACCAAACTTGATGTTTATGACCTCGCAAAGTTCGCAGGCGTTGGCCTGTGGAAACATCCCATAATTGCACCATTTGTTCTTGACTTCCGGTGGCAAGAATTTGATGATCCGGACTAAAGCCTATCGAACAAATTTGACTTTCAAACCCTGTTAATGTTTTAATACAAGTCCCCGTTTGAATCTGCCACAGTTTAACGGTTTGATCATCGCTACTACTGGCCAAAAGTTGACCATCGGGACTAAAAGCCACCACCCAAACTGAATCTAAATGACCTTCTAAGGTTTGGAAACATTGACCGGACTCAATATCCCACAACCGCACCATATTTTCATCACAACTACTGGCGATCCAGCGAATTTTCGGGGAGGGTTCAGGGGATGACTCGGGTAAATGTTCAGCCGTTTCGATGAAAAAAGCAACCGTCCAATTCCAGGTTGAATTTCCGGTAAAAGTTCGTAGACATTCCCCTGTTTCTGTAGACCATAATTTAACGGTTTGATCATCACTACTACTGGCTAAAATTCGACTATCCGGGCTAAAAATAACCATCCGAATGCCTTCTGTGTGTCCGTTTAAAACCTGCAAACATTCTCCGGAACGAACATCCCAAATTCGCACGGTTTGATCATCACTTCCACTGGCAATAAGTTGACCATCTTGACTAAAGGTGACACATTTAATCGTTTCTTGATGTCCCCTCCAGCGATCTAAACATTCCCCCGTATTAACTTGCCAAATTCTGACACTTTGATCCTCGCTTCCACTGGCGATTAAGTGACCATCTGGACTAAAGGCAATAGATTTAACACTACCTGTTTTTCCCTGAAAAATGAGTAATTTTTGACCGTCTTCTGCATTCCATAATAATATTTTTCCGTCTGCATCTCCGGTGGCTAATTTATTCTCTGGCCCGAGAGAAACAGTCAGGGTATTTCCTAATGTTTCGGCAAACACAGAACGAGATAAATCAGCCCCATAAAAATTAACGTTTTGTAGATTTGCATCTTGAAGATAAGCTTGCCAAACGGCGAGATGAGAGAAGTCATAATCGGCTAAATCTAATTCTAATTGATGACAGAGATTGATGAAATTTCCCCCAGCATATCCAGATTTTTCCGGAACCTGATGTTTGAGTTTATCTAATAACCGATGAAATTTATCTTGAAGTTCTTTTCTTAAACGATAGCGTTCAGAAATCCTTTGAATAAGGGGATTGAGAATTACACGAGTTTGACTTTCTCGAATATAATCTTTTGACTGGGATTTGATCAACGCATATCGATTCAGCAGGATAATATTTTCGGCTTGAATTTCGAGAAAAATATTTTCAATAAACTGTTCAATCATATATTCCATCACCACAGGTTGCTGGGTAAATCCGTGAGAACTCTTTTCAATTAAAGATCGTCGTCTGAGAGACTCTAAAGATTCAATCGCTTCGGTGGGAGAAACAACAGAAAGGATATCTTTTCTTAATTCTACTAAAGAAACAGGTTCTCGATTAATCGCCAACCAATACATAATTTCAAGTTCTAACTCAGATAACCGTCCGAGTTGTTGTTCGAGTAAATCTCGAATATCACCAAAGATCGCCGTTCCCTGTTTTATTTGGTCTAAAAATTCAGCAACTTGTCCCCCAAACACATCATCAATGGTCGTGGTCACAATTTTAATGGCGAGGGGATTTCCAGCGTAGCGTTGAATCAGTTGATTCCATTGTTCAGGGGATGCTAAAATTCCTTTAGCTTGGATTAACGTTTGACAATCTGCGGTTTCTAATCCAGTTAATTGTAAAGAGCGAACATCCAAACTTTTTCCTTCTAAAGCGGCAATTTCTCGTGGTTTTTCTCGACTGGTGAGTAATAAACAGCTTTGATGACGACTTTCTCCTAAACGTTGAATTAATTCCCCATACTGTTCATAGCCTTCACAATAGCGGCCAACCCGATCACCTTCCTGTAAAATCGATTCAGCATTATCAAAAATCACTAAACACCGAGACTCACGCATTAATTCAATCAGTTGAGAAATTTGGCGATAAATATCCGAGGATAAATTCACCTGTTGTTCATTGGATAAAAACTGAATAATTTCCCCGACAATTTCAGATAAGGGGGGAGCATTTCTCAGGCTTCGCCAAATTACATATTCAAACGCGGACTGAATTTTGTGAGCCAGTTGAACGGATAAAGAGGTTTTCCCAATCCCCCCCATTCCCAACAACGCCACCACCCGACATCCTTGAGTGACTATCCATTGTTCCAGTTGGTATAGCTCTTGAGAACGTCCGCAAAACAGCGAAACATCGGTGGCTTCTCCCCAGTCAATGTGTTGGGATGACTTTTGAGGCGCAATGGGCGAAGGCGGGGGAGAAACCAAGACGGGAGGCAGAGGCGGTTCAACGGGATGAGATAGGAGTTGCCGGGTATGAAGTCGTTCAAGAACAGTCCGAAAATTGGTTTTGCTCACTTTTTCTCCCAGTTCATCGGACAGTAGACGCCAGAGTTTTGGGCCAACATCTTGTTTAAGATATTCTGGAGTGCAACGGTAGGCTAGAGCAATTTCGTGATATTTTTGACGATACCAAGTTCCCTGAACGACAGCCCGTTGAGCATCGCTCAGGTGTTTACCCGTCTTGTCAAAAACAACTGTATCGGTGATCTTGAGAGCCTCTTCAAAATTCATAGCATCGGTGATGCGTTTAGCCCGCGTCTTTTAGTTTAACCTGAATATTCCTCCCTTTTGATGGGTTAGCAACCTGATTAGACGGGGATTTGGGCCAAATCACAAGGGGGTTTATGACTGGTATTAATTGATTCTATTTTAGAGGTTGTAGAGGAATTTAGACAAGTTTAATGAACTTGAGCAATTTTTTTCTCGATTTAGGGCTAAAAAAGATCACTGAATTTTAATGATTGATTAAAGATTTATAAGTTTTTGATGTTATCAGTATTATTTGGATGTTTTGGCTAGTTTGTAACTCTACCCTGATGGAATTTAGCACTCCTGTTAACCCGATCAGGATGAAAGTTATACCCCAAAAGAAACTGATGACAGATTCACGGCTTCACTCAGTCTTCTGGCATCGGGATCGGCTTGATTTAATTTCGGCTTGGTTTCTACAGAACTGCCAAATCGTGCGAGCCAGTCAAAAACGCGATCTAACTGATCTAAACTGATTAAGCCATATTGCCATAAAATCATCGGCAGTTGACCACATTCTTGTTCAGGATGCCGCAGGGCCATTGAGATAGAAGCGGCGGGGATCGCGAGTTCAAAGCGTAAAAACTGAATGAGTTGAGCTTGTTTGGTAGATAGCATTTTGATTTCCCTTTAAATCTCTTTTCGAGAATAAGTACATAACCGAAGTCTGAATTTTATGATCTTAAGTATTATTGATGTCTACATGGACGACCGTGACTGATAGCATCCTATACTTGTGATTCTACTCGTTTCCTTTGGTGATCTCTATCACACTTAAGTAATAGATTTATTGAATTAGGTTTTTGAAGTTTATTTATAATACTTAACTCTTGTAAGTTCCGTATTATCACTGAATAACACTCATTTAAATGGGTTTCATGTAAACTTAATAAAATCTTAATTATCCAGCAATCCTCCATGAGACATAGTTCTGTTGAAGTCGCAAAAACTGAAACTTTTCGTTATCAACCGCCCGATCCGGTTAAAAATGCTAAACGTATTTTAGTGAAACCCAATTTAGGCTATCCTGTTGGGCCACCTGTTACGGTGAGTCGAAGGGTTTTAGGTCAAGTGTTAAACGCACTCAGAGAGTCAAACCCCACAGCAGAAATATTAGTTGTTGAGGGTGTTTGTTCTTCGGTTTCGTTGCATGAGATTATTGATCGCAATGGTTTGTCTGATCTGTTTATAGATGGAATTCAACTTCTTGATGCAGATCAACTTCCTTTGCTAGAATATCCAAACCTCTCCCCCCAACCTGTTCGTTTCCCGTTTATGTACGCCCCGGCTCTGCTTCAAGAGGTAGACTGTCGGATCAGTATTGGCACTCTCAAACGGACTCATCTTAAAGGAGAACCATTAATTTCTGCGTCTCTCAAAAATCTGTATGGGTTGTTTCCTCGCAGCAAATATAAAGCCAGAAGCCCTAACTCACGGGGACAGTTACATCGTCCTTCTGTTCCGTTGGTTTTGCAGGATGTTTATTTCTGTATCGGACATCTATTTGATGGGGCGGTTGTGGATGGCGATCGCAAATTAATCAGTTCGGACTGGAAACCTGATAAAGGACAATCCATTTTTTGCGGAAAAATCTTTTGGGGTTTGGATCTAATTAATGTTGATCGAGAAGCTTGTCGGATCACAGACGAACCTATTCCCAACTATCTCAACTGTATTGATCAATTGCGCTATTGAAAAAGGATTTGATTATGTTGAAAAATTTTCCAAACTTCTTAAAACTCTTAATACTAGCAACCACTGTCAGTTTATTAACACCTGCTTGTTCCCAACCTGTTCAGTCTCAATCTTTTTTGGCGGGACTCACCGAAAATCAAATTCAACGTTTAAAGTCCCTAGACCGAAAAGTTGCTGTTCCTGCTTATGTTCCCCCAGGCTTTAAAGTGACTGATGTTCAAATTGAAAGCTGTGGTGATCAGGGGTCTTCTTGTCGGTTTGGGCCGAGTTATGGGATCGTTTATCGCGGAGAAAATAATTCCTGTTTTGCCATTGAAGCAACAGGCGGTGGAGTGGGTGGCCCGGTTTTAGAATTTCAACTTCCGATTAATTCTCCGGCTTTTGGAAAAAGTCGGCTTTATTATGGTCGAATTGATGGCGGAATGACAACCGGAGACAACTCACCAACGATTTTTTCAGACTGGCTTGGAGATGTGGAAAATAATCCCAATTTGTTATTTGTTCGCCTTGCCGGATCGGGTTCATCCCAATATGTACGAAACTGCAATAATATTAGTCCAGAGGAAGCGGTGAAGGTGACAGAATCTCTAGTTTTTATCAATTGAGAAGGGTTGCGCTTGGAAACCGTTAAACCACTCGATTTTGACGAATACATTCAGCATACCAATTAAAACTCATTTTCGGAATGCGGCGTTGGGTAGGATAATCAATATAGACTAAACCAAATCGGCGATCATAGCCCCACGCCCATTCAAAATTATCCATCAAACTCCAAACAAAATAACCTTTTAAAGGATAGCCTTCTGAAACCGCTCGATACGCTGAACGAAAATGTTGACGTAAATAGAAAATGCGATCGCTATCTATGACTTCTCCTCTGGAGTTTAATTCATCTTGGGCGGCGCATCCATTTTCGGTAATAAATATCGGTAAATTGGGTAGGTTTACTGTTTCGCTAATATGGCGAATTCCCCAATATATTGACTCCGGTACAATATTTAACCAGGGCATATTCATTCGCGGATATCCTTTGGGTAAACCTAAAAATTCAAAACCGAGTTGGTTATTTGCCGCCCTTACATAGGTTGCTGAATACACATTAAATCCTAATCGATCTAAGGGTTGATGAATGATTTTTAAATCTCCCGCTTGAATATCCGGTGCATTTTCGCCTAAAAGTTCTAGCAAAATCGGACTATAATTTCCGGTTAAAGCCGGATAGAGAATTCCGCCATTTTGACCACAAAGGGGAAAGGCTTTTTTTGCAGCTAAAATATGTTCAGGACTTTCAATAATAGGAACAGTCACAGCCCAATTATCCACGAATGCAACGGAACAGCTAACCGGAGATGCAGCGCGAATCGCTTGCACCCCTAAACCATGTGCGAGTAAGGCATGATGAGAGGTTTGCCAAATGTCTTTGATGCGGTTAACACGGGTTCCTGGCGCGTGAGGGGGATCGCTATTTATAGCATAACTGAGATGGGTAAAACAAGGGATTTCATTAATAGTAATCCAGTGGGTAATGCGATCGCCTAAACGACTCACAACAGCACTAACATAGTCGGCAAAATCTTGGGCTATTTCTCGACTCTGCCAAGATCCATATAAATCTTCTAAAGCTTGAGGACTATCCCAATGAAATAAAGTCGCATGAGGGGTAATTTCATGTTGGTGTAAACAGTCTACTAAACGTTTATAAAAGTCTATTCCTGCTTCATTAACTTGTCCTCGTCCTGTGGGAATAATTCGGGGCCAAGCCAGACTCAAACGATAATGTTTAATTCCCAGTTTAGCCATTAATTGAATATCGCTTTCATACCGATGATAATGATCGCAGGCGATGTCTCCAGTATCGCCGTTTAAGACTCGCCCTGGTGTGGCGCTGAAGGTATCCCAAACACTGGGTAGACGTCCATCTGTTGTCGTTGCGCCTTCAATTTGGTAAGATGCTGTCGCCGCGCCCCAAATAAAATTTTCTGGAAATTGATCACTCATCGTTGACTGCTTGTGATAGTTTAAGGATGGATCGGGTTAAATTTGAGTAATTGACTTCTATTTCTACGGTACAATATCAAAAACAAAAGTCAACCTGTTTAACGTTAGAATTACATGAGGTTAATGATGTTTAAAATTTTATCACCGATTACCCGTTTAATTTTAGTAATTTTTGGGCTAATTTTGTTTTGGGTAACTTCACCTGTATTAGCTGAAAATTCTCTCCCACAACCCAATTCAACCGGAAATTATAGCGGAACTTCTAATCATTTATATTGGCAAGTTGTTGATCCTGATCCAAATGGTTTAAACTGTCGCATGGGTGAATTATCGATTCAAGAAGTATGGAGTCCAGATGTTGCAGGCTATCCTCAAATTGGAACATGGCCTGTTGTCACAACATTAGACAAAGATGAAGTTTTCCAAGCCCAACAGACTTATGCGGGGTTTGTATTTACGCTTGATCAAAACTTAAACCCTTGGATTTTTATTAGAAACAAAGGCGATGGAACGCCTGCAAATTGTTTTGTTCGGTCTAACACAGCGTTTGTTCAACCGATAGCTGAATCTGAGTTTAAAACCGCTCAATCTATGGCAGGTTTCGATACAGAAACTCTGAGGAATTTTGATGATTTTTAGTCGTTATATTTATCCTCTAGATTAACGGTTCATCCTTTAATAACTCAAGTGTTGAACCGATTAAATGATCTTGAGTTTGAGACAACCGATAAAGACTCTGAAATCCGTTTAAAATGGGTTTAAGCTGAGATTTTGCATCTTCATAACCCTGTTGTTTCAACTCTTGAATTCTGTCAGCATCAAAGTTCAGCAAACTTTTTAAATCGGAATTGAGTAGTTTTTGCGGACGAATTTCAATAATTGTTTGATGGGGAAAATCATGGCGGTTCCAAACCCGACCACTTCCTAAGTGTATCACAATCACATGAGTACAACCTCTAGCCGCTAATGCACCCAACGGAACGTTATCAACCAAACCGCCATCAACGTAGTTTCTCCCATTAACACTTCGACAGGGAAAAGCCAGGGGAATAGCGACACTTGCTAACAATAAATTCTAAACAGTTTCGTGATCCGGGCAATCTTGAATACATAACCATTCTGCACCCGTTCCCGTTTTAGCGCGAATAAAATCAATTAACCAATCATAACCCAAACCGGGTATTTTTAACGAAGGAAAAACCGTCACCCAGAGTTCAATTCCTCGCCGCAACTCAACGGGATTAATCGTTTCTCTTACCAGATATTCTATCGGAGTTGGATCATAAAATGCAGTTCTATCTTTCAAGATTCCGCTTTCAACTAAAAAATGTAACATCCACTCTCGAAAAGTGGGGATAAAAGTTTGGGCGGCGTAACTAAGAAGATGATAAATTTGTTCAGTATTGGGTTTTAGAATTTCAACTTCTCCGAGATTTGTCCAGAGTTCATTTAGCTGTTGAACGGCATTAGAAAACGGGCGATAAGAGGCTAAAACCGCCCCGTTAAGAGCGCCTACACTGGTTCCAGCGATAATTTTGGGTTGAAAGTTCAATTCGGCTAAATAACGCAGAGCGCCCGCTTGATAAGCGCCTTTTGCACCGCCTCCGGTTAATACTAATCCCCATTGAGAATCGAGAAAATTTTCAATCATTTTATTGAAGTTTATAAAGTTTGTAGTAGCGCTTTAGCGCAGTAGAATTGGGTGTCCATCCCTACAACGAACTGACTCACCGAATTAAATTAACACAATCATTAGCAATTTCTTCAACAATAGCGATAACAAATTCTCGCGCATCGGTGGTTTGAGAAATCCGATCTATTTGTTGGCGACAAAGAGCGATCGCACATTTTCCAATTTGTTTCGGTTGGGCGTCTGGCGGTAAAATTGCGAGTTCTAAAGTGGTGCCGAGAGTAAATAATAATGGTGTGGTTTGTAGCCGCGAAAACTGAAGCGATCGCACTTCTAATAACGCCGCAGTTAGTTCTTGATCATCTGCGGATATTTCTTTACAGGTTTGATTGAGTAAATTTGCGAGTCCAAAAAATTGTTTAGAAGGGGGTTGACTGTGGGCTAGAATTTTATTTACCACAAGGGGACGAAATCTTTTAGTGTCGCCCGTTACTTGTTCGTAAATTGCAACGGAACTGCTGAATATTTCCCGTGTTAACAATGCTATTTGTATCGCCACCGATAATTGCGTTAATAATTGTAGATTTACCCGCTTTCATCGGTGCAACAATTGCCATTCTTAACTCTAAGTTCTCAACCTCTTGAGTCTTTTTTTCAACTTGCTTTTGAAATTCTCCGTATTTTTAACCGTATTTTTATTTGAAGGCTCTATCTTCAATATTAAGCGATTAAAACTTAGATATCAATGTGAGAATTACCGAACTTTCAAAATGGTATAATTGCTAAAACATAGATGATTTTCAGTAAATTTACGGAGGCTATATCTCAAACTATGATAGGCTGTAATTTTCAGCGAGCGATTGAATAAATAATCCCAAAAAACATAAAATCAAGGCAATTAACCTAAATCATCAGCGAGCGCCTACTCACTCTTACCTCTACCTTTAGTCAGTTTGAACTAACTTGATCTATTAGACGAGGAATTAATTCCCTGACGGAGTGATTGACTATTTATTACTTTAGATGAATTGCTTGTTACCAAACTGTGTTACTGTTAGGAGGATCGAAACACCTTCTTCAACTCTCTTTGCCGGACAGTATCACAATAAATGAGACAATATTCTCCACTGACAATAGTTTTTTATCTCCTCGGTCCAACGTTGATTATCTTCAGCCACATCGGATCGTTACTCCTTCTGATCACTGGCTTATCGTGGGGGGCTTTTTTATGGGTGATATTGCTCTATCTAATCCGTATGTTGGCCACGACAGGCATCTACCACCGACTACTCACCCACAAAAGCTATCAGGCTCCTATTGGAGTTCTTTGGGTGGGAAGTATTATCGCAGCATCAGCAGGACAAATGGGGCCAAGTTGGTGGAAAGCACACCACATGACTCATCATCAATATGTCGAGCAAGATCTCGATCCCCATTCCCCCTATACACCCATGCAGGGGATTCGAGGATTTTTGTGGTCTCAAGGGGGTTGGCTATTATCTTCCAAGTTTTTTCCAGCCAAGCTACCCGTTGATGTTGAGAATGATCGGTTTTTAAAATTACTTGATCGTTTGCACTTTATCCCGGTCATAGCATTGGGGGCGATTTCCTATTTTCTTGGTGGTTTGGAATACTTGGGTGCATTTTTCCTCAGTACAACTCTATTGTTTCATGGCGTACAAACGGTTAATTCCCTTGCCCATATTTTCGGTGAACAACCGTTTATTACAAACGATTTAAGTCGAAATAATGGGTTTGTTGCATTCCTAACACTGGGAGAAGGTTGGCATAATCTCCATCATGCGTTTCAGTCATCAAGTCGGCATGGCATTACGATTCGTTCTGGACAGGTTGTTTATCTTCAAGATCCCACCTTTAGCTTCATTAAAATGCTGGAGTTCTTGAAGTTAGCATCAAAGCTGAGACTACCTGCTGAAAGCCAGTTGCTGGCGCGTTCCCAGGATCAAAGCATTGAGTCTTCACCGTTGCCTACTCTAGTAAAAACATCAGTAGATTCTTAGATGTGGTCGTTTAGCTGAGGATCTCAAACTTTAACCCGTTTACTCGTGGCAGGGGCGTTTCCTTGCCCGAAAATTTGATTAATAAAAAGCTATTTTTCATCGGAACCGCACTTCAGGGATTCACCCCCGGCACTCCTTCACCCCATCAACCCCGACAATTCAACGTAAAGACGGAAATTTGAATTCAGGATTAACTTTGTTGACGCATTAATAAGCGCCAATCTCGAATAATTGCATTAGTCCATAACCAGTGTTGACTTAACAAATGAGGTTTAAATTCTTCAGGAGCCTCACTCATAACTTTACCACAAAATTTCATCGCTTTACTGATGCGAACAGATTTTTCTTCGGGTGGTAAATCGGTGAATGTCGATTTCATTAAAACTAAGCCTAATCCTGCATAAGCGGTTAAAACTTGGGGTCTATTTTCAGGTTTAAGTTGAGACAGTTGTTGTTGAACCGCTTGTTCATTAAATACGGGTTCTTCTAAATTCACAACTTTTAACCAAGTTTGATACGCTTGATCCAGCTTTCCTTCTGAATAATAAGCAAACCCTAACGCATTGCGATATTCTAAAGCATCAGGACGTTGCTGCACTGCCCTTTCCCAATAACGTCGCACATCATCCATCATATAATCTGCACTGCCTTGATTAATCGCTTGCCACATGAACCGCCCCCAAAGAAAGTTAATTTCAGGCTGATCACTCTCTTGAAGTGGAACGGCACCTAAAGCGGATTTAGCTTCTGTAATTGCACCGCGATTGAGTAATTCTGTAATTGCTTGTACAGCTGCTAAAAGATTTCCTTTATCCAACTGTTCAACGGCAATTCCTAATACATAATCTGTTTTAGCCGTCTTCAAATCAAGGGGTTGTTCTTGAGGAGAGTCTGTTTGTGTTAGATTATTTTTGGTGGGTTTAGATAGAGACAGTTCCGGCTGAGATTGATCAGATTGAAGAATACTATGATAAAATAATCCTATCCCTAAACTCATTGGAATAAAAAGAAAAATTAAAGGCAACCAAGACTTGATCCGATTCAAATCCAGCAGTGAGCGAGAGGCAAAATGAAGGGGTTTCACCGCTTGAGGATTCAAAATCTCAGCCGAAACAGACGAAGAGGTTGTCACGAAAGCACTCGGTTCTTGTTTCTCTAAAAAAGGAATTGTGCTTATTTCATAAGACAGTTGAGAACTTTTTAACTGACGTAAAGCATCACCAATAAATTCAAGATCTTCGCCATCTTCTGCTAAATCATCAGAATATTCAATTTCATCTAGAAAGGGTTCTGGTTCTTCTTCAAGATACTCTTGTTCAGTGTTTTCTGTTTCTTCTTCCACTGGAGGAACACCAGACTCTCCCCAATTCTGGCCTGAAATCGGAGCAAACAAATCCGTTTGATTGTCCGAAGAATTTGCTGTTAAATACCCGTCAAACTTGCGATGCAAATAAAGAATGGGTAAACCCCAATATAGTTGGTGTGATCCATAAGCCGAAACTAATCCTTGTCGCGCCCGACTCAAACTAATATCAACGGGATGACCTTGATTTAGATTTCGATAGAGTAAACGAGTTAATGTTAGTGCGACTTCATCGGGAATTCGTTCCGCCATCGCCAATACACCGGGAATTCCTCGTCTGACTAAACTTTCCGCGAGGTTCAGTTGAGCCGTTTCTTCATCAGAATTTGACCCATGAGCGTAGGCCCCCCGACAGGAGTTTAACACCGCCATCTGGACACCATTATTCACGAGTAATCCCGCTAAATCTTCACCACTGAGGGTTTCAGTTAATCCCGTCCGACTACTCACCAGATATAATTCACCCCCAGAGCGCCCCAAATTACTATGTCCGGCGTAGTGAAAGACTTGATATTGACCTTGTTCTAGGGCTTGGGTGAGTTGTTGACCATCGGGTTGTTCTATAAGGTTTAATTGAATTTCTGGACGCGATCCGCTACGATCTGAACTGCGTTGAGTATCTTGTTGCAGTTCTTCTTGAAGGTGTAAAACTTCTCGCTTGAGTTGTAGGCTTTCTTGATCGTTGGGCGCAGAAATCGCCACTAAAATTTTTAGGGGTTGATTCGAGGTCAGAATGGGAGCATGAAAATGTGAACTTCCCCCCGGATAGTAGCGAGAAAATCCGACATCAGTACCAGTTCCCAGGGGGCGATCGCCTGCATACAAAACTTCCCAGGGTAAACTAGCTAGACGTTTTCCTTTGACTCCTAAGCGTAAATGTAAAAACTCTCGTCGATTTTGAGCAATCGCTTGAGCGCAAGTCCAACTTTCTCGCAAGGTTCCTTGAAACAAGCCGTTATAAAGTTGGCGACCTAGTTCAACCAAGCTGATTAGACTCGATTCTGAGGATAACGCAGATTTAGAGGCGGTACTCGCTCCTCGGCTACGATATCGAGTTAGGCTTTGTCCTTGAAGAACACCAAGTAGGGGATCTTGCATCAATTGACGAGTGTGATCCAGCCAGATATCTACTGGCCAGCTAACCTGTTCTTCTGCTAAAGGCACACCGGATGCAACTTCTTCGGTTCGCACCAGATATTCATTGTTCCCGATGGGGGTGACAGAGATATGGAACTCCTGAGTCATCATGTCCAATCCGCTATTTGTTTTTAGGCTGAGGGAGGGGAAGCCAGTTGTTGTTGTCACGCCGGGTTGAGTTGACAATCTTGACCAAAGGCAGAAGACAGGATTAGCTCCCCTATTCAAGATTAGCGAATTTATCTAATTTATTCCCTAAATTTCCTCTACATCTTCCCCTCCTTCAATTCAGGAGGAAGTCTTTACCGAAAAATTGGGTCTAAAGCCCCGTCCGTGATTGACGGCTTTATGTTAAACTTCTTAGAGTCGAAAGGGTAAGCAACCCCACTAAAAACTCAGTCGCCGAAAGGCAGCGCACCTTTAAAACTGAAGTTATGAAGTTCCATGCAGGAAAGCTTGCACGGGTAAAAACTAGCCGACGGCAACGCGGCGCGTACAAGCAACAAGTACAGAGAAACCAAGATTTTAGGTTTTGAACTATACGGTAGGGCATACCGAAACAGGCTTCTGAAATGGAGTAAAATGCGAGGGCCAGAGATCCATCTCTGGTATAAATAGGGCGACTTATCTGTATTAAATGGACTCGCTGAACCAAGAATCCCCGTCATTCATGGCGGGGAGCGTCAAGGACTCCTACTTTTAAAATCCCTGTCGTTTTGATGTCTTCTAAAACAGTTGCCGCTAAACTGGGCAAAGGAAAGAAAATCGATAAAGCTAAACTCAGTGTAATTTGAGCCAGTTTTCTTCTCATGGGGTGTCAGATTCCGACCGATCTAGATTTTAACCGAGTCTAGCTTAACTTAGTGAAGTTCCTTTGTGTTGACAGGATTAAGAGCGCAACCGAAAAGAGTTAAAGAATTGACTAATATTGGAAGTCGCTACTCCTCCATCTTTGGCTTTACTCACCCCTAAGATGTAAACTCGTTGTTGTACCAAGTAGAGTCTAAATTGATGATTTTCACGAGGGCTAGATAGGTTGATCTCTCGACCCGGATAGCGTTGTAAGGAGATATTTTGCTCTCCGATTAATTGTACAGGTCTACCCTGGGTATAACTATCGCGAATTTGGTTAAATAAAGCTTGAGGTTCACTTAAGCGATTTGAGCTTAAAGGGGCTGAATAGGCAACGGTAAACTGAGAGTTACTTTCACGAGTGGCTAATACTGTAAATTCCAGTTTGCCACCAGAAGTATCGAGAATTTCTCGTCTTTCTCCTCGCGAAACACCCGGCATTGCTACGATCACATTTCCTGGAAGTTGAGTAACTTCTTGAGGGGGATTTTGGGCTTGTTCAAAGCTCAGAACGGGTTCTGCTTGCTTTGAGGGATGATCTAAACGGTTAATTTCTTGAAGCAGTTGGCGATCGCCATCACTGAAAAAGGTGGGACGATCAGGACGATATTGAGCTATGGTGGGTGAAATCATGCTCACGATACCCGCAAGTGCCATTAGACTTACAAATCGTAAGCTTTGTTTTCTGAGATACTGTCTAGCTTGTTTGTAGTTTGCCATGTTTTTTACTGTTAATCCTAATTGTGTTGGGGGGTCTACTCAGAGTTTACATCTGACGTTGATATTCTTCTAAGAGTGTAAGTAGATTACTTTGCACTGTCGTTGGAATTAAATTAGCCAATGAAACTGTCATCTTTCCACTGCCCAGGGGGACAGAAATACGTTGCAAAACCTGATCAATTTTATCCGCTTCTATATTCCCCTCTTCTAAGATCGGGTAAAGCTGTTCGGCAACTTGAGTATGCAGACGAGCGTCTGACAAATAAAGATGCCATTTAGCTACATCAATATAAGTGTTCTCACCAATTACAGAGGCTAATTGTTCGATGTCTTTTGTCGTAGGCATAACTCGAATTTTTATTTTTACCCATACAACAAGATTGTCAACTTTCGCTCAACTCGTTGTCTATCCTTTATTCTAAACAATCGATCTCTAACTGGGTTGATCGGGTCGGGTTGGAGAATAATCAGCGATCGCAAAGATATAAATACCATGAACCCCTACAACTAACACCCAAATCCCTGTTACCCAAACTGCCCAAGGCCAAGTTGCAGCTTGTATTTTCTGAAAAAACCATAAACCGGAATTACAGGCTGCTAAAATAGCAATATGAACCGCAAAATTCATCCGGTCATCTAAACGTCGATAGGCGGGATCTTTACGGTCTGGTTGTCGAGGCCAACGCGGTGGCATTTCCTTTTCTCCCTAACAGTTCTGTTCCTATTCTAGTGGAGAAATGTTCTGCCCCGGCATTTCCTTAATGTATTGATTTACAAAGAAGGTCGGCAAATGTTCGCGGAGAACTCTTTTGATTTTTTTCTCTAGGAACTGTAATAATCTCCAGACTTGCCGCCTGTTTTACTAAGCAGGCGAATGGATTCAATTTGAATTGATTTTTCTAGAGCTTTTGCCATGTCATAGAGTGTTAACGCCGCGACGGAAACTGCTGTTAGTGCTTCCATTTCAACTCCGGTTTCGGCTAGGGTGACGACTTGAGCGCGAATTTGATATCCCGGAAGTTCAGGATCAGGGATCAGTTGAACGTCTATTTTATTTAAGGGTAAGGGATGACACAAGGGAATAAGCTGGGCTGTTTGTTTGGCTGCCATAATTCCGGCGAGTTTGGCGGTGGTGATCACATCTCCTTTGGGTGCGTTACCCGCCACTAGGGTTTCAAAGGTTGAAGGAGACATCCGCACTTGACCTCCTGCTACTGCTTCTCGACGGGTGGCAACTTTTGCTGATACATCCACCATATTCACTTCTCCTGTGTGATCAAGGTGGGTGAGGCGTTGTGGCTTTTTGGGAAAATTGTTTGTCATTTGGGAAAAATGTGTTATTATAGGAACTCAGGCAAAGAGTTAAGGTTCAGTTGAACCTAAGACTTTTACCGAGCGAGGGCTTGTAGCTCAGTGGACTAGAGCACGTGGCTACGGACCACGGTGTCGGGGGTTCGAATCCCTCCTAGCCCGTCTAAGATCACCAACATTGCTAGGGACTAAATACCCTAGCTTTTTGGTTTTACTTGAAATTCCAGAAGTATTGTAACTTAATCTGAATATTTTTTTGCGGTGAGGTGACTGCAACAGCAGTATCTCTAAACTTAGGAATACCCGCGAGAATTGTGGGGTTGCGAGAAAAGCCAAAACCTTCAGTGGGAATACCTAAGCTGTTCACATTCAGGATTCTATCACTATTGACATCGTGAAAAACAGCTACAGCATAATTTCCCGGACTCAAGTTTTCAAAGGTAATTTTTGTTAAGTTGTTTTCAAGTTGAAAACATTCGCTTTCTAAAGCCTTCTCTTCACTATCTGGGAACCCTTGTTCACTAGAAAATAAACTGAGACAAACTTGACCCGTTTGATTATTTAGACCTTCTAAGTTAACGGTTAAACTTCCTGTTGTCGTCGCCTCTGTATTTTTAGAAATCAGGAGATTGCCTAAAAGGCTCAATCCAACAACAGAAGCCAAAAATTTTGTTTTCATTGTTCAAGACCTATCAATAAAATTATCAAAAGTTGTAGAAGTCTCAGAATTCAAGAGTCTGATCTTCATTTAATTGATACTCAAATCGAGCAAAAACGCTGTTGTCTAATACCCCTCAACGAATTTTTAATCAGGTCAATTTAGCCAGAATAATTCATGAAGGTAGCCAGCAGCGTCCGAGGGTAAAGCTTAAATGTATTCAAATCTCTACAGAATATCGAGATCGATTCAGCTAAACCTAAAGACTTTATTAAGTATATACAATAATCAACCGAATAAACATCTGTAAAATTTTTTCTATCCAAACCTAAAAAAATATAGGGCGCAGGGTTGCACCCTAGAGAAGATTTAGACAAAATTGGAGAGAAATCTATTCTGATTCTGAAGATGCTTCTTGATGAGAGAATGACGCAGGTAAAGATTGTTCCAAACTCATGCGTTGTTGAGCGCTATGGAGAAAATAACCATTCAACATTGCTGCCGCCAACAATTGTCCTAAACTTTCGCGACTGGTGGTAATAGAGACATCAAAATGTTGAGTCGGTAAATGACCTAATACACCGTTAAGATGAAACTCCATCAATTGACGAACTTCGGGATTGGGTTTCGAGAGTTGACTAATAAATTCGGGATCGAGAGACTGAATATACTCATAGAGAGTGTTGGTATTTGTAGACTCATTCTTGAACCAACCTTGAGTCGAATTGGAGGGGTGACTTCTATTGTTTTCTGCGGGGTTCATCATATTCTCCTCTAGGATTTTCTCTTAACTTCTTATCTATTTGCTAGTGTAAAAGAGATAGAGGCAGAAGTCAGTGAGAACAACCGAACCTCAATGCACGGATATCACAGCCTATGGTGTTGTCCGAAACAAGAGGTTAGGAAAACCCCACTTCACGATTAATTTTTGAAGATATAAATATCTTCAGCTTTCCCGAATGCAAATTTCATTGAGTCAGAAATATTGCGGCTAGACTGAGTAGTGAATGTGATCAAGCCGACTAGCGCTAACCCAGCGCTCAAAAAATACATATTCGAGTAACCCACTTGTTCGGCGACCCAACCAAACAAAGGTCCTGCCAGTGCAATTCCGATGTCAAATCCTCCAATACACAGAGAGAAAAATTGACCCCGTTCATGGGGGGAACAACGATCTGTAATTAAGGTGATAATCGTCGGAATCAGAATTCCGGCAGCTGTTCCTTCTAAAGCGGCAGCAATCAGAATTTCGGGGCTGTTATTGGCTGTTCCTAAGATCAGCATCGAACAGAAATAGAGCATTAAAGCAACGGTAATAAAGAGACCTCGGCCATATCGATCTGAGGCTCGACCGACAAACAAACGAGAACTGAAACTGGCGATCGCAGTAGTAGAATAAAACAATCCGGCATTTAATTCTGAATTAGATTCGGCGATATAGAGCGGTAAAAAAGTTACTAAACTGCCAAAAATTAAACCAACGCTTCCCATGACTAAGGCGGGAGTTCGTAGGGCTGGACTCCCTAATAATTTAAAATAACTGAGGAATTTTTGCAGGCGAATTTTAGGTGTTAAAGATTTCAAAGCCCCGTAATTTGAAACGGGTTGGGGGCGAGTTGGTTCCCAAACTTGAGAAATGCCCAGTCCGGCAAGCAGTCCAAAGGTGGCACTGGATAGAAATAGGAAGTTGTACCCCGCCCAAGCTTGAACAAACCCACCGAAAGCTGGGCCAATCGCCATCCCCAGGGGGGTGACTAAACTCATATAACCAATGACCTCACCTCGGCGGTCAAGGGGAGCAATATCGGCAACTAAGGCACTATACCCAATGGTAAAAGCGGCGATACTAATACCGTGAAAAGCCCGAATGACAGCCATTGAGGGAATTGAGGTGACAAACAAGTAACCCAGAGGGGCTAACATGACAACGGTTGTCCCAATCAGTAAAACGAGTTTGCGACCTTTCGTATCTGCTAGGGGGCCAAGTCCAAACCGGGAGGGGAGGAGTCCGATGGCAAAAGCACCCATGACTAAACCCACTTGTCGATTTGTTCCCCCAAGGTGTTGAATATAGAGGGGTAAGGTGGGGAGTAAACTGGTTGTGCTGGACCAAAAACATAAGCCTGCGATAAATAGGAGTAACAGGCTGTGGCGTCGCTTGGGGTCTAGGGTGAAAAAAACGTTCAAAATATCAATTCCTCGAAATGCTTAACGGAAGGTCAGACCAAGCTGTGGGTGTGATTAAGATATGGGACTTTCCTCTATTGTGTAACAATTTTTAATAAATTGGGAGTCAAAACCCGATCTTCCCCATTTTTTAAGTCATATTATTGTTAATATTGCTCCGTTTTGGTGAAAAAAAAATAATGGATTTGAGCGTGATATTCTCACGCTTTCCGTTCAAAGTAAAAACTCAATTAAAAATTTAGTCTTGAGGCCAGCTTTGATTAATATCCAGCAAAATAGTATCAAGATCTTTCCCGTCCACAAAATTAACAATTCCGACCCAGAATGTACCCGTTCCTACATGAGCAGGCATTAGATCAGAGCCATCAAAGCGAATTAAATCAGCATTTAATAAAATCTCGGCTTGTTTGCGAGTGACGGGATCGGGATAAAGATCTAAACTGACTCCTTTGTGAGGCGAAATATATCCTCCCATTTGGGCTGAAATTTCATGGGGTTGAATCGTTGCTAAATACTGCATTAACTTACGAGCGGCAGGCGTATCATTAAACAGAGCGACGACATCACCTCCAACTAAGATGGGTAAGCCAAATTCTTCATTGATAGGAGGTAAGGGAAAAACATTAACATTTTCACCGAGTACGACACCTTGAGGAAAGAAATTGCTGATAAAACTCGCTTGACGGTGCAGGTAACATTCAGGTGGATCGGTAAATAAACCATTGGGAGAAAGACCAAAAGGAATACTAATCACTCCAACTGTTCCCCCGACAACATATTTAGGATTAAGGGCAATTTGGCCAAACTTTTCAAAGGCTTCTCGAATGGGAGGAGAATTGAAGGGGATTTGATTTGTTACCCATTGATCATAAACCTCTGGGCCTGCGGTTCGCAAGACAATATCTTCGATCCAATCGGTACCTACCCATCCGGTTGCATCTCCGCTTTCGATCCCTAAACACCAAGGAACACCTCCATCAGCGATAATTTGAGCGGATAGATCTTCGAGTTGCTCCCAACTGTTGGGAACCTGGTATCCTGCGGCTTGAAAGGCTTTAGGATTGTACCACACTAAACTTTTAACGGAGGCTCTATACCAAATGCCGTAGATCTTGCTGTTGACGGTTCCTAATTTGAGCCAGTCGTCTGAGAAGGCTTGAGTGAGATTTTCTCTATCGATCACGGTTTCGAGGGGAACGAGCAAACCTTGTTGAGCGAATTCAGCCATCAAACCGGGTTGGGGAAAGATTGCGATATCGGGTGGATTTCCCGCTTCTACACGCACGGGAAGCAAGGTGCTAAAAGCATCTGTCCCTTGATAAATGACTTCTATCCCGGTTTGTTCTACAAAGGGAGTCAGAGCCGCTTCTAGCCTTTGCTGCTGTGAACCCGTCATTGCACCCAAAATCGTGACGGTTCCTGCCAAGGGGGGTTCGGCCTCGGGAGGGATGTTGGACGTTTCTGTTGTTTCTGAAGTACAGGCGATCATCAACACCGACACAGTCAGTAGTAAGCCTGTATAACTCCAGAGGCGACGATACCGACGCCAAGAATCGCAAATTTTGTCAACTTGAATAATCACTCTATTGATTTGAGGTTCCCGCATCTTGTTCTCCTACTTGACTTTAGCGATTTGGAAAATAAAGAGCAACACAGTTAGACTTTGATCACTCACCTGTTTTCTTAAGTTACAGTTTCGAGTTCACTTGAACTGTAGGGGAAAAACAGGAAAAATATTAGTTTAGGGCTTTTTCCGCCTCTGTCCTGCAATTTCTTATCAAATAGACTTGATATGAGCGCACCATCTGTTATATAGTTTCTATAGGTATTAATAGAGAAAAAATTAAGGTGTTTCGTCTCTGTTGTTGGTTTTTGAGACCACATCCTATTCTAAAAGTGCCACACATCTTCAGAAAAAAACACCGCTCCTGAAGCGAGAGCGGTGCATAGGGGGTGTTATGGGTGTTACGGCTACCAGAGTAGCAGAGCCAAACCCCATCTGAGACTCTAGCTTGTGCTAGTTGAGAAATTGTCACAGTATTTTTCCCGAGCAGCGATCCCGACTTAATTTTTGAAAAAAAACACCACTCTTGAAGTGAGAGCGGTGCATAGGGGGTGTTATGGGTGTTACGCTTCTTAGAATAACAAATGGCTAGACCCTGCTTCTCAGTGTTGTGCAGGTGATCAAATTGTCACAATTGCCAATCCAAGATGTTATAATTTCTGAGGCTTAAGGGGGAAACATGGATTTTAGCCTTGTTGAAGCCCGGTGTAACTGACAAGAACATTCGTCTGCAACACTATTCAAGTCACATCCTCAGCCCTAAAGCGATTATCCAACGGTATAATCTATTCTTCTGCTCTAGAATTAACCTTCAACGATGCCTGAAGGGGCAGAAAAATCAGATAGACGTTAATAATTTTCCGACCAGCACTTAACCCCTTATTTATAGGCGATATAATGTTAGATTCCCAATCTTCTCTATCCTATCCGAACACTCGTAAAAGTGATCAAGTTGATGATTATCATGGGATCAAAGTGGCTGACCCCTATCGTTGGTTAGAAGATCCAAACTCGGAAGAAACACAAGCCTGGATTCAAGCCCAAAATCAAGTCACTTTTGACTATCTCAAAGAGATTTCTGCCCGAGAACCCCTCAAACAACGCTTGACTCAACTTTGGGATTTTGCTAAGTATAGCATCCCTTTTAAAGAAGGAAATCGCTATTTTTACTTCAAAAATGATGGCTTACAAAATCAAAGTGTTTTGTATGTTTTAGATGATTTAGAAGGGGAAGCCGAGGTCTTACTTGACCCCAATACTTTATCAGAAGATGGTACGGTGGCGTTGTCGGGAATTGCTTTGAGTGAAGATGGAAATTTGATGGCTTACGGGCTTTCGACTTCGGGTTCAGACTGGCAAGAGTGGAAAGTTCGAGATATTCAAACCCAACAAGATCTTGAGGATCATTTAAAGTGGATTAAGTTTTCGGGGGTTTCCTGGACTCACGATCATAAAGGCTTTTTCTATAGTCGCTATAACGAACCGAACGAAAATACTAAACTTGAAGAAGCTAACTACTATCAAAAGTTATTTTATCATCGTTTGGGTACACCGCAATCTGAGGATATTTTAATTTATGAACGTCCCGATCAAAAAGAATGGGGCTTTAGTGGTTCGGTGACGGAAGATGGCAAGTATTTGATTATTTCTGTTTGGCGAGGAACAGAACCCAAAAATCTAATTTTCTATAAAGATTTAACTCAACCGGATGCTTCAGTGGTGGAACTGATTAGCGAGTTTGAAGCGGAATATAATTTTATTGATTATCAAGATACTCAATTTTGGCTGCAAACGGATTTGAATGCACCGAAAGGTAAAGTGATTGCTCTTGATATTTACAGCAAAACTCAAACCGAAATTATCCCAGAAACTGAAGATACTCTGCAAGGAATTAGTCTTCTTAATCATCAGTTTGTTGTATTTTATCTCAAAGATGCTCATACTCAAATTAAAATTTTAAATCTCGATGGTTCTTTTGTGCGAGAGGTGGAGTTACCGGGAATTGGTTCTGCGGGAGGGTTTGGCGGGAAACGTCACGACACGGAAACCTTTTATGCTTATACCAGTTTTACGACTCCGACGACGATTTACCGCTATGATATGGTGACGGGAGAAAGTCGTCTGTATCGTCAGCCGGATGTTGATTTTAACCCGGAAAATTACGAAACTGAACAGATTTTTTATCAAAGTTTAGATGGAACTCAAGTCCCCATGTTTATTACCCATAAAAAAGGCTTGCCCCTTGATGGGAATAATCCGACAATTTTATATGGCTATGGCGGGTTTGGTGCTTCTTTAACGCCTAATTTTTCGATGAGTCGTTTGGCTTGGTTGGAGATGGGTGGAGTTTATGCAATTCCTAATTTGCGAGGGGGGGGTGAATATGGAGAAGAATGGCATCAAGCTGGGACGAAAAACAAGAAGCAAAATGTCTTTGATGATTTTATTGCGGCGGCGGAATGGTTGATTAATAATCAATATACTTGTGCGCGGAAATTAGCGATTTCTGGGGGGAGTAATGGGGGTTTATTAGTGGGGGCTTGTATGACTCAACGCCCGGATTTGTTTGGGGCGGCGTTACCCGCAGTTGGGGTGATGGATATGTTGCGTTTTCATAAATTTACCATTGGTTGGGCTTGGTGTTCTGAATATGGTTCACCGGATAACTTGGAAGATTTTAACGTAATTTCTGCCTATTCTCCGCTACATAATTTGAAGCCGGACACTGCTTATCCCGCGACTTTAATTTCAACGGCTGATCATGATGATCGTGTGGTTCCGGCGCATAGTTTTAAGTTTGCGGCGGCGTTACAAGCGGCTCATAAAGGTGAAAATCCGGTGTTAATTCGGATTGAAACAAAAGCTGGACATGGGGCGGGTAAACCGACGGCGAAAATTATTGAAGAATTAGCGGATGAGTATGGATTTTTAGTGAAGGTATTTGAGATGAATCCAACTTTTTAAAGAGTCGGTTTCAGGGTGGTGATTTCGGTTTTCTGCCCGGGAATTTCTCAAACAGGCTCAGATTGAGTTGGGATTGAAAATTTTTAGGGTTTTGACTTCATTTTTGAGAGTCATAGTTCCTAAATGATGCTCAGACCTGAAAAGTCGCTTTCTAAAATTTATCTTAAGAAAGAGTCGGGATCGGGAGCAATTGTATTGTAAAATAAAGAGCAAAGACCACGCCACAGATTACACACCCAAAATGACCCAAAGCCATCCAGAAGCTCTGACCATTCAGGAACGAACCGGACTTAAACAGAGACATTTTGCAGACTTGATCCGAGCCGCACAATTGATTTATGATCCCTGTGGCGGAATTACGGGTCGGGTGGTTAATGCAGATTGGCAAGAATTCGGTATTCCGGTTGAAGTTGAGGAAAATCTTAAAATTTTAGGGAAGAAATATCGTTATGCTTCTCCCCATTTACCGATGGAGGAAGTTTGGGAACAATTAACCCCAGAAACTCGAAGTTGGTTTATTGAAAATAAAGATGAATTGTGGATGTTGGACGAAGCTTTTCCGGCTCTTGACGAAGACTAAAAATTCATGTAAATTGCAGGGTGCGATCGCCAATTGCGGTCAACTCTCTCAAGCTGTATACTGTCAAAGCCGATCTAGTCAAACCCCAACTGGACGGCCTGCTTGGTCGTCTAGAGTCAAAAATCAAGAGTAAACACCAAAAAATCTTTGTAATCGGATAAAATCGAGCTTGACTTTACCTGAAAAATGTATTACCAATGTAATATAATGAAGATAGTCGTTCTATATGCTGAACTGAGGCAAGTTAAACAGTGAGCAATTTCTCACAGAAGGTCAACCCAAAACCCAATCTTCTCTATCAACGACTAGAGGAGGCTCTCCAACAGGGGAATGAAGTTCAGGTCGTGTCATCCTGTGGTAGATTTTTTGGAATTCCATCTGCTCTTGACGATGAGTTTTTAGAACTGATCAACTTGTATATTCCCACTGAAGAAGAAGGTTGGGAAGACGAGCCATACGAGCGGACTGTTTGGTTGATTAAACTCTCTGAGGTGGTTGCCGTTGCATATCCAATTCAATCGCTATCAAAAGCTCAATTAGAGTCCTTGATTAATCCCAGTCAAACTGTTTTTGAATCCGAAGATTAATCAATTTACTCAACGAGGTGGTTTCCCAAGAATTCACAACTGATCACCCTTAATCCGTTCTGTTGGATTCGATAACTTCAATTCATAATAAAAACTGACTTCAAGGGATTTCCACCTCGGTTGTTTTCACAAGTCATATTCTATCTTTATACACACAACTCAATAAAAATCACTTGCTCTAAGACTAACTTTAACATCACCTTGATTTTGAACTGAACATGAATTCCTCTCGTTTGGTCAAAGTGAGTAAATATTTGAGCAAACACTTACGACACGAACCTGAACGTTTAGGATTGAAACTAGCACCGGGTGGTTGGGTTTGTATTGATGAATTCTTAGCGGCTTGTCAACAGGATGAGTTTCCCATAAGTCGCGCCGAACTTGAAGAAGTCGTGATTAAAAGCGATAAGCAACGATTTTCCTTTGATCAAACAAAAACTCATATTCGAGCCAATCAAGGTCATAGTATTGATGTAGATTTACAGTTAGACCCTCAAATTCCGCCGGATCTTCTCTATCACGGAACAGGTGAGGGAAGTGTTGAAGCGATTTGGCAATTTGGGTTGCAGAAAATGTCTCGCCATCACGTTCACTTATCCACTGATATCGCTACAGCAACAGCAGTCGGAACTCGCAAGGGTCGTCCAGTGATTTTTATGGTGAATGCGGCTAAAATGTATCAAGATGGCTTCACATTTTATTGTTCTGATAATGGGGTGTGGTTGGTTGAAACTGTGCCGTCAAAATACTTAACTCGCCTTGATTAAGACTCAAACAATTTGAACAAGATAGTCAGTTTCATCGCTGATCTTTTCCTTTGAGTTATCCTAGAGGGATTGATGATACACACAATCTTGTTTTGATGCCTTATATTTTAGGTGTTCAAAAGTTACAGCATGAAGTCTTAAATCCAGAACTTAATCACCCGGTTACTGCTATGTTTAAACCCGTCCAAATTTTGCGCTATCTTCTTTTAGCTGTAGTCACATTGGTCTTAGTCAGTTGTTTCAACACAAGTCTAGATTCTCCGTCTCAACTGGAAGCAAATAATCCTTTTGCTTTTAAAGTGGCTATTTTATTATCCGGTTCTAAAGCGGATGGAAATTGGAATCAAGGCTGTTATGAAGGACTCCGAAAAATCGAACAACAATATAATGCTCAAGTTGCCTATTCAGAATATGTAACAGCCGATCAAGGTGAAGCCGTTCTCCGTCAATATGCTGAAGAAGATTATGATTTTATTATTGCCGCAGGAGGTGGATATTTAAATGCAATTGAAACGGTTGCTGATGAATTTCCTCGGTCTAAATTTGCTGTTATTGCGACTTACCCAGGCAATAATAAAAACTTGGGTGCGCTCTCATTTCGGGCGGGAGAAGTGGGGTATTTATCCGGTGTTATCGCAGCCCTAAAAACCCAAACGAATAAAATTGGTTATGTGGCAGGTGCAGACTATCAAATGCCCGTAGAAGTTGCTACACTTTATCAACGTGGCGCTCAAGCTATTAATCCTAAGATTGAAGTTTATACCGAATATTTGCAAACCTGGACAGATGGAGAAAAGGCAATTAAAGTCACTCAAGATTTAGTAAAAAAAGGGGTAGATTTTTTGGTCATTAATGCGGATGAAGCTGGAGTTGCAGCAATAGAAACTCTCAAACAAAATCCAGAAGTTCATCTGATTGGCTGGATCAAAGATATGTATGAACTGGCTCCCGAACAAATGATCACCAGTGTTTTGCATGATTTTCCAGGTTTATTACTCAAGGCGAGCGCTTTAGTT
The DNA here is from genome assembly GCA_050485465.1 of Limnoraphis sp. Classification (GTDB taxonomy): domain Bacteria; phylum Cyanobacteriota; class Cyanobacteriia; order Cyanobacteriales; family Microcoleaceae; genus Capilliphycus. The sequence continues at coordinate 75,583 of JBJHBL010000009.1, read as the reverse complement.
CAAGAAGGACGTTGGCAAGGTACGCTGTACAAATTTGGACTAAAAGAGGGTATTTATGAGTTTGCACCCTTCCGAGACTTACTCACCCCTGAACAACAACAGATTTTTAAGCAGATCCGAGAACAAATTGTCAATGGTGAGATTGATATCACACCTTGAAAATTTAAGATAAGCTAGAAATATTCATTAAAACCTGATGCTGAGTAAACTCGTAATGATGACTTATGAAGCAAGTTAACCTTTTTAAACCTCAGAAACTCAAACGAACTCACGAATTTTCTATTGCCCAGCAACTTCGTTTTAGTATTATCTTTTTGGTGTTTTTTAGCCTATTCACAACTGGAAGTATTTTGATTTACTCCAGTTCAAAAACTCAACTGAAACAATCCCAAATTTTACAACAAGAACGCTCACAAATTGCTGCTCATCGTCTTGAAACTTACATTAATGATTTGCAGGGAAAGCTGCTTTATCTTTCGCGAGTTCGAGGTTTAACTGAACTTCCTCCTACGGCTAAAAAAACATTTCTTGAAGGTTTAAGTCGCTATAATGATGCCTATGAAATGATGGTGATTCTGAACTCAGAAGGGAATTCAGTTGCTGTTTATTCTCCTTATAATCTTGATATAAATATTGAAAATTTTGCTGAAACTCCCTTGTTTATCAGAACGTTTAGACAGCAAGAAAACTATATTGGCTTGGTTGATATCGACTCAAAAAGCAAGACTTTAGTTACAACATTTGCTGTTCCAATTCGGAATTCATTAGATGAGGTTGATGGGGTATTACTGGCTAAAATTAATCTCAAGTTTTTAGATTTTGTTGTTTCTCAGACTGATGTAGGACAAACGGGCTATGCTTATATTTTAGATCATCGAGATATTTTGATTGCTAAAAATAATCGTATTACCGAAATTAATAGATTAGACAGTCTTTCAGATCGTGATTTTCTCAAAACTTTAAAATCAACTCCGGAGCAATATTTAATCACCTATGAAGGCTTAAACGGACAAGAAGTTTTAGGGGCGATTGCTCAGGTTCGGAATGTATACTGGAATGTTGTTGTTGAACTGCCGACTTATGAAGCTTATGCCCCTGTACGTCATTTAATGATGAGCATGATTGGATTGCTTGTAATCGCGATTTTAAGTGCAATTGGGGTGAGTGTTGTTCTGTCAAAATTATTAGTTGATCCCTTGCAAATTCTCACTCAAGCGGTGGCGAATATTAGACAGGGAAATCTTCAAGAACGAGTCAATATTAGGCTTCATAATGAATTAGGAGTTTTAGCAGAAGCTTTTAACGAAATGACGCAACAATTACAAGAATCTTTTCAGAGATTAGCCCAAGCTAATCAAGACTTAGAAAAACGAGTTGAAAAACGCACCGGAGAGTTAGCCCAAGCTAAAGAAAAAGCCGAAGTTGCCAACCAGGCTAAAGGTGAATTTCTCTCTAATATGAGCCATGAATTACGAACCCCCTTAAATGGAATCTTAGGCTATGCTCAAATTTTACATCGCGATCGCACACTGACCTCCCGTCAACTTGAAGGGATTAATGTGATTCTCAAAAGTGGAAATCACCTTCTGACTTTAATTAATGATATTCTAGATTTCTCAAAAATTGAAGCCCGTAAATTAGAGTTATATACCAGCAATGTGAATCTTACGAGTGTCATTGATAGCGTTGTTGCCATCATTCAGATGCGGGCTTTAGAAAAAGATATTCTTTTTCAATACAAAGCTGATCCGGATCTCCCTCAAGGGATTCTAGCAGATGAAAAACGCCTCAGACAAATTTTGCTCAACCTATTGGGAAATGGGGTAAAATTTACAGACCAGGGTAGCGTCACCTTAAACATTAGTCTACTCGAAAAGTTAACCTCTCTATCTTCTCAAGTTAAATTACGGTTTGAAGTGATTGATACTGGAGTGGGGATGAATTCAAAACAACTCGAAAAAATCTTTCAAGCTTTTGAACAAGTTGGAGATGTTAAACGGAGATCAGAAGGAACAGGTTTAGGGTTAGCGATTTCACGTCAGTTAGTAGAAATGATGGGGGGTCAACTACAAGTTAAAAGTGAACTGAATCAGGGATCAACCTTTTGGTTTGACCTAACGTTTCCTGTGGTTCAAGTTTCTGAATCTCCAGGTTTAAACCCGGTGAGTTCTATTTCGGGATACAAAGGAAAACGCTGTCAGATTTTAATTGTTGATGATAAAGCTGCAAATTTATTAGTTTTGAAAACAATGCTTGAACCGTTAGGATTTGACCTAATTTTAGCAGAAAATGGTCAGCAAGCGGTAGACAAAGCCCAAGAATTTAAGCCGGACTTAATTCTAACAGATTTAGTGATGCCTGTTAAAAGTGGTTTTGAAGCCGTTAAAGAGATTCGAGAAAACCCGCAACTGAAAAAGACTAAAATTATTGCAGTTTCTGCGAGTGTGATGCAACCTGATCTCAAACGCAGTGTGATCGCCGGATGTGATGGTTTTATTCCCAAACCTGTTGATGAACAGCAACTGCTATCTATGATTGCTGAACATTTGCAGTTAGAATGGATTGAGGATCACAATTTAGGAGAAACAGATCAACATAAAATCCCCCCCCAAAGGATATCAAATGGAGAGTTGGTTGTTCCTAATCTCGAAGAAATGAAGGTTCTCTATGACCTAGCAATGCTGGGTAGCATGAGAAAAATTAAGCAGCAAGCTCGTTATTTAGAACAACTTGATACTAAATATATTCCTTTTGCTCAAAAAATTACTGAATTAGCATCCGGATTTCAAGAAAAAGCTATCATCAATTTAATTGAACAATATTTACTCATAGGAGAGGAATAATGACCCGTAATACCGCTCCCAGTTTCCACTCAATCAATTTAGAAAAATATACCCTTTTAATTGTTGATGATCATCCCACGAATCTGAGAATTGCTGTAGATTACTTAGAAGATTGCGGTTTAACTGTTCTTGTCTCTCAAGATGGCGAAAGTGCCTTAAAACGGACTCAATTTGCTCATCCTGATCTTATTTTATTAGATGTATTAATGCCGGGAATTGATGGGTTTGAAACCTGTCGTCGTCTCAAAGCGAATCCTGAAACTCAAAATATTCCCGTGATTTTTATGACCGCTTTAGCGAGCGCTGAAGATAAGGTCAAAGGCTTTGCAGTTGGTGGGGTTGACTATGTGACAAAACCCATTCAGCATGAAGAAGTTTTAGCCCGAGTAAAGACTCATTTACAGATTCAAGCTTTATACCAAAAATTAGAAGAACAAAATCAAAATTTACAGGAAAAAGTTCTAGAAAGAACGGCTGAACTTTCTCAAGCTTTAGCCCATTTACAACAGTCTCAAATTCAGTTAGTTCAAAGTGAAAAAATGTCGGCTTTAGGTCAATTGGTGGCGGGGGTGGCGCACGAAATTAATAATCCCCTGAGTTGTTTAACGGGAAACCTACAATACACAACAGAATATATTCAAAATTTACTCCAACATTTACACCTCTACCAACAACAATTTCCCCAACCGGGAAACTTGATTACAAGCCATAGGGAGGAGATTGAGTTAGAGTATATTAAAGAGGATCTTCCGAAAGTTATTTTATCTCTCAAAGAAGCAACATCTCGAATTCAAGATATTAGCCAAAGTTTATATACTTTCTCTCACTCTGATACTTCTAAAAAAGTTGATTTTGACCTTCATCAAGGGATTGAAAGCACCCTAAATATCTTAAAACATCGTTTAAAAGCCAATCAAAACCGTGCAGAAATTAATCTGATCAAAGATTATGGAAACTTACCCTTAGTTTCCTGTTATCCTGGGCAAATCAATCAAGTATTTATGAATTTAATTGCTAATGCTATTGATGCTTTAGAAGAAAAAAATATTAAAATAAAATCAGTTAGTCAACCCGTTAATTTTGATGTTATTTTGATTAAAACCTGGGCAGAAACAACTAATAATAAAGTGATTATTTCAATTAAAGATAACGGCTTGGGAATATCCAAAACTCTCCAAGAAAAAATCTTTGATCATCTCTTTACGACCAAACCCATTGGTAAAGGAACAGGCTTGGGTCTATCTATTTCTTATCAAATAGTGGTTGAAAAACATCAGGGAAAACTCTACTGTATTTCTTCACCTGAAAAGGGAGCAGAGTTTATCGTTGAACTGCCCATCTATTCTGAATAAAATAAAACCCCCATTAATCCGGAATTTAAACAGGAGATAAAAGCGGCTCAATTTCAAAAAATTTTAAGCCATCAATTCATCATATTTCCGACGAACTTCTCGAATATCTTCCCACATTAACCATTTGGGTTTTCCGGGTTCCTTAGAAGGATTTCTGAGCAAATAAGCGGGATGAAAAATTGGCATACACAAACGTCCTTCCCATTGTCTCCACTGACCTCTAATTTTGGTAATGCCTTGCTTTTCTGCTAATAACGACTTCACCGCAGTTGCTCCCGTTAACAAAATAATTTTTGGATCAACTAAGCGAATTTGTTCTAATAAATAAGGTTTACAAGCCTCAATTTCTGAAGGAGTTGGAGTGCGATTTTTTGGCGGACGACACCGAATAGCATTAGAAATATAAACCTCTCGTTCGGTACTCAAACCAACTGATGCTAAAATTTTATCTAACAGTTGACCCGATTTTCCAACAAACGGTAAACCCTGTTCATCTTCATTTTGACCCGGTGCTTCTCCAATAATCAGAATAGCAGCTTGAGGATTTCCCCGTCCAATCACTGCATTGGTGCGATTATTTCCCAGTTCACAGCGAAAACATTGATTGCAATGAGTTGCAATTTCATCGAAATTTTGATAAGTTCCTGGAGGAATAGCAATCTGAGCATCCGTCGGAATTTGATCCGAATTAAAATGTGATGGAGTAGGCGTGGTACCCGACTCGGCAAAATCAAATAAACTCAGTTGTTGATTGTCAGACATAACTCTAAAAGCTGAAATTAAAGTATAGAAACATTCTTCAGTCTAGACCGATTAAGTTGCAACTCTCAAGTTTAACCGTCAAGATAGAAAAGATGATGTTTGCTGATCATGTTCTCAACTCCTCCTTTTAATGATCGCCTTCACGCGGGCCTAGAGCTTGCTAAGGCTATTGAACGAGAAATCACTCTGTATCCCCGCCAACAGAGCGATCTCATTGTCTATGCCCTTCCCCGAGGCGGTTTACCCGTTGCTGAAGTCGTTGCTCGCCATTTAAACTGTCCCTTAGATGTGATTGTAGCCAAAAAAATCACACACCCCGATAACCCGGAACTCGCTTTAGGGGCTGTTACCGCAGAGGGTTATGTGCTGTGGTCTCCTAAACGCCGCCCTTCTAACTTTGAGTTACAGCAAACGCTTTTACATCAGGCTCATGGTAAAGCTTTAGATCAGTTGGCACAACTTTCGCCCTATTGCCCTGAAATTAGTCCGGAGAATGCTTTAACGATTATTGTAGATGATGGGATTGCTACAGGGTTAACGATAGCTGTAGCGGTGAAATCTCTCAAATACAGAAATCCGAGTGAAATTTGGCTCGGTGTACCTGTTGCTCCCCAAGACTTGCTGGAAACGCTACAACGGTGGTGCGATCGCCTCATTGTTTTAAAATCTCCTCGTATTTTCTTCAGCGTTAGTCGCTTTTATCAAGAATTTCCTCAAGTTGAAACAGAAACGGCGATCGCTCACCTGCAACGTCAAACGGAGTGGAGATCAAACAGTGACCAGTGACCAGCTTTTACAGTTTACAGTTTACAGTTTACAGTGACCAGTTAAGACAGTTTACAGTGACCAATCTTGCTTCTTGCCTCTTGCCTTTTGCCTCTTGCATGAATGCCTCTTGCCTTTTGCATGAGTGCCTTCTGCCTTCTGCCTTCTGCCTGTCCCCTGTCCCCTGTCCCCTGTCCCCTGTAAAACGATGAGACTTTGGCAATTTTGGTGGCAAACCTTTGTGCTTTCAACTCAATATAATCCCCCTCAATTTGTCGAGGTGGTGATGTTAATGTTAGCAATGATTTTATTAGGCTTTTGGAGTGGAACCAGCCAATGGCCTTATTTAGTGCTTTGTCTGAGTTATGTTGTTGGCTCCTCTAGTTCCATGTTAATCCGAGAAGCCATCACTCCTTCAAGGCGTTTTCATCTGACTCATGTCCTGGCTGTATTACTTTTGTTGATTAGCATTTATATATTAATTGACCTGGTGCTTTCCATGACTCAAATCATTTCATTCTGAGAAGACTGATGTAAAATTAAACGATTCCCCATTGGGTCGTAGGCGTAAATTTCCCGACCATGAGAAGCGGTTAAAATCTTTCCGGGGGGTGGATACCCCAGGCGAGATAATATGGCGATCGCATTTTCTAAATTGACAACTTCTAAACACAGACTGATTCCGGTATTCGCCTGATGGGAAAACTCACTCACCTGAGTTGATTTGGGTTGAAAAATCCCGAGTTTCAAACCCGGAAGCTGAAATTCTGCATAAACGTTTGGAATCAAAGACTGAGGTTTAATGTCCAAAAATTGAGTATAAAATTCAACTAAGAGGTTGAGATCTGGGGTTGCTAGGGTGACAAAAGCCCCAATGCAGTGTAAAACCATAATGGCAAAATTTCTAAATTTAACCCTTAAATTGTAAAGATGGGACGAATCTTTTTATCTGCAGGTCATGGTGGGTTTGAAAACGGAGTTCGAGATCCGGGAGTGGTAGCAGGGGGGACAACAGAAGCCCTAGAAATGATTTTGATTCGTGACTTGTTAGCGGCGGAACTGCGATCGCTTAACCTTCAAGTATACGCGGTTCCTGATGATTTATCTCAAGTGGAGACCATAGACTGGATTAATTATTATTCTCGTTCCGGGGATGTGGCGTTAGAGTTGCAGACGGGGGGATCATCCAATCCCAATGTACGGGGGGTAACGGTTTTTTATATTGCTCATAATACCCAGCGTCAACAGGATGCTCAACAAATATTAATGGGGTTATTACGGCGAGTTCCTCAATTTCCCAGTCGCGGAACTAGACCGGATACTCAAACCGGGTTAGGGCGTTTAATTTTTTGTCGGTGGATTATTATTCCGTCTTTATACATTGAAATTGGTTTTTTAACGAATCCTCAAGATCGAGGTTTACTTCAATCTCGACGGCGAGATATTGCTAAAGGAATTTCGGATGGAATTGTGAGTTGGATCCAAAAAGAGCATATTACGCCTGTGCCTCCTGTTCCTCCCAATGTGATTGTTTATGGTTCTATTGGGATTAGAATAAATGGTCAATCCTATGGCGAAGATGGGATTTTAATTCAAGGCAATTCTTTTATTCCTATTGATTTAGTGGATCGCTTGGGAATTAATTTAGCTCAACTGATTCGGGTGCGTCGGGTACGATATCGAAATCTGGTTTATATTCGCGCGATTGACTTAAGAGATTTGGGGATTTCTGTGACTTGGGATAATCCAACTCGGAGTGTAGTTTTGCGATCTTTTTCCCGAGTTTATGCTGAGAGAATTGACCAAATTATGGGCAGTGGTATTACAACTGAATTACAACTGATTGCTTTTGTCAAATCTGAAAATGCGATGGCTTTTTATCCCTTCCCCGAGTTAGCTATGTTATACCAAGAAGAAGCTAAGATTGAAGGGGTTAATTATGATCTGGCTTTTTGTCAAATGTGTTTAGAAACAGAATTTTTGCGATTTGGGGGCGAGGTGAAAGCGGATCAAAATAATTTTGCGGGATTGGGAATTCTTGGGGGTGCAGCAGAAACGGCTTGTTTTCCAACGCCTCGACTGGGAGTCAGAGCGCATATTCAACACTTAAAAGCTTATGCGAGTACAGAACCTTTAGTACAAGAAATTATCGATCCGAGATTTCATTTTATTACGCGAGGAGTTGCGCCTTCTGTGCTGCAATTAAGCGGACGGTGGTCAGAGAATTTACAGTATGGAAATCGAATTTTAGCTCTTATGCAACGCTTGTATGAAATTTCTGATGTATTATAATCTAATTATTATTTATTACTTCCAGTCCCTCGCCTCCGAGGAGATGAGAAAACCTCTCCCCCAGCCCCTCTCCTACGAGGAGAAGGGAGTAAGACGAGGGAGTTAGGGGATGGTATTAAGCGTCTTTGAAAAATCGAACAATTTCTCGAACATGACTGAGAACTTCGCTATCTGTGGTCAGTTGAGCGATAGCATTTTCAGCGTCTCTGGCTAACTTTTGATGTTCAGCTTGATTGGTTGATTTTAACTGCTTTAAATCGGTTGAGAGTGCCTGTAAGTCCTGTTCTTGAACTTGCCACCGTCTAAGTTCTTTAGAAATAAATGATTTGGGGTTGTTACTATCTAGTAAAGCTTCTAATTCTTTGACTTTGTATTCGACTACTGCAAAGCGATCGCGTAGTTCTAAAATATCTTCTCGCGGATAGGAAAACTCGCGTCGAACCATTGCTAAACGAGTCGCTAAATATTGATAAGCCCGAATTGAAGGACGCAATACTGTTAATAATAATGCGGCTCCTGAACCAATATAACCGACAACACTAATTCCGGCAACTGCTAAAGCATAAAGTCCAACTGTAGAAATGATATGTAATCCAATCGCCACCCAAAGCGAACGACGAGCAACCTGCTTAACATATTGGAGTTGTTTGCCGTCAATTTTGATAGTTTTTTTGACAGAATCTTCTGCTTCGGCGAGAACTTCCTTCGCATCAAAGTGAATATTCCAGGGAACTGTTACAATTAATAATAACCACCAAAATGTCGCGCCGCCAATCACCCAATCTAAAAAGTTTCCCGTGGGAATATTTAACCATTGTAAAATCCCAAAGCAGAACAGAACCAATAAAAAAAGTCCCACACTAAATCCCGCAAAATTCACTGAGTTTCTCATGGTTTAATCCGAGTAATTTTTAGATATTTAAAGTATGCCGACAGGCTTGAGGTTAACGAGAACACCTGTGACAGTTCTCAAACTTTCATAGCTGTGACAATTGCCCGATTGGATGCTAACCTAGAAAATTAGAGGAGGATCGAAGATTGTGCTAAAAATGAATAGGAAGGTCAAAATTTAGAAATGACAAGAGCAAAACGGGGAAAAGTTTATTTGGTCGGTGCAGGATTAGGAAATATTGCTTACTTAACTGTGCGATCGCATCAACTTTTGACCCAAGCTGAAGTGATGATTTATGATGCTTTGGTTGATGATTCAATCTTACAACTGATTCCGGCAAACTGCCTCAAACTAGATGTAGGAAAACGCGGCGGAAAACCCAGCACCCCTCAGTCAGAAATTAATCAACTTTTAGTCAAATATTGTCAGCAGGGAAAACAAGTTGTGCGGCTGAAAGGCGGCGATCCGTTTATTTTCGGGCGGACAACCGGGGAAATTCAAGCCTTAATTGCTGCGGATTGTCCCTTTGAAGTTGTTCCCGGTATTTCTTCAGCATTAGCAGCACCACTCCTGGCAGGAATTCCCCTCACCGATGCTAAAATCAGTCGATGTTTTGCCGTATTAACCGCTCACGAACCCGAAATTATAGACTGGAAAACAGTTGCTCAAATTGAGACTTTAGTGATTTTAATGGGGAGTCGAAATTTAGCAGAAATTCTCCAACAACTTCAACAACAGGGGCGATCGCCTCAAACCCCAGTTGCCATTATCCGGAAAGGGGGGTGTCCTCAACAGCAGGTTTGGGTGGGAACTATTAGCGATATGATTGAAAAGACGGCTTATAATTCTCTTTCCCCCTGCGTGATTGTGGTGGGAGAGGTGGTACAGTTTCGAGATTGGCTACAATCTCCCATGTATTCTATGCCCAATTCTCAAAAACCCCTGACAGGAAAAACCATTTTAGTCACTCGTGCGGCGGGACAGTCCAGTAAATTTAGCCAATTGTTAACCGCAGAAGGCGCAACGGTGATGGAAATGCCTGCTTTAGTAATTGGTCCGCCTTCAAGTTGGGCGGCTTTAGATGAAGCAATCACTCGTTTAAATCCGATTTCTCCCCGTTATTTTCACTGGTTAATTCTGACCTCTGCAAACGGGGTAAATTTCTTTTTTGAACGACTAAAAGCCGCCGAAAAAGATACTCGCGCCCTCGCTCAAACTCAAATTGCTGTGGTGGGAAAAAAAACGGCAGATAGTTTGCGGAAATACGGACTGAAAGCTGATTTTATTCCCCCAGATTTTGTGGCGGATTCTTTAGTTTCTCATTTTCCTGAATCTCTCTGTGGGAAACGAGTTTTGTTTCCGAGAGTGGAAACTGGAGGGCGAGATGTGTTAGTACAGGAGTTAAGCCAACAGGGTGCGGAGGTGGTGGAGGTTCCGGCTTATGAGTCTCGGTGTCCTGATGCGATCGCCCCAGAAGTGTTAGAGGCATTGCAGCAGCATCAGATTGATGTAATTACCTTTGCAAGTTCTAAAACCGTGCAGAATTTTTGTGATTTAATTGCACCTTTTGGGCAAAATGTATTAAAAGGAGTTTGTATTGCTTCGATTGGGCCGCAGACCTCAGAGACTTGTTTCCGGTTATTGGGTCGTCTGGATCTAGAAGCCAAAGAATACACCTTAGAAGGCTTAACCGAGGCGATTATTGCTTGGGAACTTGGGCAGAGTTCCAGTCAGGGTCGTTCATCTATTTAAACTGATCAATCTGAATGATCAAACCGTCAAAACAATTAAAATTATCCCTTGGGGGTAGATATGCGTTTTAATAGATTTCAACAGATCGATTTAACACAGGTTTTATTAGGGACTGTAACCGTCGCCGCACTCGTTATCACTCAGGCAAATACTGTCCTTGCAAAAACGGCTCAAGAAGTCGCAGAAATCGCTGAATTAGTGACCGTACAAATTAATAGCACGTTGGGTGATGGTTCCGGTGTCATTATTGCAAAATCCGGTCAAAAATACACCGTTTTAACCGTCAATCATGTGGTACAAGATAAGAATACAGAGTACAGTATTCGCACTCATGACGGCGAAAATCATAGGGTAACGGGGGTAACTCGCTTACAAAGTAATAATACGGAACCGGATTTAGCCGTTGTTGAATTTGAGAGTAATTTAGAGTATAAAGTTGCAACATTAGGTAACTCTGAACAGGCTGTCATTGGCGCTCAAATTTATGTTTATGGGTATCCCGCAACGGGAGGGTTAACCGGATCAGAACGAGAACCGGAACTCTCACCAGGATTAGTCACCAGTCGTCCCAAAAGTCGCCCAGAAGGATACAATTTGCGGTATCAAGCCGTGACCTGGAGTGGGATGAGTGGAGGCCCTGTCTTTGATGCGGTGGGACGTGTGGTGGGTTTACACGGACAAGGGGAATTTGGATTTGCTCAAACCAGTTCCGGTGATGTGGCTCCGATTAAAACCGGGTTTAATGCCGCAATTCCGATTAATTTGTTTCTTTTACAATTATCAGAAACTCCCTTGAAACCTGAAGATATTTTGATAGATGAAACGCCAACTCAGGTAACAGATTCAACCTTATCACTCCATAGCCCAACTGATGCTAAAACCTTTTTTTTTAGAGGCTTAACCCGGTTAGATCAGGGTTATGCTTGGGAAGCAATTGAGGATTTTAATCAAGCTTTAAAACATGATTCAAATTTTCCCGAAGCGTATTTTAATATGGGTTTAGCTCGGACGGTATTAGCCGCGAATTTTAGTGCAGAAATTGGCACCGTTCGCGGTTCAAATCCCATTCCCGATTACACAGAAGCAATTCGCTTAAACCCGGGTTATGCAGATGCGTATTATAATCGGGGGGTGGCTTATTTAAAGCTAAAAAAGTTTGATTTGGCGATCGCTGATTTTCAAAAAGCTGCTCAACTGTACCGCAAATTAGGACGAGAAGCATCTTATCAAGATGCAGTCAATCGTATTCAGGAATTAGAAACATCAATCTAAGAGGATGAATTTGACTTGATCAGAAGGTAAAATCTATCCTCAAAAAGCCTCTAACTTTAATTGAAACTCCCGTATAAAAACAATTTTACGACTCAAATTCAGGGAACAATCTAATTAGGAAAATAAACATGACCTCATTATGTGAAACGACAAAACCACAAAAATCAGGCAATATTGTTGTGGTTGATGATACCCCAGATAACCTGCGATTGTTGGGTAATATTCTCAGAAAAGAAGGGTATAAAGTTAGATTAATTCCGAGTGGAGCGTTAGCATTATCGGGTATAGAATTATTATTACCCGATCTGATTTTACTGGATATAATGATGCCGGATATGGATGGTTATGAAGTGTGTAAATGCTTAAAATCCAACGAACGAAGTCAGGATATTCCGGTAATTTTTATTAGTGCGATTGATGAAATTTCAGATAAGGTCAAAGCCTTTGAAGCCGGAGGGGTTGACTATATTACAAAACCCTTTCAGGTGCAAGAGGTATTAGCCCGAGTTGAAACCCATTTAAAGATTCATAATCTCCAAAAAAACTTAATCGAAAAAAATCAAGAGTTAGAAATTACATTAGATCAACTGAAAACCACTCAACATCAACTGATTCAGTCCGAAAAAATGGCGGCTTTAGGACAGTTAGTCGCCGGAATTGCCCATGAAATTAATACCCCGTTGGGGGCGATTCGTTCTTCCATTGAAAACATTACAACATTTTTTAATGAAAGTTTAGGACAACTGCCCAAAATTATACACAATCTCAGTCCAGAACGACAAGAAGATTTGTTGACACTCTGTCAGCAGTCATTACAGCAAGAAATGTCCTATTCAAACAAAGAAAAACGTCAAGCAAGACGATCCTTGAGTCGTCAACTAGAAGCTGATAATATTAAAAATGCAGATAGTATTGCTGATACATTAGTTGATCTTGGAGTTTTGGAATTTTCTGAATTTATTAGAAAAATTTTACAAACTTCAGAAGGAGAAAAGACGATTAATTTAGCTTATAAAATTACCAGTGTTCAAAAAAGTGCTAAAACGATTAAAATGGCAACAGATCGAGCCGCAAAAGTTGTATTTTCCTTAAAAACCTATGCACGCTATGATCACTCAGGAAAGCCGATAGAAGCCAATATTATTGAAGGAATTGAAACCGTATTAACACTCTATCAAAATTACATTAAGCAAGGGATAGAGGTGATTAAAAATTATCCGGATACTTTACCGTTAATTTATTGTTACCCGGATGAACTCAATCAAGTCTGGACTAATTTAATTCATAATGCTTTACAAGCGATGAATTATCAAGGAACCTTAAAAATTGATATCCACAATGAAAACCAAAACCTCCGAGTTGAGATGACGGATAATGGCACAGGAATTAGCCCCGAAATTCAATCGAGAATCTTTGAACCCTTTTTCACTACAAAGCCCGCAGGTCAAGGCAGTGGGCTAGGGTTAGATATTGTTCAAAAAATTATTGAGAAACATCAGGGTACAATTAGAGTGAAATCTGTTTCAGGTGAAACAACCTTCACCGTCTGTTTACCGATTTTGAGTGAGTCCTAGCCTAATCTGAGGTCAGCAATATGTTTAAACCTGTGATTTTGTGTGTAGACGATGAACCTGTTGTTTTAGATAGCTTAAAGATTCAACTCAAAAATGCGTTTAGAGATGCCTATGGCTATGAAATGGCTGAAAGTTCCGAAGAAGCTTGGGATATTTTAAAAGAACTTTCGGAAGATTGTAGAAATGTTGTTGTGATTGTTTCGGATTGGTTAATGCCTGGAATGAAAGGAGATGAGTTTTTAATACAAGTTCATCAAAAATTTCCCCAAGTTTTAAAAATCATGCTGACCGGACAAGCCGAACATGAGGCAATTCAACAGGCTATCGAGAAAGCTAATTTGTATCGGTGTTTATGCAAGCCCTGGGACAGAGAAGAACTTATTAGCACCATTCAATTAGGGCTAAAAAATTATCAAAATGATCAGGATTATGAGTAGACCTGTAGTGATTTGTGTAGATGATGAACCGACTATTTTAGAGAGTCTAAAAGTTGAAATCAAAAAAGCATTAGGAAATAAATGTCTTATTGAAATGGCTGAAAGTTCAGAAGAAGTGATTGAGCTTTTAGAGGAAATTCAGGACGAAAAATTAGAACTTGCAGTGGTTATATCAGATTATTCAATGCCGGGAATGAAGGGAGATGAACTGCTAAAAATCGTCCATGAAACTTTTCCTAAAACGCTCAATATATTGTTAACAGGACAAGCAGATTTACCCGCTCTCGGTAATGCAATTAAATATGCCAAACTCTACCGATATATTGCTAAACCCTGGCATCCAGATGATTTCAGATTAACAGTAGTTGAAGCGGTTAATAGTTATCTTCAGGAGAAAAAACTGCAAGAACAAACCCTGAAACTTCAACAAATGAATGAGGAGTTACAACGTTTAGCCGGAGAACTTCAACAAGCCAATCAAGAGTTACAACGTTTAGCTGTGACAGATAGCTTAACTCAACTCTCAAATCGTCGTCAATTTGATGAATATTTAATCCATGAATGGCTGAGAATGATGCGAGAACAGCAGTTTTTATCTTTGATTTTATGTGATGTAGACTTTTTTAAAAACTATAATGATAAATATGGTCATCCGGCGGGTGATTATTGTTTACGAGTTGTGGCGAAAGCCCTTCGTCAACAAGTTAAACGTCCTGGAGATTTAGTCGCTCGCTATGGTGGAGAAGAATTTGTTGTGATTCTTCCGAATACTCCAGCTGAAGGTGCTATTCAGGTTGCTGAAAACATTCGAGAAAAAATTAAATCCTTGAATATTCCCCATTCTCAATCGAAAGCTGGAGGTTGTATTACAGTGAGTTTAGGGATTTCTAGCGTGGTTCCTAATCCAAGTTATTCTCCCTCAGATTTAATTGTTGCAGCAGATGAAGCACTCTATCAAGCGAAACGCCAGGGACGAGATTGTGTGATTTATAAAGCTTTTCCTCTTTCTTCTGAGGCTGAAGATTTAGACTTAGGTTAGTTAAAATTCAACTTAAATAACCCGATTGAATCGTAATATTACGTTGATTGAGGGTTTGTTGAAATAAATCTGTTGGTAAGGCTTGTTCTATCGGCCAAACTCCGGGTTTTTGCAGTTGCTTTGTCAGGATTAACTGAGCCACACTTCCGGTTCCAACTCCGGCGGCGATGGCTGTATTTTCATGGGTTAAAGTTGAATAAAACTGAACGAATTTTTGGTCTTTATAGCCTTGAACACAAGCCCGAACCGCCACTCCAATTCCACTAAAATAATCAGTGACAGTTGTCATCGCATAACTCACTTGTGAGAGAAACTCAATCACGCCTGTATTTTGTAACCAACTGGGCGGCCATTGATGAGCAACCATAGCGGTTAAATGATTATAAAAATCAGGAAATGTGCCAAATTTAGTCACAACCGTTTTCACATCAAAAGATTGAGCTAAGGTGAAACATTCGGGCATATCAAACCAATATACACTGAGTTTACCATAGGGTGGGGGAAATTCAATCACTTCGCGATCGCTATAGGGTTTAACCTGTTGCCATTGACTATTTTTCAAGACTTCAAAGGGACGTTGTAACCCGAGAAATGTTGTTCGCATCACGGTAATTCCTGCCCCTCCAGAACCCCCAACAACATAACTTAAATGAATCGTTTCTACTTGATCTAATTGTTCAACTCCCAGACGAACTAAACTATTAGAAATTCCGGGAAAAATTCCCGTATTGACAATAGCTGTTATTCCTGTTATTTGAGCAGCATCGTTATGATTTAAAGCTTTTAACGTAAAGCTGCGATTATCACTCACATCAAGATAATTCACCCCCGCTTCAATACACAGTTCCAGTACGCTTGCATCCCGAAATTGAAACGGCCCTGCACAATGAATTACCAAATCAACGGATGAAATTGATGATTTTAACTGATTTTTATCAGATAAATCTAATTCTAAAAACTTAATCCTGGAATCAATCAAGGCTTGGGTCTGTAAGGTCTTTCTGCCCGTAATAATAATCTCAACCTCTGGGGTAAAATTAATGATATCTTGAGCCACACTTGAACCGACTCTACCTCGTCCCCCTAAAATTAAAATTCGCTTTGTCATCTTTCTCCTCCTTAATTCATTATGGTTTAAGCAAATGCGGGTAAAATTGCCCGAGCCGTTTGAATATTGCTAGCACAAATTACTTGATAAGTATCACACAATCTAAAAATCGCATCTAGAGATGCTTGGTTCGGTCTTCGCATTAAGGGTTCTCTCAAACAAATCACCGCCTTAATATTACCTAAAATAATTTGTACTCCTATCGTATCTGATCCTCCGACTAACAAATTGGGATGAATTACCTGTTTCACCGTAAAATTAGCTTTTTGCTTTAAAATTTGAGCAACCCATTCCGGAGCAAGAATTGGGATATTCGATAAAATATCAATTTCCCGCTCTACCCAGTCTATCAACTCTGATATTTTGCTTTCATCTGCCATAAGAATCATATATTTACGATTCGCCCGAATTCCACTTCTGCGAATTCTATCAATGGCAGCTTGGGTTACATAATAAATTAATTTAACTGCCAAGTGAGGACGTTTTTGTTTAAGATTTTCAATATCATCAAAGGTCATAATCGCAATTTTACCATCGCTGGCGGCAATAAAATTTGCTTGACGATAAATTGACTCTAACAACGCCATTTCCCCTAAAAAATCCCCGGTTGTACGAGTTTGATTGTCTAGGTGGTCATCGATTATACTAATTTCTCCACCAAGAATCAGCCCAAAAGAAGTATCACGCCCCGTTTTTGGCATAATCTCTTGTAAGTCAAAAAACTTATGAATTGAAAAATATTCACAGATGATTTCAACTTCTTCTGTATCAAAATTCTTGAAAGTTTCTAGGTTTAGAAATAAGTCCGCTTTCTCGCACATCAAGTCAGACCCCCAATGGTTTATGAGGAGACACATGATCACAGTCTACTTTGGGTACAATGAGCAAGGCTTGACTCTCAGAGAAATACAACAAATATTGACAAATTGAGACTCTATCTGTGAAAGACTCAATATGAAATTTTAGAATTGAAAACGTTCTCTCGATGAATTTGACCCAAATCTGCAATCGGAAATCCCAAATGACAATTTACAATTAAGATTAGTATAGTAGCTAAATTGTGCATCAATTCCAAAATTTGATGAGCTTACCACAACAAACTGCATTTCAGCCCCAAGCAGCGCCCGCGACCCCTGCTCAAAATTCAGGGCAAACCGGGCTTGCGCGAGTTCTTTGGGTGGGCATTGGTTGTCAACGTCAGACCCCCAAAGCTGTGCTTGAATGGGCAATTCAACAGGTTTTGCAAACCTATCAACTCCCAGAAGAAGCGGTTGCCGGAATAGCAACGATTGCTCTTAAAGCTGATGAAACCGGATTAGTGGAACTTTGTCAAGAGCGGGGCTGGCTATTTCGCACATTTTCGGCTGATGTTTTGCGTCAAGTGACGGTGCCGACTCCTTCTTTTGTTATTTCTCAAAAAATTGCTACTCCTAGTGTTGCTGAAGCAGCGGCTTTACAAGCGGCAAAAGTTCAACAGTTATTAGTCCCTAAACAAATTTATCGTTTCCCGATTTCTCAAGCGATTAATCCTCAAAAAAAAGGTCTAGGAATCACCATTGCTCTTGCAAAAACTCAAGCTATTGACTCTTGTTTAAATGAATCATAAAATTTAGTTTTTGAGACAAAAAATCAAGGATTTAATTTCGGCTGAATAGAAGTTAGATGAAATGAAATTCAGTGTCTAAGCAACAGAAACGCTGAAACTACAGAATTCTCTATCTAAAGATAGAGGTAAATCCCCAATGTTAATCTGTTAACAATTAAGTAGAAGCGCTCAACGGGGATGAGGTGAAGTGAATCCAACTTCACAGAATCAGCGATTTTAGTAGAGTAAGCTGTTAGCATCCCTTGTTGTACTACTGTTTATCATCTAGTCACCAGAGGTCAGCGATTATGGTTACAATTTTAATGATTGAAGATGACTTACAAGTTCAAGAAAGTCTCAAAGCTACCTTAAAATCAGAAGATTATAATCTAATTTTTGCAGACAATGGTCGAGTTGGCATTCTAAAAGCTCAAGAATTTTTACCCGATTTAATCATTTGTGGTGTGATTATACCAGAAATTAACGGATTTGAATTATTATCTATTCTAAAAAATATAGAAGAAACCAGTTTAATTCCATTTATTTTCCTCACGGATCAAGCCGAGCGCTGTGATATTCGTCGGGGAATGGAATTGGGAGCGGATGACTATATTACGAAGCCTTTTACACAACAAGAACTGCAAAACTCGATTGCTACTCGCTTGAAAAAACACAATAAGTTAGAGCATAAGTATACTCAAGTCAATCAACAAATTTTACAAAAAATTGAACAGGAAATTTATTTCGATAAAATTACCAATTTACCCAATCGACTTTCCCTGCGAGAACATTTTAGCCAAATTATAGCTCGAAACCTATCTGATTTAACGACTTCTAAAATGTTACCTGTTTTGTGTTTGAGTTTAGATCGCTTTAGTAAAATTCAAGGTCGGCTCGGATATAATCGCAGTGAACTTTTACTGAAAGCAGTGGCTGAACGGATTAAAAATAATTTAAACTCAGAAGCAGTTTTGGCTCATATTGATGGCAATGAATTTGTCATTCTTTTCAATCTTGTCGAGAATAAAACTCCGGTTTTAGAATTTGCAAAACATTTAAACCATCAACTGTCTCAAGCTTTTTTAATTAATCATCAAGAATTTTTTGTCTCTGCTAGTATTGGAATTTCTCTGTATAAAAGAGATGGTCAGATTATCGAAACTCTGATCAGAAATGCCAAAAAAGCGATGTACAAAGTTCAAGAAAAAGGTGGAAATGACTGTGAGTTTTATAGTTGGGTCTTAGAGATTAATAGCGCTCGTCAACAAGTTTTAGAAAAAGATATTCGTCAGGCGATACAACGGGAAGAAATATTGGTATACTATCAACCGATTGTCAGCCTCAAAACGGGAAAAATTATCGGTTGTGAAGCTTTAACTCGTTGGTTACACCCCACTCATGGTATGGTTTCACCAACTGTTTTTATTCCTATCGCTGAAGAAATTGGAATAATTGATGAAATCGGAGAATGGGTATTAAATCGAGCTTGTCAAGATCTAAAACAATGGCTCGCTTTAGGGTTTCAAGGTTTGAGAATGGCGGTTAATATTTCCGCTCGTCAGTTAAGCAAAGCCAATTTTCGTCAAAAAGTAATTAATATTTTATTAGACAGTAATCTTTTGCCCAACAATCTAGAATTTGAGTTAAATGAAAGTTATCTTTTACAAAATTTAATGACGGCAAAACAGAAGATTGATGCGCTTAAGTCTTTAGATATTGGGGTCGCTATTGATGATTTTGGCAGTGGTTACTCTTCCTTAAAATCTTTACAACAGCTTCCTTTTGACACCTTAAAAATTGATCAGTTTTTTATTCAGAACGTGAATCAAAACAGTAACAACAGTATTATTACCAGCAGTTTAATTCAAATTGCTCACCGTTTAGGGTTTAGAGTGATTGCTGAAGGTGTAGAAACGGAAGGAGAACTGAACTTTTTAAAACAACATCAATGTGATGCCATTCAAGGTTTTATTTTCAGTCGTCCTCTCCCCGCTTCAGAGTTAACAGATTTACTAAGAGACAGAAAATGCCTAGAAAACTAGAAATAAAATCTAGGTTAAAAACGGTTTAAAGCTCTTGATTGGTTTGAGCCATCACTTTATCAATTGCACTCGAAACTAAGGATAAAACAATTGAACCCAACAAAGCTGGAATAAATCCGCCCACCGTAAACCCAGGAGTAAAATAGCCCACTAAAGATAGAGAAATGGCGTTGATAACGAGTAGAAATAAGCCGAATGTGATCAGTGTTAAAGGCAGTGTAAACAAAATTAAAATCGGTTTGACAATGGCATTCACCAACCCCAAAACCACCACGCCCACTGCTGCGGCTTGCCAACTTGCAATAGTTAAGCCGGGTACGATATAAGCGGTAATCCACAGGGAAATGGCTGAGAGAAACCACGTTAAAAAGAAATTCAGCATTTTAAAGCCTCAAGTCTATCAGTACCCTGTAATTTTAACAAATTTACTGATTTTTTTAGCATTTTTATCCGAAAATCGCTATGCTGGAATGATAAATTTCATTTCAATCGGAGATCTTAGGATGATACGAGGATTAATTGCTTTTTTTGTAACTGTGGTTTTATTCTTCTGGCCTTTAACAGCATCGGCAGAAGACAACCCATCCGGTTTGTTTTTTAATCATAGCCTCTTACAAGGACGAGATTTTTCAGATCAAACTCTTCCCGCAGCGGAGTTTGCGAACTCCAATTTAGAGTCGGCAAATTTTGACAATTCCCAATTAGTGGGATCAATTTTTAGTAAGGCGATTATGCAAAAAGTTAAGATGCGGGATGCTGATTTAACCTATGCCATGCTAGATCAAGTTGATTTTAGTGATGCTGATTTAAGTGATTCTATCTTTACCGAAGCTCTATTTTTAGGTTCAACGTTTAAGAATACTAAAATCACAGGTGCAGATTTTACTGATGCTCTTTTAGATCGAGAACAGCTTCGACAATTGTGTAAAAGAGCCAGTGGTGTCAACCCAAAAACCGGGGTTGATACTCGATATTCTTTGGGGTGTCGTTAATGTTTTGAAAGAATTGGAGCGGATGATTTGAGAAGTTGACGAACTCAAAAGTTACCGCTCCCACTCTCAAGAACATTTAGAGGGTATACATTCCTCGATTTGCTCCAATATCTAAAGCCAGTTTTTGGCGATCGCAAAGTTGGGGTAAAAGCTTTAACTCAGGTTCTCCACCTTTAAACTCATAATACAAATATTTGAGATTCCGTTGAACCAATTTCGGCAAAAACTTGAGTGTATTTTGTAAAAAAAATTTGATTTTTTGATTCATCTTTATCTCCTAACTAAAAACTTGAGTAAAACTCTAAATACTGTGTCATTGCAACATTTTTTGAGAAGCGAAATTCTTCTGAACGAAGTTGAGGACGCGGCTGTTGTAAAGCATTCAAAATTCCTTGTGAGAGATGATTCACTGGATCATTCTGCAAATCAAAATAGAAGCAGTCTAAGGCTCCCACTTCTCGAAAAATAGGGATATCTGAACAAACCACTCGACTCGAAAAATAGAGGGCTTCTGCGAGGGGTAAACAAAAACCTTCCGTTGAAGAAGAACAAACGACTAATTCACAATTTTGATAGAGCCAGCACAACTGTTCATCATCAATAGAAGAGGTTAAAAAGACTCGATCCGCTAGAGATTTTGTGTGAATCAGTTCAATTAAATTTCCTGTTTCTGGCCCTGTACTACCCACGAGAATTAGTTTCGTTGAAGGTTCAATCTTACTCTGTTGAAGCAGTTGATCATAAGCTTGAATTAATAGATCTAAATTTTTATTTTTCCGATGTTGAGCGACACTCAAAATAAAAGGATGGTTTTCTAAATTGAGTTGAACAGGTCGTTTGGGTTGAGTCTTTTCAAAGTCAACATAATTATAAACAACACGATTTTTCTCTTTTGCATAAACCTTTGGAAAATAATACTTGAGTTTCTCTAAGGTTTCTTGAGATACACAGACAATTCCATCACTGTTCATGATTGCCGTATAGGTAAAAAGTTGATTAAATAAATAATTTGGAAAACCAAAGTTTTCAGGTTTTTCATAGGGATAAAAGTCGTGAATTGTTGATATAATTGGTACAGAAAATAAAATATTTAAAAAAGGAATGGGGAAAGAAAAATGAGCAATGTTTGGCTTGAGTTGATTAACCACTTTTGGCAGTTGAAACATAAACCAGAGGTTCCGTTTCAATGAACTATTTGTGAGATTAATTTCAATAATTTTGATTTTTTCCGACTGAAGCTGAAAATCTTCTTCAAAATATCGTCTTTGCCAACTCCCTAAAACAAATGTTACTTGTTCAACCTGTTGAGAAGCAGCTAAACATTTTGCTAAATTAGCTGCACCTCGACATAAACCTGTGGGTTGAGTAAACCGACTTAATGCAGAAATCAAGATGTGCATAGAACCATCTACCATGAGAATCAATAACTATCTTTTGGACTCAAAAACAAATGAAACAATTTCAGCAATCGTGTTAGCTGCTTTTTCAGGGGTATATTTGGAAATTAGCTGAAGTGAATTTTTGCCCATCATTTCAGTGAGTTGAGGAAAATTGTTAATCAAATGACTCATTGCTGTTGCTAAATCTTCGGGTTGATTGGGATCAAAAACATAACCATTTTCTCCATCTTGAACCAGTTCAGAAGCCCCCGCCCATTTAGAACAAAGAACAGGTTTTCCAAAAGCCATTGCTTCTAAAACGACCACAGCCCAAACATCTTCTAAGGTGGGTAAAACAAAAACATTAGATCGCTGAAAATAGGTTCCTAATCTATTGTAGCTGATTTGACCAACCCACTGAACAACTTCTGCTAATCCAGCTTCTTGACTATAGGTTTTGAGTTCGTCTTTTTGTTCTCCATCACCGACAATCAGCACTGTATAATTTTCATAACCTTGTTGCTTTAACAAAATACAAGCATCGAGCAAATTTCGCAACCCTTTTCGGGGAATCACTTGACCCACAAACAAAAAAACGGGTAGTTTTAATTGCTGTTGACTGAACTCTTCATCCGAGTCTTCACACAAGGTTTGAAGATCTGCCACTTGATAAGGTTGTATAAAAATACAGTTTTCCTTCACTTTTAAATAATTCATTAAATAGGATTTTCCACCCTGATTATTCGTCAAAAAAGCATCGGTGTAGTAAGACATCAGACGGCGAGCATAAAGCCGAAACTTGGAGTGAATCCCATCTACTGTGGGAGAACTGCCATCATAAAAAATGACAACTTTCCAGTTGCCGATTTTCTTAAATAATAAAGCTAAAAGAGTCCAAATTGAAAAATAACTACTAAAAATAATATCTGGCTTAAATTTTAACAAATCAAAAACAATGGTAGGAGAAGCATAAATAAAGCTAGGTGTATATCCGATTGCTGAATTTTTTTGAGTTGAAATTTGCTGGCTTTTACCAACAACTTTAACTTTAAAACTGTCTTTAAATGGTGCTAAAAAACCTGACCAGTATCCAGTAAATATTACAGTTTGTGGAAAGATTTGCGTCACTTTTTTTAAAAAAGGTTGCCAATAGTATCCTCCTTGAACTGAGGGTATCAGCCAGGCAATGCGAATTTTTTCTCGATCTTTCATGTTCGGACAACCTCTATTTTAGGCTTGGATCTAGCTCAAATTCAAAGATTTTTGAAAATAACTTCTGCAAATTTTTCAGTTGAGTTATTCTCAGCAAATTGCTTCATTTTAGTGCGATCGCACAACACAGGTTCTGGTTCTTTGATAAAACGAATTAAACCTTGAGCAATTTCAGCTGGCAGAGTTGAGTCAACCGTTAAACCTAAACCGTAACGTTTGACCATTTCTCCCATTAAACCATAGTTTGAACTTAAAACAGGTTTTTGAGCAGCTGCGGCTAAAACGAGGGTGCCACTCATCCCAATATGTTTTTGATGGGGAGACAAAATGACATCAGATAAGCGAAAGTACCCGTGAACATCTACCTCGGAAACAAACTCAAAATGACTGATAATTTGGACGGGTTTTGATTGAGAAGTGGCTGCAATTCTAGCTGGGAGTCGTTCTTGTTCACTCGCTTCAACTTTTCCGACTAAGAGCAAACATAAATTTTGACAAATTTCATCAGGAAGTAAAGTCACTGCCTCTAAAAGTTGATAAACTCCTCGACGTTCTCCTAGACTTCCTAGTAACAAAAAAACTTTTCGATGGGGTTGAATATTCAGATAATTTTGCAGTTTTTCGACATTTAATTCAGAATCTTGATAATGCTGAACGGGATCAGGCATATAAACCGCTTTTTTGAAATTCCAGTCTTTATGAATCGCCTCAACAGCAAAAGGATCAAGAAAAAATAAGGTTTTTAAACTTTGATTTTTTAACACCTGAGAGAAGGTGAGTTTTCCTCTAAAATATTGAATTTTTTCTTTGAGAGAAGGCTGATTGTCTACCCACTGTTCATAATGCAGTGAAAATCGGTAATAAATCCCAGAAACTAAACAAGTCGGTTTCACGCCAAAAATCATCGATAACAGATATCGATCAATAATCATCATTAAACAGTTGGTAATACCCAGAGAGTGAATATATTGACAGATTAAGTTCCACTCCTGAAAATCACGAATCAACTGATTAATTTTTGAAGTATTGGGTTTGAGCTTTGCTTCCTCTTCCGGCTTCAATGTCACAAACGAGATATTGCTTCTCTTGGTTTTTGTCAAATTAACAACCTCAGTATGTTTATCTAGAAACTCTTGTACAACTAAAATGTACAAACTGTCCTGAAGTTGATGCTCACACCAATATTGAATTAAATATTGAAGATAATTTGGATAGTGACCTGTAGCAACTAAGCTAACTAATAAAAATCTTCGAGAATTTTTAGAAGAGGAGGCAACTGAAGAAGATGGATTGCTCATTTTACTACTTAATGGCTTCTACAAAGAGTGATTCTGGGCGATCATCAATCCGTTCAACGTCCAGAATTTTACCTTTTTGGTATTCACATCGATAAACCTCCCGAAAGCCTGCTTCCGAGAGAATTTTTTGAAAAAGTTTCTCATTGTAATGCCAGTGGTGTTGATTATAATCACGGCTTTGTGTAGTTTCAAAACATTCAGTTAAAAACTTTTCAGGTTGATTCGGATCATAACTGGCAATCATTTGATCTAAATCTGGAACAACGACTCGAAAGATTCCGCCAGGTTTCATGACTCGAAAGACTTCTGAAATACAATGTAAGGCTTGTTCGGGGTAAAGATGTTCAAGCATATGAGAGGTATAAACATGATCAAAAATGTTATCACCCCAAGGAAATTTTTGAGTCACATCTAAATATTTAATTTGACGAAAAATTCCTTTTTGATACTGTTGATATCGTTCAGGAGAAATTTTGTTAAGCTTGTGTAACAGCCAGGGGAGACCCGGTACTCTGGAAACATAAATATGTGGTGTAATATCAGTATTAATCCAACCGGAAAAGACGCAATCTAAACATCCAAGATGTAAATTTTTGTAGTCCATCAATTTTTCCTTCCTTGTGTTCAACCCTTGTTAGTTTGCTGGTTCTATCGTAACATATCAATCAGATCAGCTGAAAGAAAACTTTTTGATCTTATGTCGAAGTCGAGTCAGTAGATTAGGTGAATAGCGATTATCTTGAGTGATTTTATCTGCTTGATAATCTTGTTGAATTTCTGGAGGATGTTGTAAGGGAAAACTGATTTCTTTTATTTGCATACTTGCATAAGGAACTTTACTCGCTTCTACAAGAGTATTGGATGAATCTGTTACACTAAAACCGAGATTAGAGACTAAATTGACTTGGGGTCTAATTCCTAAACCTTGCTGTACCCAACAAGACAGTAACCAACGATAAAACCAACTGTTAATCCGCCCATCATAGGTATCTTGAAATTCTTCTGTCCAATACTGAACGGCTCGTTTATGGGGTAACTTTTGAGCCAGAAAACCTTGATCACGCAGTTGAGGCCAAAGCTTCATTTCAAAATCAAAATATTGCCAAGCTCGTCGCCAAGTCGCCCACCCCCAACAGTCGTGAAAACCTGAGTAATAATAACTGTATTGAGTTTTTTTCTGCCCAAACTGAAAATTAGTTCCAGCAATTGACATCACTCGTTCTTCATGCTGATAATACTCGAGAAGTTCTTCACAATACCGAAAGAAGGTGGGATGGGGAAAACAATCATCTTCTAAAATAATCGCTGATTCAACTTGTTCAAACACCCAATTTAAACCACTGGAAACTCGCTTTGCACAGCCTAAATTTACCTCTGAATAGTTGGTTAAAACCTGACAATTCCAGTCCACACCGTTAAGAACAGCACGGGTTTGTTGACATTTGCTCGCTTCATTGGCTCGGTCAGGGCGAGGACCATCGGCAACAACGAATAATAAAGGCGGTTGAACTTGACGAATCGCTTCAAAGACTTTTGCCGTTAATTCTGGACGGTTAAAAATTAGAAAAACAATTGGATTTTTCATGGTTTTAATCCCCACAAAATGGTTGTATCAAGAAGATTTTTTTAATAAATTTTCATAGATTTTGACTAGCTGATTATTCAAGACATTAATATCATAATTCTGCTCGACAAACTCCCGACCTATTCGCCCCATCTCTGACCATTTTTCTGGATTTTTCACTAAATAAGTTAACCGTTCTGCTAAAGCTTCCACGTCTTTTTCAGGAACTAAAAAACCCGATTTTCCCTCTAAAACACCGTCAGGAATTCCATTATGTAAGGTTGATAAAACAGGTAAACCCATCGCTTGAGCTTCTTGTAAAACTAATCCTTGACCTTCTCGATCTCCATTACTCGCTGTTACACTGGCTAAAATAAACAAATGAGAATCAGCATAAAGTTGCCGAACTTCTTCTTGAGTCATCCAACCCAGCAACTGGATTTTGTCGGAAACTCCCAGTTCTAAAATTAACTGTTTTAGAGGTTCTCGCAACTCACCATCCCCAACAATTCTATAGATAATATTCGGATGATCTTGAATCACTTTTGCAACAGCCCGAATAGAATATCCTATCCCTTTTTTTTCAACTAATCGCCCAACGGTAATAATTTTTATGGGTTGATTTTCCTGTAAAATTCTTTCAGAAAAAGGATATAAAGCTGGATTTAATCCAACGGGTAGAATTTCAATTTTATCAGGAGGACAACCCAATTTCATTACACTTTCTTTTGTATAGGTTGTATTAGCGGTGTATAAATCTCCTCGTTCAAATAATGGATCATACAGGTTCGCCCCAAAAATGCCTGGATAGGAATGAACATCCGCCCCATGAAATGAGGTAATTAACTTGCCTTTAATCGCACCAATTTCTCTGAGAATCGCTGTATTTTTACCCGGAATTCCAAAATGACAGTGAATAATATCATAGGGTTGCTTTCCTAAGCATGGAATTGTCCAGTACAATAATCGCATGGATCGGGCTTCTTGACCATATTTAAAAACATTGAGCGATCGCAGTAAAATCTGAGGAGCTTTCGGCAGATTCATTCCAAACAAAGCCAACCCTTTTAAGATGGCATAAATCCTGGGAGATCGCCAGCGTGGACGATAGTAAGTGCGTTGTAAAAGTTGATAGCTTTCAATCTCAGAATGAAGTTTATTATTTTTGATTTCCGGGTAATCTGCATAGATATCAATTTCATGTCCTCGATCTAATAAACCAACAATTTGATTGAGAATAAATGTTTCTGACAACAGAGGAAACCAGTAAACCACAAAAGCAATTTTCATTTTCTAGAATTTAGTATGGGGTTCTATCCGTTAACAACTCAACCCGAATAAGAATAGTTAAGCTTTTTCATTTGCTCACCACAAATCGTTTCAATTTGATGCAGGTTTTCTTCACCAAAAAACTCCAGCCATTTAACCGCTCTATCGCCTCGGCTTTGATACTGCACATCAACTTGATCGGAAATATCATTCACCGGAGAAAGTCCTAAATTTTGAGCTAAATCTGCAATGGCTTGGCTTTTATTTTGAAGAAAATCTTCATAACGAATTAGAATCGTTTTCTCTGAATATTGATTGAATAAATGACTCATATAAGTCCAGCGATGAGCCATCTTTTGAATATAATTGTTTCCGGGAAGGTTCAACCCTTGATTTTCTAGAATAATCTGCCAAGTTTGACTGAAGCTGTCCCACTGTTTGGAGTCGAGTTGAACCAAATTTCCTGGAAGCTGTAAACGGTTGAGAATACTTCTGATATTATCTCTGGGATCACGAACCACAAAGACCAATTGAGATTCAGGAAAATAGGCTAATAAATTCTGATACAGCAACGTGAGATTTGGTTCTTTAACAATATCTCTTGAAAAGTCTAATTTATTTAAACGAACAAATTGATCAAAAGATAATTTTCCTTGAATCACTTGATGATGTAAGGGAGAATAAACCTCCTTCATTAAATCGATACTTACAGACAAATTGGTGAGCTTTCCCAGTAAAGCTGCAATCACAGATGTTCCTGATTTTTGATTTCCTAAAACCAGGATAGGACAGGGATTAACCTCTGCTTTGAGGGTTTGCAGTTCTCGTTCGATGTAGTCTCGAAGTTCACGCACTTTTGAGTACAACGGCTGAATAGGAGGGGGAACAAACTGATGCAGTTTAGGCATTATTTTAACCAACCTTTTGTCGTTTAAGTCGCAACTCTTGTACAAGTTTGAGCATCTCTTTAATTTTTGCTAAACCATTGGGAAGAATGCACCAGCCTAATAAATAAAGTACGGTGTATAATCCCAGATGGAGTAAGATTTCTAACCCTGAATGAATCTTCAAAACAACGGTTTGACGAATCACCCAAAATAATCCACCAGCACCTAAAGAAGCAACCGCAGGCTTCCACAAAATACCCATTAAATATCCAGACGTTAGGGGAGTTGATTGGAAGCAATAAATAATACTGGGATAACGCAATCCACAGAAAGTAAGACTAGCTGAAATTGCAACTCCTAATGCACCCCAACGCACCCCGATTAAAAATCCAATAACTGTAATAATTGAGGAAAAAGTATTCCAGTGAAATTGACGATCTGCTCGACCTAAAGAAATAAATACCCAACCCGTCGCCACATTAAACGTGCTAACAAATGCCACAGGTGCGAGCGCTCTAAACAGAATGACCGCCTCACTCCATTGAGAACCCAATAAGTTAATAATCAACCGATCTGCATCCACCGCCATATACACAGAGATGGGCATTCCCAGCATCACCATTAACTCAATCGCTTTGCCATAGTAGGAGCGATAGCGTTGCGCATCAGATTGTACACTACAAAGACCCGGTAGGGCAACAGTTGTTAAGGGAAAATTAATCTGTTGTAAGGGTAAAACCAATAATTTATAGGCTTGAGCATAAAGGCCTAATTGATCAGCACCCCAAAACTTTCCAATCAGTAAATTATCGAGGTTACGAGTAAAATAATTCACCACTGTAAACCCAGTATTCCAGCCGCCAAAAGCCAGCAGAGGCGCAACTTCTGAGTCTAGTTTCGGTTTACCCGGACGCCAACCACAACTCACCCAAACCCCAATACAATTTACAATAGGTAAAACCAGTTGCATGGCTACAAGTGACCAGTAACCCGCACCTTGAAGGGCAAAAATGAGGGCGATACTGATACTAAAAGTCATTGCAACAATATCTATAATTGCTAAAGCCATTAACCGCATTTGTCGCTTGAGCAATGCCTGGTGTTGAACCGTTAATCCTCCAAAAATAAAACCACTGGCGAGCGCTAATGTAATCTCCATCAAACGCGGTTCACCGTAAAACCAAGCGGTAACAGGTGCTAACACCATGGTCAGCAACATAATCGCCGCACTAATGGCAACATTAATCCAAAAGAGGGTACTCACTTGAGC
The DNA here is from genome assembly GCA_050485465.1 of Limnoraphis sp. Classification (GTDB taxonomy): domain Bacteria; phylum Cyanobacteriota; class Cyanobacteriia; order Cyanobacteriales; family Microcoleaceae; genus Capilliphycus. The sequence goes on along the minus strand of JBJHBL010000009.1, from coordinate 45,997 downwards.
GTGGGTAATGTGTTCGCGTTGCACCGTTGCCATTGACAAGCCTAAGTCCTTGAAAATGGAAATAAAACCTGTAATCACAGTCACCATCCCAATCAAGCCATAATCTTCGGGAGTCAGCAAACGAGCAATCACAACAATTGATCCAAATTGCATAATCAGCTTGCTAATTTGGGCAACCATAGTAATTGCACCCCCGCGAATGGAACGCCCTCTGAGATCAGCTTTTAGGTGTTCGGTGCGAAAAAAGTGTTCAGGATCGGTGCGAGCAGGAACGTTCTCAGACTCCGGCACAGTTATACCTCTTATCCCGCTACTATTGTTGTGAATACTATATCACGAAGGATTGAGTTGACTTTTGATTTTAACTTTGACATAATCTCTGCGATATGAATTTTTTCAAAGATTTGATGAAGATATTTTACGGGTGAATCTTATGATTATTATCACGCAGAAATATGGACAGCTTGGCAATCGATTAATTTTATTTTCACATTTAATTGCTTTTGCGATCGCTCATCAAGTCCCTTTAGTCAATCTAGCTTTTGATGAATATGCAGACTTATTTAACCCAACCCGCCAAGACCTATTTTGTCGTTATCCTCCTCATCACTCTCAAAATAAACCCAACCGAATTTTACGTCAATTACTCAATCGTTTAGCCAATCCTGTCGTTAGCATAATCAATCGACTCAAGTTGTTTCAATCTAAAGTTAAAGTTTTTCACCTCGAAGATCAGCAAGACTGCTTACTCGATAGTCCAGAATTTCTAGCTCAATTTAATCGAAATAAAATCTATTGTTTACAAGGATTTAGATTTAGAGATGAATCTCATCTGGTTAAATATGCCGATCAGATCCGAGACTATTTTACCCCCGTTGAACGTCATCAACATAAGATTGAAATCTTAGTTAAAGACATTCGATCTCAGTGTAAAATTTTAGTCGGGGTTCATATTCGTCATGGCGACTATCAAAATCATCGAGGGGGTCAATACTTTTTTACCGTTGAACAGTATGCACAAGTCATGCACAAAGTTCTCAAGTTATTTCCTCAAAAAAAAGTCGGATTTTTAGTCTGTTCAGATGCTCAACACCACCCTGAACAGTTTACATCTCTCAAAGTCTTTTTTGGCAACCATCATCTGCTCGAAGATCTTTATGCTTTAGCCGCTTGTGACTCTATTATAGGCCCCATGAGTACCTATTCAACCTGGGCTTCTTTTTATGGAAAAGTTCCTCTGTATCGCATTTATAATCCCCAAGAGGATTTGACTTTAGAACAGTTTAAAATCTACATTCCTGGAATGGATTATAAATATCCTGACGGCTTGACTATTCCTTGATCAAGTTGAGTTGTTTTTCTCGTTCTAGTTCTTCTTCAAGATGATTTAACTTCACCGTAAACAAAACATAGTAAAACCACACAAAATTAACATCTAGAAGTCTACTTTCCGTAATATTTTGAAGCAGTAGATATCCCATAAAAATCGTAGGAAGTAAAGATTCAAGTTGACGGCTTTTGGTCAAAAACATAGAACCCAAAAGCAAATTTCTCATAAAAGAAATAATAAATAAAGACAATCCAACATAACCTAAATCTAGAGCAATTTCAATAAATCCATTATGAGCATGAGGCGGTTTAAACCCAGCAGGTGTAATAATATTAGCAGCAGGATTATTCACTCCTCGCCAGGGTTGCCAAAAGTTATGATATCCATAACCTAATATTGGTCTTTGATTAATCGCATCAATTAACATCGGCCAAAAATCTGTACGTCCTGTTAATGTGGGATCTTTATTCAAACTACTGAGTAAATCCACCCAGTTTTCTGTGACTAAAATCATCGTCACAATGCCAATCACCAGGAATAAAACAATCGCAGTAAATGCTTGTTGAAACGTTAAATTTTTTAAGACCAGCAATAACCCAATCATCATCAACATCAGCAAAGCTGTGACAAAAGAACCTGCTGAGTTTGCCATCTGAAGAATAAAAAATGAAAAAAGAACCATTCCCCAAGATAGCCAGGGATATTTGGGTTTATTTAAACCATCCATCGTCCACAGTAAAACATTTAATGCCATGATAATTCCCAAAAAGTTCGGATGTATCGCTACCCCTTTCCATCCCTTATCATGCAGTCCAATATCCGGTTTACCCATCGCATATAGAAAACTTAAAATCGCAACAATACTATAAGAAAATCGCATCATCAGCATAATTTTAGTCAACGTGTATCGCCGACCAATATGAGCCGCCAAACTACTCACAAAAAAGATCGTTAAAGTATATCGCAATGTTTTATCCGTTTCATAGGCCCACAACGTTGAACAAACCGCTAAAATGATCAACGTTCCTAAAAAGGGATCTTTTAAAACTGAAATCGTATGTTCAATATATTGACGATAATAAAGATGTAACAAAATAAAAGTAGAACTATAAAAAACAATCATAATAATCCCAGTGGGTGAAGCCACAACAAATTCAGGATTAGCAAAGAAACTTAAATCAAATTTATCAAAAGGGAAAACCGTTAATTTAGGAATTAAGCAAAAGAAAAAAATTGTAAAAATATCTCCCAGTAAGAAGCCGATTTTTTTATAACTCGCCAGATGAAAAGATAACAAAGCATAAACTAAAAGAATCAATAAAATACAAGGCAAAAATAAGGGATCTAACAGAATATCTTTCATCAGATTAAGATTAATGTTGTTTGCACAGAAAGTTAGCCGTTTCAGAAAAACTTAGATTAAAATTTAAACAGATAGATCCTGAACAATTTTCCCCGTTCTCATTGCTATGGTTTGCTTCATCCCTTCCAGCACCATTACCCCCATCATCACCCATCTTTCTCTGATTATACTCACAACTCTCACAGGTCATCTGAGCAGCTTGGCTCAACCTTTACCCTCGCCGAGTGAGCAAATTCCCCCCCTGAACACACAACCCGAGATCGTAGAATCTCCTTATATTTTAGGAGTCGGGGATCAAATTTCCGTTCAGATTTTTAATGCAGAAGATTTCAGTGGGGAAGCCAAAATTCTCGCTGATGGCAGCGTACAACTCCCCTTCATTCAAAGATTATACGTTCAAGGCAAGACCCTAGAACAAGCGACAGAAATGATTCAAACCGAATATGCAAATATTCTCAAAAATCCCCTAATAACCGTTACCCTCAGCGAACTCCGTCCATTAGAAATTGGAGTGTCTGGAGAAGTCCATCGTCCCGGATTTTATACTTTAAACCTGTTTGATCCCGAATCTCGACTCCCGGAATTGCGTTACCCAACCGTTTCAGAAGCCCTACGCAGGGCAGGAGGAATCACATTATCAGCCGATATTCGTCAAATTCAGCTTCGTAGACTCACACCTGGGGGCGGAGAACAAATCATTCCCCTTAATTTTTGGGATTTTCTTCAGAATGGCAACTCTCGTTCTAATATTACTTTACGGGATGGAGATACAATTATTGTTCCTGCCGCAACGGATTTTAATCAAGCCGAAATTCGTCAGATTGCCAGTAGTAATTTAGCCATTTCAGCCGAAGCGGCTCATAATATTATTGTTGTTGGACAAGTGAACCGTCCAGGAAACTATGTATTAATTGGGGGCGATGCAAATACAGAACGTCCTGGGGGATATGCAACAGTCACCTGGGCCATTCGGCAAGCCGGAGGAATTACAGAACAAGCCGATATTCGTCAAATTCAACTGCTCCGCATGACCCAAGCCGGAACCCAACAAATGATTCCGATTAATTTATGGGATCTTTTGCAGACAGGCGACTTGAATAAAGACCCTTTTTTGCAAAATGGTGACACAATTATTATTCCCCAAGCAACTGCTGTGAATTTAGCAGAAGTGACCCCCATTGCTCGCGCTAGTTTTTCGCCTGCTACAATTAAGGTGAGTGTTGTCGGAGAAATTAATAATCCGGGTGCGGGTACAATAGACGTGGCTCCAGATACAACCTTAAATCAAGCCCTAATGAAAGCAGGTGGGTTTAATCCCAGAGCTAGACGAAAATCTGTCGATTTAATTCGCCTTAACCCCGATGGTACCATTTCTCAGCGAACCATAGCTGTTGATCTGAGTGTCAGTCCGAACGAACAAACCAATCCTTTACTTCGGAATAATGACATTATTGTTGTTGATCGTTCCGGTTTAGCCCGATTCTCCGATAATACAACTATTTTGTTTACTCCGAGTAATAATGTTCTCAACCAAACCCTAGTTATTTTCAGAATGTTGGAGGTGATTAACGGTTTGCAAAATTAATGGAATTATGAAAATTTTATAAGCGGAACTCAAGTCAAAAATGGATACTGAACGAGATTTTCAACGATTTTCAGTCCAAAACTATAATAAACATCAAGACTTAAATTCAGTTTTTTCAGGAGAACTCCCAGAAAAAGCAGAAGAACGATTAGATATTGGTTGGGTTTTCTCTGTTTTTCTACGGCGATTCCCGGTGATGGTTTTTGTGATTATCCTACTTTCAGCAGGTTTAGGCAGCCTAATTGTTTGGAAATCTCGTCAGGTCATCCCTAAATATCAAGGCGGATTTCAAATGTTAATAGAACCCGTCACCGTCGAAGGTCAATTTGCCAAAAAATATTTATCGGCTCAAGCTGGAGGCATCGATATTAACCGAATTCAAGTCGATAATAGTTTAGTCGATTATGAAAGTTTAATCCGAGTCTTAACCAGTCCCAGTTTGATGGATCCCGTTGTAGAAAAACTGCAAGTTCGTTATCCTGACCTGAGTCGGCGTTCCTTACTTTCCAGTTTGGAAATCGTTCGGATTATGTATGAAAAAGACTCTAAAGAAGAAGGAACAAAACTGGTCAGAGTCACCTATCAAAATCCTGATCCGGAAAAAATAAAGTTTGTATTAGAGCATCTTGCGGATGCTTATTTGAATTATAGTTTACAAGAACGTTTAACCAGTATTAATCAGGGAATTCAATTTATTGATCAACAATTACCGAGTTTAGAATCCCGATTTGATTCTATACAACAACAAATTCAACTCTTTCGTCAACAAGCCAACCTAATTAACCCCGAAAATAAAGATCGAGAACTCGCCATTCAAACTCGACAACTTCAAGAACAACTCACCAACAGTCAATCCGATCTCGTTGAAAAAAGAGTTTTAGCAGAAGTTTTACAACGACAGTTTGATCAAGGCAACTATGCAGAAATACTGGGGAATAATGCCGAATCTTATAACTGGTTAATCCGGCAATACTATGACATAGAAGCAGAAGTTATCAAAGAATCAAAACGACTGCGTGAAGACAGTATCCCCATGCAAGTTCTGCGAGAAAAACAGCAAAGTATGGAACTACTTCTGCAACAAGAAGCCCAAAAAGTGATCCAGACCGCTAGGGGAAATGTCCAAGCCTTAGAAGCCCGGATGACTGTCCTGTTAGACGCTCAAAATCAACTGAATCAACGCATTCAAGAACTCCCGGCTTTAGCCAACCGAGAAGCTGAACTCCAACAACAACTCAGAGTCGCCTCCTCCACCCTCACCGATTTTCTGGAAAAACGAGAAGCTCTAGGCATTGACGCCGCCCAACAACAAATTCCCTGGTATCTCGTCGCCCCTCCCTCGGTATCAATGGATGACGACGGAATACCCATTTCCGTCACTATTAATGATACCAAACGTCAACTCGCGATCGCAGTGGTTTTGAGTACCTTACTCGGAATTGGAGTCGGTTTTATTGTGGATGTATTAATCACCGTTTTCCACAAACCAGATGAAATCAAATCCACCACAAAATTACCCGTACTCGGTGTCATTCCCCTCTCCAAACACCTCAAAAAAGTGGCTAAAAAATCCAAAACTTTTGTTCCCATTGGTTCAGTCACCAGTTTAACCCCAGGAGTGGATCGCCACCCCACTTTTAAACCCAGTAAAGCCAATCAATACTATAGCGGTTCCCCGGTTTCAGAAGCCTTTCGCTCCCTCTATGCCAATATTTGTCTACTCAGTTCTAATAAACCCATACGTTCTCTAACCATTAGTTCTGCCAGTCTAGCAGACGGAAAATCAACCATTGCCATTCATTTAGCTCAAACCGCCGCTTTTATGGGTCAACGAGTCCTTCTGGTAGACGCAGACCTTCGCAACCCCCAAATTCATCATAAACTGGGTTTACCCAATTTACGCGGCTTTCGAGATGCCATTACCAGCGATCTCAGTCTCAATGATGCCATTCAGCGATCGCCTCAAGAGGATAACCTCTTTGTTCTCACTGCCGGACAAATTCCCCCCGATCCCGTACAAGTTCTCTCCGCCAAAAAAAGACAATATTTAATGGAGCAATTTCGCGCTTTCTTTGATCTCGTGATTTACGATACACCCGCCGTTACCGGGTTAGCCGACGCCAGTTTAATCGCCGCTCACACCGATGGGATTATACTCGTCGTGGGCATCAAAAAAACCAACCGTTCAACCCTGCTCAAATCCCTGGAAGGACTCAACCTCAGTAACTCTGTTTTGGGGTTAGTCGCCAACCGCATGAGACGCTAACAACTCAGGCAATAGGTAAAAGGAAAGTTTACTATTGTCTGCCTCAGATCTCATAACTCATCGCTCTGACTTATTAATAGATCTTACATAATGCCTCAAAATCTGTGAAACTGTAAACAAAGATTCCTGTTTATTTTCATGCCTCTCAATCAAAAAACGTCGCTTTAAAGATTGTATAATCTTGAATAATTGTTGATAATTTATTGACTATCTACCAATAATTTATCAAGAAAAACTGGTTCATCTTCACGACTGATACAAGCAATAATTGTTTGCTCTAATTGTGCGCTAGTAGCAATTAATTTAGCTCTCGGTTGCCAATAGCAATTAATGAATGTCTAAGAACTCGCGCTTAGTCATTACTTCCGCTTTTCATCCGTTACTAAATTTATCCATTACTAAATTGCCAACAGTTGACTTGACTCGCTTTTCCCTCCACAGCGATCGCCGCACAATAGTCCTCACCCACATCTAGAGATTGTAGCAACCAATCACAACCTGTATTATGAATCTCTAAACTCTCAGCAGACTCTAACTCCGATAACGAAATTTCTACCGCCTCTAACCCGGCTAACCCCTCTCCCGTCGCTTTCACATAGGCTTCTTTCGCCGTCCACAACTGGAAAAAAGCCCTCAATTGTTTCTGATCCTGCAAAGCACTCAAAACCCAATATTCCGACTCCCGAAAAAACCGCTTCGCCAGAGATAATACCTCAATGGGTCGAATATACTCTACATCAATTCCAACACGACGGTTAAAAGCGATCGCAAACAAAGCCTGATCCTCAGAATGAGAGACATTAAACTCAATCCCCGTCGAATTTGTCTTTAAAAAAGGCTTTCCCCGTTCACTATAACTAAACTCAACTTCCGACGGTGACACCCCCAAATAACCCGCCAAAATCCTTCTGAGAACCCCCCTCGCCCCAATAAAACGAACCTGATCTTGTTTTTGGCGATACCGTTTAGCTCGTTGCTGTTCATCGGGTGATAGTATTTGTTCAAATTGATCCAAGTTTTCACAGAATAACCCGAACTCAGCCTGCCAAACCTCCACCCCATCCGTTGACAGACAAGCAACTTTTTGAAGCAGAGACTCCCTAAAATTCATCGTCTAACCTTTGAGGGTAACTGGGCAACGGCAGAAGACTGAGCGGGGAGGGTAGGTTGATGGAGAGGAATGTGTAAAGTGGGTTGGCTTCGATCTTCGGGTTCTTCATACCATTCAACCGCAATATCCGCATCATTAATAATTGCACCTAACAGACGCGGACGGTATTTGGTTGAGCCTTCATCCTCATCAATTTCCATTAACTGATCCGCCAGTTCTCCGAGTTGACCGGATAAGGTATAAGTTGGACGAGCCACTAAAATTAACCCATCCGTCGAAGGTTCCAGGGTCAAAGCATCATTATTGGTACTTAGAGAAGGAACATCAACAATCACCATATCAAAGCGATAACGCACTTCAGCCAGTAAACGTTTCATCTCACTCGACTCTAAAACCTTAGCCGCATCTCGAATTGGCCCTGGACTGGGAATCACATATAAATTCTCTACGTCAGGAACCAAGCGAATACAGTTGTTCGCATCCCCGTAGTAGCGTAAAGGTTCAGTCCCACTTAATGGTTCTGGTGCCAATCTCAAAGATTCTACCCGAGACGGCGATCGCAAATCAGCTTCTATTAACAGCGTCCGTTTTCCGGCTCTAGCCGTTGCAATTGCTAAATTATAAGCACAAAAGGTCTTTCCTTCCGAACTTCCTGCACTGGTAATCAGTACCACTCTCGCAGGTTTTGAGCCAGCCCGTTGTAAATTACTGCGGACTTTTTCATAATACTCTAAATAGGGAGAATGAGGTTTGAGCAATAGAGGCATCGTCTCCGCAGATCCTTCAAACATCATCACATTCGGTAACAAACCCAATAACGGCACTTCTCGTTCTTGCAATGCGCCTTTGATTTCTTCCCAAGTGTAGAACTTGCCACTCAGCATTCCCAATACAAAGATTAACACCGCTCCACCTAAGACCCCTGCCAGTCCACCCCCGGCTAAAATCAAAGCCATACTGATTGCTTCTGGAACTTCCACCTCTGGCGCACTAGCCGCTTGAGCCACTTTCAAACTACTCACAGTTTCTGCTTCTGCCGCTTGAGCATCTACTAACTGAGCCTTCATTTTATCGCGTAGCGCTCTTCTAAATGCGAGATCTTGTTCAAGGCGTTGCTTTTCTAACTGTTTATTCGGGAGAGTCGCAAAAGTTTCTCGCAAATCAACTCCAATTCGTTGCAGATTTTGTAATTGTTGTTCGAGTGTTTCTTTTTGGGTTTGTAATGTGGTTAAATTTTGAGCCAATTGTTGACGAGCCGGATCCAGAGAAGAATCAATCCGAATTTGATCCGCTTGTCTTAAGGGTGCAGCTATTCCATCTCCTCCTAAAACTTCTGAAGCCCGTTCTTGTAGTTGTCGTTCTGCTGCTGTTTTTTGTCGAATTAAAGCTGCTACTTGGGGATGTTCATCTCGATAATCTTGACGTAATAAACCTAGTTGAGACTCGATTTGATACAGTTGCACCCGCAATTGTGCAATGATTGGATCGGCCGTCAGAGCTTGAGAAACATAGGCTTGATCCACACTTAACCCTAAACGAGACTGTAAACTTTGAATTTGTGCAATTAGAGTTTCGATCTGAATTTGTACATCTTGTTGTTGTTTTTGATTAGCAATAATTGATTCCGGTAAAACACCACTTTCTATGGCAAGTAAGGTTGCTCCTTCGCGTTTATCATATTCTTCTAAGTATTGTTCAGCTAGTCTAACTTCTTTTTCGACTGGCTCTAATCGAACCGTTACTGTATCAATAATATCCCGAAGATACTGAGTATTAATCAAGCGACTTTGCTCAATCATTTCAGACATCATTAAATTCACCAGTGCAACGGCTCGTTCGCGGCTATGATCTTGGTAATTGACCTGAATAAAACTCGGTGCATTTTCTTGGTTTCTCACCGTAACTCTTAAGTTATCCCTAAACTCTTTTGGAGTCAAGTTAAACTCTTGCAAAACTGATTCAATCACTCGCGGTTGAAGTAACATCCCTTCATTGAGTTGTTGTCCCCGTGTTCTAATATTTTGACCCGTTTCTGAAAAGAGTACAGGTGGATTTTGATAGGTCAAGATTCCCGTTGCATTATAAGGGGGAGACTCGGGGGGTTCTAGAATCATAGCCACCACTCCTGAGACTCCCAGAAACAAGATAAAGGTCGAAAATCCAGCCCATTTATACTGTTCAAAGGCGATTAGATATCGTTTAACAATCGGTAAAGTCATCAGTCAATTTTCACTCAAAATATTGTTAATTGTTCATTCTCAAAAATCAGTCAATTGAGATTCAATCAATCCCCAAGATGATTATCTACGGCGATTTCCACCCCCATTAGGACCGAATAGATCTTCGGCTGCATTACTAATCTCTCTAAAAAACAGGAGGAAACCCAGAATATCCCGAAAGGGCTGAGTAAAAGTATTCAGAAAATAACTAACATCAGCCGCAAAGTTGCGATCAATCACAATCACATCTTCATCTTGCAACAAAACATTATCCGTTGGATCACCTTGTAACACTTGTCTACCATTCAGGGTTCGGGTAATCGCTTGACCCGCTTGAGGATCAAAACGAATTAAGGTAATTTGATCTAACTTCGCCGTTGCTAAAGGAACATTATTCAAAATATCCACAAAGGTACTCCCATTCGGTAAATTGACCGATCCCACAACCCCCCCTGCATTGCTGAGAATTCGCACGGTAATTTGTTGGTTAACCAGGGTAGAATTCGCCACTAAAACCCGATCATAATCTTGAAGATCCTGAAGGGAAAGTTGCGGTACAATCACCGAATCCCCATTAGACAACGCCACATTCGGTAAGGCTGTCGCCTCTTTTAACGGAGAATACAAATCCACTCGGTCTTGAATCACCTGGCCATCAATCGTCACCCGACAAACAATCACTGATCGCAAATCCGCCGTCAAGGTTGCACCTCCTGCCGCTAAAATTGCCGCAGAAACCCGTCCTAACCCCGCAGGTAAGGTATAAAAACCCGGTTTGACGACAGATCCCACAATCGTCACTTCAACAGGGGTTGGGGCGGCCGCTAAACTGTAAGATTCAACAATCTCCCGTTCTGGGCCTTGGGTGGGTAGGGTTTGTTGAGTGGGAACGAAAATAATATCTCGGTCTTCCAGCCGAATATCCGGGGGCGCTAAACCCGCTAATAGAGGGGTTAATAAATCTACTTCTGCCGCCAGGGTACGCCCATCGGGTAAATTTCGCCGCAGTTGGACTGAACGTAAATCTGCATTTGAACGAGTTCCCCCTGCGGTAGACAATGCGATCGGCAGTTGAGCGCTTCCTAAAGGATAAAAACCCGGTCGGGCGACTTGTCCGGTAACAGTAACTTGTACGGGTCGCTGTGCTAAAAGTGAGACATTCACTTGGGGATTTCTGACAAATTGATTTAAGCGACTCTGAATTTCTCGTTCTATTTCTCGTATTAATAACCCCTCGAGTCTCACGGTTCCAATTAGAGGAATGATCGTGCTTCCTTCTGGGCCGATTATGGCGTTAGGAATGCTCAACTCTGTCGAACGTAAGCCATTCACAAAAATATCAATAAAAATTTGATCTCCAGGCCCCAAACGATAGCGTTCCATTTGATTTTCATTGCCTCGATCAAAGAAGGAAATATCGACGGGAATGAGATTCGGTTCTAAAACTCGAGGTACAGGTCGGCTTCCGGGTTGTTGAAATAATCGCAAAATTTCGGGGACGTGTTGCGGTTCAACTTCTTCTAAAAGTTCAATCTTGCGATCAACAAACTCCTGCGGTAAAACACATCGATCCGGAATGGTCTGGGCTTGGCTTTTACGAACAAAAACAACGCTATTCACTCCCCCCAATAACACTGTTAACCCCAGAGTCCAACTCCCAGAGTAAAGACCCGCGACCATGAATGAGATTAATCGATGAATTGAATTAACCATAGACATTTTTCCGGAAACAGGGGACAGCGCGATCCTGGCGACTCTGACTTACTGTAAAGCTTCTGCCATCAGTGTGGCTTGAACGGTTTTACTCAAAGACCGAGCAACATCCTCCACCTTTTCTATATTACCCAATGGTTCAATCGGAATTAATATATTCACGGCAACCCAAGGCGCTCGTTGCTGAGAAAGTTGAGCCATGCGATCCGCGATAAACCAATGACTGGGGGCTGGACTTCCGCCATTAGGCCAAGCATACCACTGCATCACCGCATAGGTTTGTCTTAAGCGTTGCTTTTGGTAAAGGTCACACAGTTCAGGGTTAGAACAATTTTGCCATAAAAAACTTAATAAAGGATTGGCGACTTGAGTCCAACTGCGAAAAAATTGAGTGGTAAATTTGATCGGCGATGATCTATCTTCTGAGGGTTCAACGGTTAAATGGAGACGACGATGAGAATCGGTTTTCCACTGTTGAAATCCGTTAAAATCCATCCATTCAACTTGAGGTCTATCTTTATAATACCTCTGAATCAGTAGGACTAAAATGGCTGTTTGGTTGTCTCGTTCAATGGTTTGTATTAACCACTCTTTCCCTCGTAATCTCTCGAGTTTTTGTTCTAGGGTATTCCATCCCTCTAAGTCTAAACCCTCTGCCCTAATTTTTTGTAATTGTCCTAAAGTTTGCAGTTGCGGTTGATCAGCCCAAATCCATTCTCCTGTTAGATAACCGGGAACTGCGGCAACGATTAACAGTAACAGGAGAAAGACTAGAGTCGTAATTTTAGCCCATTGTGCAGGAAGTTTGACTTTTACAACCATGATTTTTTAGTGGAAATCTTGTAAAAAAAAGGGAATTAATTGTTGAAGCCTTCATGCTTTAATCCGCTTCGGGTTTAGGTTCATCGGGAAAATTATTTTGCATCCAGTTTATTAAAACCACCAATAAACCTAACATCAACGCTGAATATATATCACCCCCCCAACTATCATGGAGCCAGTAAAATAAATCATCTTGACCCGTACCATGAAAGAGAGTCAGTAACGTATTTCTAATAATATTTGCAACGACACTAAGGGTCGCAGCACTCAACAAAAATACAATACTTTTGCTTCGAGAAGATACAGCACCCGTCCAATATAATAACATCAGCCCGACATACAAACTGGTAAATAGCATCTTCAAACCCGCACAATGGGGAGCCACTTCTACAATTTGTCCGTTCACAAACAAATAGATTTGCTCAACGGTTACATTGAGATTAAACTGTACTAAAATAAATCCGGCGACGGCGGCAATAAATTGTTGTAACGGATAGGCTAAAGGTTCAATCAGATAAGGGACATGAGTCGGAGTTGCTAATAGCACAAAAATTAACGGCCATTGTTGTAATTTTAAACCCGCAATTCCTTTTAACCACAAACACAGTCCCGCTAACATGAGCGGAAATGAAAGGTTCACTAAGTCTGATAAACCTGACCCATAAAATAATCCTCCCATGACTAATAAAACGGCACCAACCGGATGGCTAATATTCAGAAGTTGACCCCATTGCGATCGCTTTGTCCAAGCAATATAAGCCGCAAAGGGTAAACCAATTAAACCATGACTAAAATATTCATGTTCAATGCTGATACTCTTGTCTAGCCAACCGCTATACCAATGAATTAACAGAGGAGCATACAGCAGTGCCAATAGCCCCAAAAGAGCAGCATTCAAGACATATCGTTCAATCGCTATCGGTATTTTACGTTGAATTTGCATTGTTTTTTCTAGCTTTTCAATCTATGGAACCCGTCCCTACATCACGGGTAACTGTTCAGGACTCCCTATTCCTTTTTCCTAACTTATTCCTAACACTGATTTAATAGATGCAACCACATAATTAACTTGCTCATGGCTGAGTCCAGGATACATCGGGAGTGAGAGAATCTGAGCACTGAGCATTTCCGCGATGGGGAAGTCACCTTTACAATAACCTAAATCTTTATAAGCGGGTTGAAGATGACAGGGGATCGGATAGTGAATTCCCGTTTGTACGCCCAGTTCAGATAATTTAGTTTGTAGAGTATCGCGCTCTACGGAACAATCTTCTGTCACCCGCATTACATAGAGATGATAAACATGACCTTCTTCACATTGATTTGTAATCGGAATAATTCCAGATTCACCCAGGGGTAACAGCAAGGTATCATATTGTTTAGCGGCTAAATTGCGATCGCGATTCCAAGATTCTAAATGAGGCAATTTCACATTTAAAATCGCTGCTTGGATGGTATCTAAACGGCTATTGGTTCCCTTGTCCATGTGAACATATTTTTTTGGGGCGCCGTAATTTCTCAGACTTTTCATTTTTTGGGCGACTTCTTCGTTATTGGTGATTACCATTCCTCCATCCCCAAAAGCTCCGAGATTTTTACTCGGATAGAAGCTAAACGCCGCCGCCATTCCCACTGAACCTGCTCGATAACCTTCCCGTTGGGCGAGGTGGGCTTGGGCTGCATCTTCAAAAATCACTAAGTCATTAGCGTTTGCTAATTTTATCAAGGCTTGAGGCGACACCATTTGACCGTAGAGGTGAACCGGAATAATTGCTTTGGTTTTTGGGGTAATTGCTTTTTGGGCGGCTTCTAGGTTAATTAAAGCGGTTTGAGGGTCACAATCAACCAGGATTGGTGTAGCCCCAGAGTGTAAGACACCAATTGCCGTCGCAATGAAGGTATTGGCGGGTAAAATCACTTCATCCCCTTCACCAATTCCACAGGCTTGTAAGCCTAAAGCGATCGCATCGGTACCACAGGCGACTCCTATTCCGTACTGTACCCCTGAAGCGATCGCAAAAGCACGTTCAAACTCTCCTAAAACTTGACCAAAAATAAAATCTCCTTTGTCAATTACGGCTTGTATTGCTTGTTCGATCTGAGATTGTATGGGTTTTTGTTGGAAGTTGAGATCGACAAAAGGAATGGGGGTTAAAGTGCTAGTCATTGCTGATTTCCGTTGATTGATATCGTCTATAGGTGGGCTGGAATTGCCCAGAATTTGATTTTTTTAACATCTCGACGGATTTGCTCTATCTGGGCATCAATAGCATAGCTCAGGATCACCTGGGGCTGGTGTGATCTTCTATCACTCTTGATTTTTCCTCTTGAAAAACAGAGGATTTTTCTTTTTTAGGTCAATATTAGTTGCAGTTGTCAAATGTTTTTAATTAAAGTTTGCAATTTTTGAAAGATTTAGTTACATTTTGAGGAACATTCTGAATCAATTATTAACGTTGAGTGTTTTTACCCATGAGTATATTTTCTAAGTTTATCCCTGTGCCTGCACCCATGAAGCCAAAATCTCGAGTACAGGATTTGAAAAGTCGTTTAGACTGGGGTGAACCTGCTTTAACGATTATTGATGTGCGGAGTCTTGAAGCGTTTAACGCCGCTCACATTCAAGGAGCAATTTCTATGCCTGTAGAAATTTTAGTTAATCGTATCCGCAAAACCCTTGAATTTTCTCGTGATATTTACCTCTACGCAGAAACCGATGAAGAAACCGCCCAAGCTGCGGCGTTACTGCGTGAAGCGGGTTATCCTTCTGTTTCTGAGTTAATTGGTGGAGTTGCCGCCTGGAAAGCCGTTGGTTATCCTTTAGAGGCTATTAGTGCCATTATTCCATAGCAAGGGGACAGAGGACAGGGGACGAGTTTTGTTCCCTTTTTCCTCGAAATTTCGCGCTTTTTTTTTCGGCAGACCCTCTTGACTTTTTGAGGCGGTGAGGGGTATTATCTTACATAATAGGATATTTGCGAAAAAAATATTTTTGTCAACACTCGATTATAAAAAATATTATCTTTAATTTATTAAAGAATTCCCCCCTTGTCAACCCCCCACAACAGACGCCGGAACAGGGAAACAGTTATGTTGAATAATATTTTTTAATATTTTTAGAATTTTTGACGGGGTGAAAAAATAAAAATGTATAATATTTGTAAAGAATTAAAGCTTAACCTGTAGATAAAACCAAAAAACAACAAAAAACAGGCAGTTCCATCAGCTTATGATTGTAGCACTTTTAGGAATCCTCAGTGATGAACACAGTTGCTTTTTTCTATTTTTCCTCTAGCTTCAATCTCTTGATGAATTTTCGACTAGCCGATTTAACAACAGTGTTAAACCTCAGAGTATCTTACAAAAATATCGGAAAATTAACACTGATTTTGAGTCTGATGACGATAATACTGCTAGAAGTTGAGGTAACGCTAGCTCTCCAATTTGGAAACACCGGGTCAAAAGTCATAGAACTTCAGAAAAAACTGCGCGATAAGGGTTATTTTGAAGGGCCTATTACAGGTTATTATGGGAGTTTAACTCAAGCGGCCGTTAAACAATTTCAACTCACGAACAGACTCCAAGTTGATGGAATTGCAGGTCGCCAAACCTTAGCTGCTTTGGGTTTGACAGATGCGATCGCCAGTCCCACTGCTCAACAAACAACTCTCCTGCAACTAGGAAGTAGTGGTTCTGAAGTGATTGCCCTTCAACAACATCTACAAGTTCTAGGATATTACAACAAACCGATTACCGGATTCTACGACATTTTTACACAGCAAGCCGTAAAACTCTTTCAAAAAAATGTGGGATTAAATCCAGATGGGATTGCAGGCCCCCTGACCCAAGCAGCCCTTGAATCGGAATTCAACTCTCTGTCGGTTTCAGGTTCAAGTTTAACTCCTCCCATTGTTCCAAAACGAGGTAATTTTCGGTGAACTAGCCAAACTTGAAAAAAGCCTACGCCATAATTTTGGGTTTGGCGTAGGATCTGTGATCATTTCTAGCTGAATTGAAATTGAGTTGAAATTTAGTGGGCGGCTAAATTCATCAAAAGCTGAATCGAAATATCCAGCATACCACTCGATTCTTGCAGTTCATTCCCCAAGTCTTGAATCGCATTTTCTAGCATATAACACTCAAGCAACACTTCCAACTCAGCTGTACTTTTCGGAAGGAAAGAATCTTCGGCAGCCGTTTGAAGGTAACTTTTCAGGAAAGCTGCCCGCACCCAAACTGACCAAAACTGCGCCCATTGCTGCATTTGTGAAAGATTATCTTCTCGGATCATGCCATTTTCAACCTCCGCCGCCAGGGCAACACGAGTGGCATAATCAAAGGAAAGTAACATTCCAGCAACATCCCGTAAAGGCGATCGCTTCATCCGACGTTCATTTAAGGTGCGGTAGGCTTCTCCCTCAAAGTCGAGGATCACAAAGTCTTTCCCGGTAAACAGAATTTCTTCGAGACAATAGTTGCCATGACAACGGGTTCGCATCGCAGTAATTTTCAGGTTGAGAACCTGTCGCAGTCGGGCGAGGAGATAATCTTTACGAGTCAATAACTGACGGGCTTGGCTTTGACTCGCCACCGGAAGTGTCACCAGTTGCTTTTTCAACCGCAGAAACACCTGTCCCGTCAGGTTGCGAGAATATTGATAAACTGAGCGTTGGTAGAGAGAGGTAAACGGTGCGGGGCAAAAGTCTGGGTTATCATAGTCTGCTGATAAGGCGATGTGCATTTCCGCCGTGCGTTGACCCAACAATTCCGCATTACTGAGGTAGGAACCAATGGTTAAAGCCGCTAATTCAGGAACAGGTTGTTCAAGTAAATGAACCAGTTCTTCGGTGGGTAGAGGAACTTCTTCTAAATTCGCTTGTTCAACAACAACCCGATCAAAATAATCCCGCAGAATATCAAGCGTCACCGTCCAAGCATTGGTCGCATCAGGAACATAAGGCTGTAAAACCCCGATGGTCATAGCTTCTGACCGTGGACGACGGTATTCTAAGCCGCCAATGACTGGGGCAATGTGGGCTAAGGGGGCGCGAGATCCGAGGAAGCGACGGACTTCAAGTTCCGGGTTAATGCCTTCTTCAACACGGCGGAACAGTTTAAAGACAAATCGGCCTCCATAGACCACTAGGGTATTAATACGATTTCCTTTTTCCAGGGATGTCTCAAACTGTCCTTCTAGGGTATCTTGTTCTTTGTTGAGTGCATCGGTGGTGGTTGCAACTAAACGCCCTTGCTTACCGGGATAGGTCATGCGGTTAACAATCATTTCCCGGAGGACACTCATAAAGTTCTCCGAGGCGATCGCATCAAACAAAATTCCGGCTTCTTCATCCACTTTCAGAGAGGCAATAACGGCTTGAGGCATGGATTCTTGAATTTCTTCAGCCCGTTCCTCTGTAGCATAACTGAGGGGCAATACATAGGTATCGGGGAAACCTTCGGTGTATTCCACCTGAATTAATGTGATAACTGCTTCTGTTCCCTGATGTAAAACTGGAATCACATCACGAATATGAACAGACTGCATGACTTGAGACTTGCCGATAAACCAGCGACAGCTATGGAGATATTCAGCCAAAATGGATTCAAGTTGACTCTTGTAGTCAGACCGATCTAGCACTTGTTTCCAACTTTGAGTCACCGCCATTGCAGGTAGTTTTTTCTGGGGTAACGGTTCGACGACGGTTGGATCAAGTTGTAGCATGAACCAATAAAATCCGTAGGGACTGATACTCAGAAAATAGGACGATTTTTCAATTCGGGGAAAGGGAGTGCGGCCAAAAATTTCGACGGGAAGCATCCCGGTAAAGGCGGATAGATCCAACTCGACAGTTTGGACAAAGCGAGAGAGGTTCGCCACAACCAGAAGATGTTCACCGTTATAAGTCCGAATAAATGCTAATACCTTGCGGTTTTCGGGATGGAGTAACTCAAAGGTTCCCCGTCCAAAAGCCTGGAAGCGCTTCCGCATGGCGATCAGACGTTTCATCCAGGATAACAGGGAGTTGGGGTTCGCGCTTTGGGCTTCAACGTTAACGGCTTCAAAGTGGTATTCTGAATCAACAACTACGGGTTGATAGAGTTTTTGTGGGTTCGCCCGACTAAAGCCTGCATTGCGATCGGGACTCCACTGCATCGGGGTGCGGACTCCATTGCGATCGCCAATATAGATATTATCGCCCATGCCAATTTCATCGCCATAGTACAGTACAGGCGTTCCGGGCAGGGAGAGGAGTAAACTATTCAATAATTCAATTTGACGGCGATCGTTACCCAACAGAGGGGCTAACCGACGACGAATGCCTAAGTTAATTCGGGCTTGGTGATCTTGGGCGTAGACTTTGTACATATAGTCTCGATCTTCGTCCGTCACCATTTCTAAGGTTAGTTCATCGTGATTTCGCAGGAATAATGCCCATTGACAGTTAGAGGGAATAGAGGGAGTTTGGTTAAGAATGTCAATAATGGGAAAACTATCTTCCATCCGCAAGGACATAAATAGACGCGGCATCAGGGGAAAATGGAAGTTCATATGACATTCGTCTCCCTCCCCGTAATAGGCGGCCGCATCTTCTGGCCATTGGTTGGCTTCTGCTAACATCATCCGGTTGGCAAATTTCGAGTCCATATGGCCTCTGAGTTTTTTCAGGAACCCGTGAGTTTCCGGTAAGTTCTCACAGTTGGTGCCTTCGCGGACAAATAAATAGGGTACCGCATCTAAACGAATTCCATCGACTCCGAGATCCATCCAAAAATCAAGAACCTCTAACACGGCTTTTTGCAGTTCCGGGTTATCGTAGTTGAGATCCGGTTGGTGGGAGTAGAAGCGATGCCAGTAATAGGCTTTGGCTACTGGATCCCAGGCCCAGTTTGAGGTTTCAAAGTCTTGGAAGATAATTCGCACGTCTGAATAGATGTCCGGGGTATCACTCCAAACATAGAAGTCCCGTTCTTTGCTGCCTTTGGGCGCTCGTCTAGCCCGTTGAAACCAGGGGTGCTGATCGGAGGTATGATTAACAACAAGTTCGGCAATGACGCGAATTCCCCGTTCGTGAGCGGCATCGAGAAGGGTTTGAAAGTCTTCTATGGTGCCATAAATGGGGTTAACGTTCATGTAGTCGGAGATATCATAGCCATCATCCCGCAAGGGCGAAGGGAAAAAGGGCAGTATCCAGATGGCGGTTACTCCGAGATCCTGTAGATAGTCCAACTTTTCCGTTAAACCCAGAAAATCACCAATACCATCCTCGTTACTATCTGCATAGGCGCGCACAGGCACCTCGTAGATAATGGCATCTTTAAACCAGAGGGGATCGTTGCTAAGTTTGGAATGTTGCATATTCTCGAATATTTCGTCTGATCTACAAATTACACAATCATCTAAAAACCATCCAGCAAAGGCAAAGCAACAAATGTTTAGATGTTTCTCTTGATACTTCGCTTTTTGTTTGACTGCACTTACCTGAAGTTATACACCCATAAAGCATGGGCGGGGTTGGAGTTGATTCGCGCTGACTTTCCTCTATCTTCAGATAGATTTTGAGAAAAGTCTCAGTAGATTACCATCAACATCAGATTGAAGTCCTGAGTTGGGTTCAAATCCTTTAGCTCAATTTTTCAGTCCTCATTCGGAATAACCTGTTGGTTTGTTGGGATTCTCGGAGAAAGCGGGAAAAAGGTTGAGGATTTCTCCCGAATTTTTGATTGAGGATCTACCGATTAAACAAGCTTAGTATATATGATGTTGAAATAATCCAAACTCAATATTTAGTTATGACGTTTCAACGTGCAAGTGGGATTTTACTGCACCCAACCTGCTTACCCAGTCCGTTTGGGATCGGCGATTTAGGGCAATCTGCCTATGAGTTTATCGACTTCTTGGATAGAAGTGGTCAAACGCTTTGGCAAATTCTGCCGCTTGGCCCTACTGGCTATGAGCATTCCCCCTATATTATGAACTTTAGCACCTTTGCTGGAAATCCTTTACTCATTAGTTTGGATCAATTGGCTGAACAAGGGTTACTCAATGGGGATGAATTAACCCCCTTACCCCCTAGTGATGATGTTACTGCTAATCGGGTTAATTTTGATCGCGTCATCCCCCATAAGACAGAGTTTCTGCAACGGGCTTATGATCGCTTTCGGGAATCTCTCTCGGGAAATCCCAATCCGGAATTTGAATCCTTCTGTCAGGAAACTTCTGCTTGGTTAGAAGATTATGCTCTGTTTATGGCTTTACTTGAAGCCCATGATGGCTTACCCTGGAATAAATGGGAGGCGGGTGTCGCTCGTCGGGAACCGGAAGCGCTGAAGGCGAAATCTGAAGAACTGAGCGATCGCATTTTGTATCATAAGTTTCTTCAGTTTAAGTTTTTTGAACAATGGCGAAATCTGCGCCGCTATGCCAATGAGAAAGGCATTTCAATTATTGGTGATATTTCAATTTATGTCTGTCACAATAGTTCTGATGTTTGGGCGCAACCGAATATTTTCCAACTTGATCCTGAAACGTTAGAATCGGCTTATATTGCCGGAGTTCCCCCGGATTATTTTAGCGAAACGGGTCAACTTTGGGGTAATCCGGTTTATGATTGGGATGAGTTAAAACGCACAGGTTTTGCTTGGTGGATTGAACGTTTTAAAGCGACTCTCGCCTATGCGGATTTAGTGCGGATCGATCATTTCCGAGGGTTTGAAGCCTATTGGCGGGTGCCTGCGGGGGAAGAAACTGCGATGAATGGCGAATGGATTAAAGCGCCTGGGGAGGAGTTTTTTGAAGCGATTCGCCAGGGTTTAGGAAGTTTACCTGTTTTGGCGGAAGATTTGGGAATTATTACCCCCGAAGTTGAAGAACTTCGCGATCGCTTTGAGTTTCCGGGGATGAAAATTCTGTTATTTGCGTTTTCAGATGATGACACAAATGCCTATCTTCCTCACAATTTTGTTGAAAATTGTCTGGTTTATACCGGAACTCACGATAATGATACTACCGTCGGTTGGTGGCAACAAGCAGGCGAAAAAGAAAAACAAAATGTTGCTAAATATCTGGGGTATTCTCACCCAGACGAAGTGAAAGAAATCAATTGGGAATTCATTGATTTAGCTTTAAAATCTGTGGCAAATCAAGCGATTATTCCCCTGCAAGATTTGTTGGGTTTAGATAATAAAGGGCGCATGAATGATCCGAGTATCAATGCTGGAAATTGGCGTTGGCGTTATGAAAGTTCGGATCAACTCACTTCTGAAATTAGCGATCGCTTACGACATCTGACGAAACAGTATAACCGCTAATTCAGGCTGAATTCAATTCTCCCCCCTTTTGTGAAACTACATCACCCCTCTTTTGAAGCGGGAAAGGGGGGATAAAAACACCAAGACTATTAACCGATCATGTCTGAAAATAACCTCGAAACCCTTAGAAATAAAATTGTTTCTCTCGCAACAGAATCTCTAAAAAATAACGATGCGACGGGATGGTTTGAAACAGTATATACAGATGCAGAAGGCGATACATCTCAAGTTCCCTGGGCGAAATCAACAATTCATCCTTATCTACAAGATTGGTTAGAGAAATATCCCCCAAAAACAGACGAAAAAACAGCGATTGTCATTGGTTGCGGCTTGGGCGATGATGCGGAAACTTTAGCAAAATTAGGCTTTAAAGTGACTGCGTTTGATATCTCTCCGACGGCGATTTCTTGGTGTCATCAACGTTTTCCTGATTCTGAGGTTAATTATTTTGTTGGGGATTTATTTAATCTTGATTCTAGTTTACAACATAGTTTTGATTTTGTGTTTGAATGTCGCACCATTCAAGCTTTACCTTTGAATATGCGTTCAGATAGTATTCAAGCCATTTCTTCGTTAGTTGGGGAGAAGGGGACATTAATTGTAATTACTCGTTATCGGGATAGTGAAAATGAACCCGATGGCCCACCTTGGCCGTTATCAGAGGGGGAATTATCGCAGTTTAAACAGTTAGGTTTAAAAGAAATTCGCCGGGATAGTTTTATTGAAGAAGATAAACCGGGAATTGTACAATTTCGCCTACAATATCAACGCTAATAAGTTCGTTGTTGCGATGCACGCGCAGTTAATTAGGGCTGAAGCCCAACAACAAGTTTATGATTCTAGGTTCTGTTTTCTAAATTCGTCTAATGATGTTTCGATGTCTGATAGCGGTGGTTCGTCTGGTGCAAATTCTAGTTTAAGTTCATTGATTTTAACATTATAACTTATTATTGTTATATCAGCGAATATTCTTAATTGACCTAACTGCCATTCTTTAGTATTTAAGTTTAAAAGTTTACAATCCATTCCTTCGGTTGGAAATGTGAATTGAATATTTTGCATACTGATGCTAATCGCTCTGTCATTCAGAAAAAGAGCCTCATCACTCAAATAATAAGCCAACGTTGCGTTACTATTTGATGGTGTTTGAACTAATTTTTGGTAGAGTTTTTGAGAAATTAGTTGTCTCAACCTAGCAACAGTAAACGTATCCTGATTAATCATCAAGATAGCGGTGTCATCATCTAAGAATTGAAACTGACTCATATTAAACCCCATAAAATGATCTGTAGGGACACCAACTTGCGCCCAGAATTGGCATCGGAAATGATATGATATCCCATTGATTAATGTGTGTTATCGGGGTGGGGCGGGTTTATCTGAATCTCTCAATAGTAGTAAAGATATTGCAGAACCCGCCCCTACAGAATGATGATTGATTAGTCGGATATCATATTACCTGAAATTGCGCCCAAAACTTACTAAATATGGTGGGTTACGCTGGGCTAACCCACCCTACGAATTGGCTTTTAGGATTTGGTCGTCTAAACTAAAATCAACCTCAGCTTTATCTGTCGTCTGATAATCATTTTGAAAGGAATCTTTTAAGCCCGAAATTAAATCAAATTCCGGTTGCCAATTTAACTCATTCATCGCTTTATGAATATCCGCAAAAAAGTGTTGAACTCGCAGAGGAAAAGGCTTTTTCTTACCAAAATCAAACTGTTTGGGGTCGTAATGAATGATGTTTAAATCTTCTGCTGATTTCCCCGCAGCAACCGCACAGGCACCCGCCAAACCGTCGAAGGTAACGTAACGTTCACCCGAAATATTATACACCTGACCGATGGCTTTTTCATTCCCTAATACGGCAACCATTGCCTTTGCTAAATCTTTCACATGACCTAACTGAGTAATATGCACTCCGTTACCGGGAATAGGAATCGGACGATTTGCAACAATCCGATCAAAAAACCAGGCTTCTAAGGGGTTATAATTTTGAGGGCCGTAAATATAAGTGGGGCGAATAGATGTCCAGGGTAATTGTTGTTCTTGGAGATAAGTTTCGGTTTCGTATTTGCCTAAATGACGGCTTTTTGGGTCGGTTTTATCGCCTTCAATATGAGGCATTTCAGGAGATTTTAAATAGACTCCAGCCGAACTCATGTAAACAAAATGTTGAACTTTTCCTTTGAATAAATCGGCGAGGGGTTTAGTATCGCTGAGTTCCCGTCCGTTATTATCAAAAATGGCATCAAAGTTTTGATTAGCAAGTTTTTCTTTAATTTGGTCTGCGTCGGTTCTATCGCCATGAATTTGTTGAATTCCTTCTACGGGGGCGGGTTTATTTCCTCGGTTAAATAATACGACTTCGTGACCTTGTTCGACTAAGATTTGAGTTAAGTAAACGCCGATAAAACGGGTTCCGCCCATGATTAAAATTCGCATTTTTATGTCCTGTTTATGTTGTGTGTTGTTTTCAGTCTATGTTGATTTTACTATGAAATACTTAAATATTTTCTACCCATGCTTCTAGATTATTGATCCCCCCTAGCCTCTTTATAAAGTGGGGTGAGTTTCAAGTCCCCCAGAATTGGGGGATTTAGGGGGCTAGGGGTACGGGGGCGGTAAATTTAGGGGGATGAATCTTTTTTTTAAAAGGTTAAAACCGTGCGAATTGATTCGCCTTTGTGCATCAAATCAAACGCATCGTTAATTTGTTCAACGGGTAATACATGGGTAATCAAATCATCAATATTAATTTTACCTTCCATATACCAATCGACAATTTTAGGAACATCTGTTCGTCCTCTGGCGCCGCCAAATGCTGAACCTTTCCAAACTCGTCCGGTAACTAATTGAAAGGGTCGGGTACTAATTTCTTGTCCTGCCCCTGCGACACCAATAATCACACTCACACCCCAACCTTTATGACAGCATTCTAACGCTTGACGCATAACGTTAACGTTACCAATACATTCAAAACTGTAGTCAGCGCCGCCTTTGGTTAGTTCAACTAAATAAGGCACTAAATCCCCTTCAATTTCTTTAGGGTTAACAAAATGGGTCATGCCAAATTTTTCAGCAATTTCTCGTTTTGCGGGGTTAAGATCAACGCCAACAATCATGTTAGCCCCAACCATTTTTGCCCCTTGAATCACATTTAAACCAATACCCCCTAAGCCAAACACAACAACATTTGAACCGGGTTCAACTTTAGCGGTATTAATAACAGCGCCGACTCCTGTTGTTACGCCACAACCGATATAACAAACCTTGTCAAAAGGGGCATCTTCCCGAATTTTTGCCACCGAAATTTCGGGTAATACGGTATAATTTGAAAAGGTAGAAGTTCCCATATAATGATGAATTTTTTCGCCATTAATTGAAAACCGACTACTTCCATCGGGCATCAGTCCTTTGCCTTGGGTTGAACGAATGGCTTGACAAAGATTAGTTTTCATGCTGAGGCAATATTCACATTGGCGACATTCCGGCGTGTAGAGGGGAATGACGTGATCGCCCGGTTTGACGCTTTTGACATCCGGCCCAACTTCAACGACCACTCCCGCCCCTTCATGGCCGAGAATTGCCGGAAATAAGCCTTCTGGGTCGGCGCCGGAGAGGGTGTAGGCGTCGGTATGACAGACTCCTGTGGCTTTAATTTCGACCAAGACTTCTCCGGCTTTGGGGCCTTCGAGTTGGACGGTTTCTAGGCTTAACGGTTGACCTGCTTCCCAAGCAATAGCGGCTTTTACATCCATAATTTGTACCTCACTGCATTTTGATTATAGGCAACTCGGGCGCTGGGTTCAACGGAGAGATGGATTTAAAAACCTGAGTTTCGGCGGGGAAATCTGTTAAAATAGATAGAGAGGGGCTGAAGTTATTATTCGCTACATTAAGTTTATTTTGAATAGGTTTTTAGGGCGGTGTTTGGGTTTTGTTATCTATCTATCGGTATAAAAAAACGCTCTAATTCTAGATAAAAATTGAGAGGTGAGTCAAAATGACGATGCAATTTAAAAATAGAAAGGAAGCGGGGTGTTTATTGGCATCTCGGCTGAAAAAATATGCGAATCGTTCAGATGTCATGGTTTTGGGTTTGCCGCGTGGAGGGATTCCGGTGGCTTATGAAATTGCGAAATCGCTTCATGTTGTGTTAGATGTTTGTTTGGTTCGTAAATTAGGGGTTCCGGCGAATAAAGAACTGGCAATGGGGGCAATTGCACCGGGAAAGGTGATGCAAATTAATGAGGATATTATAGAATATTGGCAGGTTTCTCAGCCTGCTTTTGAGGAGGTTTTAGGCATAGAAAGGGAAGAGTTACAGCGACGAGAGTCTCTTTATCGTCAGGGACGATTTCCTTTGAATTTGCAAGATCAAATTGTGATTTTAGTCGATGATGGTGTGGCGACGGGTTCAACGCTTTTTGTTGCTATTGAAGTGATGCGATCGCATGAACCAAAAGCGATTGTTGTGGCGGTTCCCATTGCACCCCCGATGATTTGTCAACAATTAGAAGAACAAGTGAGTCAAGTGGTCTGTTTAATTCAGCCTAAAATGCTAAATGCGATTAGTTTTTGGTATGATGATTTTTCTCAAACCTCTGATGAAGAAGTGCAGCATTTGTTGTTAAAATATCAACAAGAATTATCGAGTGTTTCTCATTAACATTCAATTTATTTGAGATAGATTAACAGGTTTAATCCGGGAATGGTGCGAGAAAGTGTCCAGAATAAAAGAATGAGATAAAGTACCCCTAAACTCCACTGATACCAAACTAAACTGGCAATTAATCCCGGTAGGTGTTCATCTCGTAAACGGATATCATTAAAGCCAAATTTGAGAAAGTTATTCAGGCTAAAATCATAATAGTTTAGCCAATTCCAGTGTCTATCCCAAAGAATGGGTAGATAGCGATCGCGAAAGAAAACAAATCTTGGCATTAGGGGTAATCGCCCGATCATTAATCGCAGTTGTCGTTGGCTGGCATCTTCTGTGAAGTAAGATAAATCTAATAAGTTATGATGCCGTCCTTTGTAATAGATGAATCCGACAATAATACCCGGAATGGGAAGAATAAAAGCGGCTAAACACAACAAAGTCAGAAGGGGATAACTGGATACTGTAAAGACTTGAGTTAAGCCCATGATCGTTAATAATCCAAAACTGGCTAACATCCAAATGGTTTCTGAAACGGTTGGTAAAATAGGAGTCGGATGTCGTCGTCTGACTCGATCTAGCAACCAAAAAATCAAGCCAAAATAAGCAATAGAAATCAAGCCAATTCCTGAGACTAATTCAAAACGAGTCCCATAACCACTCAAAAGTAACAGGATGCTTAATTCTAACCAGTGTAACGCCGTGTCTAAGCTGGTGAAAAAGGGGAGAATATAGCGATCTAGAATCAGTTGTTTTCCGGGAGATGTTTCGGCTGCTGTTTCCCGGGGATAACGATTGGCAACAACGCGATCATATACTTTAATATAGGTAGCTAAATCAACTTCATCTAGCTTTAAAATTTCGGTTAAGTTTTGAAAGGGTTGTTTGATTCTCGTGTTATAAATTGCATGGGCTTGTTCCTCTGTAAATCCGGCGTGGGTTAATCGATAAATTGAGGCGGTATTAATATCAATCCCAAAGATATTGCGTTTAAATTGTTTCAGTAATAATTGGGCGCGTAGATATTCTATTTTATTCGCATCTTCGATTTGTTCTTGTTGACGGAAGTTTTGTATTAAATTGCGAAGTAAGTTTTCATTTCCTTGTAATGTTTTGACAGACATTACCGCACCAATAATACCCGGATCACCTAAAATTTGAGCCGAATTAGAGTCAAACATCAAGTTAGAAACATTGATTTCTGTATATTGACCAAATCCAGCATCACTAAAATCAATAATACCTTGAATACTGGCTTCTCGCAAACTTACCCCTTGATTAAACCGAGTATTCCGAAAATCGCCGGATTGTTCAAAAATTGCTTCCTGAAAACTCACAGAATGAGTGAAACGAGATTTAGAAAACATCACTCGTTCTTGCCACCAAGATTCACTAAAATCCGTTTCTCCGTCTCCCAAAATACGGGTAAAATTTGCGAATCCTTTAAAATGAGCTTGATTGAAGCTAACATCTTGAAAGTGGCTTTCCTCAAAATTTGTAAAGGCTTGAAAATTCGTTTTATTAAATTTTGCTTTGCTTAAAAAGATCGCTTCAGTAAATTTTGTTTTTTCCTCAAAGATGGCTTGCTTAAAGTTAGCGATTTGATTAAATCGGGTTTGATTCCAGATGGATTCTTGATTAAAAATAGCTTCTTGAGCGTCTAAACCTTTGAGTAAAAATGCGTTTTTAAAATCAACATTTCCTTGAAATTCTGTATTTCTAAATTTTAAACGACCCCGAATTATAGTCATTTTAGGGAGTGTAATAGCAGTATTATCGGGTGATTTTTCCCGTAGAGAAAGTTGAGCCTGTTCTGATTTTAAGATTTCTAGTTCATCGGAAGATAAGATAGACCGTAATGTTTCTTCAATTAAAGGAACTCTCACGCCAATTTGACTCGCGATCAAGTCTCCCTTAATTGTTGATTGACTGAGGTTTAAACCGATTTTATTTTCAGTTTTATTCAGTGCTATTTGAATCTGATGATAAAATTCTTGACTAAATTCTGCGTTTTTTTCTCGTAAGTCAATGACAAAATTTTGAAGATCAATTAATGAAATTCCATCTGTATTAACCGGATTGTTAATTCTTTCTTGTAAGATTTCTACGGTGAGAGGTATTTTATCAACTGGAGAGTTTACCGCAGCGACAGAGCCTGAAAGTCCGATCCAAAAGAATAAAGAAAGTAGGATAAAAAATCCTAGCTTAATTTGTTTTTTCAATCGATTTATAGTTGGATTAAAGATATTCTTGAGGCAGGGGTTTTTCTTCAATTTTATAGATTTTAAATCCCCGTTTGAGATAATTATCAAGAGCATAAATACTATCAAGATTACAAGTATGCACCCAAATTCTTTTGGTCTGACGTTGCCAAGCTTTTAGAATACCATAACTCAAGAGATACTTTCCTAAACCTCGACCCCAATAACCTGAACGTAAACCCAAATAGGCGATTTCTGTAGAAGTTTGACTTTGACTCAGTTCAATATAACCTGCGGGCGATCCTTTGACAGATAAAATATCAATACGGGTTGCTGAATCTGCTAAAATAGCTGTTAACTGTTCATCACTTAATAATAAGCGATCGCGCCAACGCCAAGCCCTTCCCACCTGATCATATAAAAAGCGATAAAATTCTACATCAGGTGTTTCTAGAGGAAAAATATTGACACCTGAATAATTTTTAAGTTCAACCGGGAAAAATTCTGCGGGATCGGTCATTTCTAGATAAGTTGTGATTAAAGTTTTAGGCATATTTTCAGAGGATGACTGAACCATAAAACCTTGAAAAAAAGACGTAGGGGTGAGAGCATTTAACCTGCCCCTACAGAGTCTTTGTTTGATGAATTAAACTGATTTTTGCAGAGGAAATCCTAAAGTTTCTCGTTGTTCTAAATAGCGTTGGGCAACTCGTCGAGCGAGGTTCCTAATTCTACCAATATAACGAGTTCTTTCTGTCACTGCAATCACCCCTCGGGCATCTAAAAGGTTGAAACTATGAGAACATTTTAGAACATAATCTAAACTGGGTAAAACTAACCCTTTTTCGATCAGTTGTTCGGCTTCTTGTTCATACAAACCAAACAGGGTAAACAGGAGTTCTGGGTTAGATGCTTCAAAATTATAGGTGCAATGTTCTACTTCACCCTGAAGATGAATATCCCCATAATTAATTGTATCTGTCCAGGCAATTTTTGTCATCGCATCAACGTCTTGAAGATACATGGCGAGTCGTTCAAGTCCGTAGGTAATTTCAATCGAAACGGGGCGACAATCGATTCCACCACATTGTTGAAAGTAGGTAAATTGGGTAATTTCCATCCCATCTAACCACACTTCCCAACCCACTCCCCAAGCGCCTAAAGTGGGAGATTCCCAGTTATCTTCGACGAACCGAACATCATGATCTTCGGGCTTAATTCCGAGCGCTCTGAGGGAGTCTAAATACACCTCTTGAATATTATCAGGAGAGGGTTTAATTAGCACTTGATATTGATAGTAATGTTGAAAACGGTTAGGATTTTCGCCATAGCGTCCATCGGTGGGACGGCGACAGGGTTCAATATAAGCAACAGACCAGGGTTCAGGGCCAATCGCCCGCAGGAAGGTATGGGGACTCATGGTTCCCGCCCCTTTTTCGGTGTCGTAGGGTTGGGCGATTAAACAACCGCGATCGCTCCAAAATTGATGTAAAGTGGCAATGACGGATTGAAAGTTCACAGGATTAACTCAAGTTCAATGATGTTTCATTGTATGATCATAAGGGATCGGCCGTCGATTTTTTCTAAACCTAAAATAATTATAGCTCACTCAAACTAGCCCGGTCTGTCTATTTTGTTTTAAGCTAAAATCAAACCCATTCGTTAGTTTGGACTCAATTCAAATGACAATTCAAACTCCAAACAGTCTGACCTTGGAAGAATTTTTTGCTCGGCCTCAAGATGATATCACCTATGAGTTGGTTGATGGAGAAGCTAAACCTAAAATGTCACCGAAATATTTTCATTCCTCATTAACAGGTTTTTTGTTTATTTTACTTCATCAGTGGAGTCAAAATCGAGGTCGAGTTGGGGTAGAGTGGTCAATACACTTGAAACGGGGAGAAAAAGATTGGGTGCCGGTGCCGGATTTACTGTATATTTCCTATGATCGTCTAGATAGGGATTGGATGGAAAATGAAGCTTGTCCAGTTGCGCCGGAATTAGCGATTGAAATTATTTCACCGGAACAAAGTTTTGGCAGTATCAGTGAGAAAGCAATAGATTATATTAAAGCGGGGGTTTTCAGGGTTTGGGTGATTGATCCGAAAGATAAAAGTCTGACGATTTTTTACCCAGATTCTCCCTCGGAAATTAAGCGAGGAACTGCGATGATCCGTGATGAAATTTTACCCGGATTTGAACTCACAGCCGAACAACTGTTTCAACAAGCGGGTATTCCCTAGAGGCTTTTCAAATTGATATTCAAAACCCTGTAATTTTGTATAAATTCTGGATTTCAGTTGGACTTAAGGAACGCCATTGACCGGGTTCGAGTCCATCTAAGTGTAAATGAGCGATCGCCACTCTAACTAATCTCAAAGTGGGAAATCCAACGGCTGCGGTCATCCGACGCACTTGACGATTTCGCCCTTCTGTGAGGGTAATTTCTAGCCAAGCCGTGGGTACTGTTTTGCGAAAACGAATCGGGGGGTTACGGGGGGGTAAATCGGGTTCAGCAGGCAGAATTTTCACTTGAGCGGGTCGGGTTTGATAGTCTTTAATATTTACCCCGGATCGGAGGAAATTCAAGGCGGTTTCATCCGGTCTATTTTCCACCTGAACCCAGTAAGTTCTAAGGTGGTTAAATTTTCGATGACTCAAGCGATGTTGAATTTGACCTTGATTGGTGAGAAGCAATAATCCTTCACTATCGCGGTCTAATCGTCCTACGGGATAAACCCCAGGAATTGAGATAAAATCTTTGAGCGTTTTACGGGGGGAAGTGGTCGGATCGTTATCGGTAAATTGGCATAAAACGTCATAGGGTTTATAAAATAAAATGTATTGTTCAGACATATTTTTCAGATGAGATTTTAGCGATTAAGAAGCCGAGACAGAGAGTGGACAATCGGTGAACTGACCCTACAATCGACCCTATGGGACCCATTGCTTTTGATGATCTTTTAATAATCCTAATGTATATTGAGATACATTTGATCGAATCTAATCTTCTATTTATTCCGGATTTCATGTCATCTTTCTAGATCCATTGCTAGTAGAGATTCCATAGAGGATGGTGATCTCAACGGATCTAGGGTAATGTCCAGGAGGATTTTCAAGCCAATCTCAGTTCAATCACCATCAACAAGTAACCGTGATGTCTGGGGTAAAGGAATTAAGTTCCACTTGGGGAACCTGAACAGCTTGAATTGCTTTCATAGAATAGTGAGGGTACAGTGATAGTTAAGTAGGGAGCAATTCTAATAGACAAGAACTGCTATCAAACTTTGCAATACCCTACAGCCTATCTATGTTTAAGTTTCCTCTATTGACAGATTTATGATTGACGCTAGGGAGATCGAACAATGTTTTTTCGCAATAAAATTCACTCAACGCCTTATGATTCTCAACCCATAAAGATTTTGGGAGAAGGGATTGTTTCTGAAGAAATTCCACCTTATCGTCAAGGTCGAGTTAAATTTCAAGCTACTTGGTGGAATGCTCGTTGTGAGGAGAATGTCCGGCTCATACCGGGAACTGTTGTACATATCGTGAAAAAGGAAAATATTACTTTGTTTGTTGTTCCAGCACCTTTTGAACGCATTGCGAGGTGATAGAAATTTTCAGTCAAGATCTGAATCTAATGATGTTATTTTTCGGTTTCATTCAGCGCATTTTCTGCTCAAGGAGATGCGTTTTTTTGTCTTATAGGACTTTCTCTGATTCAACACGAAGTCTATTTTCTGAACGGGCTAGTTCAGAGAAAATTTTTTACACAACCTAAATGGGATGGCTCTATGCTAAAATCTTAATTATTCTCTGTAAATCAACTCAGTTCACAATTATTTTATCTCACTTTCTATTATGACGGCTGATCAGGAACACTACCCAGATTTTAACCTCAATAGAGTTTTTAATTCTTCGAGTGATCCCGGCTTAAGACGATTTATAGAACGTTTCAAAACCCATGAAAAACGAGATGTTCTCATACAAGAAACATTAGATCGTCTTCAAAAGAAGCTGGAAGTCAATCGAGTTGTATTGTATTATTTTTATCGAGAATGGAAAGGACAAGTTACCTTTGAGTCATTAAGTCATCCCCAATGGTCAATTTATGGTTCAACAGGTGCGGATGAATGTTTTAATGAGGAGTATGCAGCTTTATATCTTGCCGGACGAATCCGAACGATTTCAAATATAGAAACAGAAGTGATTCATCCTTGTCATAAAAATTTTCTGCGTCAAATTAAAGTTAAAGCAAATTTAGTTATTCCCATTTTAATCAATCAACAGAAGTTATGGGGATTGCTCATTGCTCATCATTGTGAGGATTCACACTTCTGGCTATCATCAGAACTCGAACTGTTCAAAGATGCTGCTCAAACCTTATCAATTCAACTTGAGCATCTCGCTTAATAGTTTGAGCAATATCACTCAGTTTAAGACTGTTTCAAAGGAATTTCAATGATAAATTCCGTTCCTTCATTAAGAGTCGAGAGACAACTCAGTTTACCGTGATGACGTTCGACTACAACTTGATAGCTCACAGCCAAACCTAATCCCGTTCCTTGTCCAACAGGTTTTGTGGTGAAAAAGGGATCAAAAATTTGCTGTTGTATTTGTTCGCTCATTCCCATACCATTATCGGCGATTTTAATTTTGACAGTTTGATGGGGTGTCGCTTCAGTGGTGATGGTAATTTTGCTGGAATGAGAAGCTGTTTCTTTTTTCTTTTGTTGAAGAGTATCAACAGCATTAGAGAGAATATTCAGAAAGACTTGATTGAGTTGTCCTGGATAACAGTGAATTTTCGGTAAATTAGCGTAGTTTTTCACCACTTCAATCACAGGTTCATCGGGTTTGACTTTTAAAGTATTTTGCAGAATCATTAATGTAGAGTCAATCCCTTCGTGAACATCCACTGATTTAATTTCCGCTTCATCAAGTCGAGAAAAATTCCGCAATGATGCGACAATATCTCGAATTCGATTTGCACCTACTTCCATGGAGCTTAACAATTTGGGTAAATCTTCGACTAAAAACTCTAATTCTACATCTTCGATTAAGTCCTGCACTGATTCTATAGGTTCAGGATAAAAATCTTGATAAGCTTGAATGACTTTTAATAAATCTTCAGCATATTCTTGAGCATGAGTAATGTTCCCATAAATAAAGTTAACAGGGTTATTAATTTCGTGAGCGACACCCGCAACTAATTGTCCTAGACTCGACATTTTTTCAGTTTGAATGAGTTGAGCTTGAGTCCGTTGAAGTTCTTTTAAGGTTTGAGCTAAATACTGATTATTTTCGTGTAATTGTTGAGTCCGTTCCTGCACTTTTTGTTCTAAAGTTTGATTAGTCGCCTCTAATTGAGACTTAGCAATCGCTAAATTATCATAAAGCCGAGCATTTTCTATAGAAATTGCGGCTTGAGTTGTGATTAATTCGAGAAGTTGCAAACGTTCAGGAGTAAATGCACCACTCACCAAATTATTTTCTAAATAAAGCACTCCAATCTGTTGACCTTGCTTAGAAACCGGAGTACAAAGAATAGATTTAGGTTGCTGTTTTTTCATATAAGGATCATTCATCCACAACTCATGATGAGTCGCTTCATCTAAGACTAAAGACTTTTGAGTTCGCCACACATAGTTAATTAAAGATTGAGGTAAATCTTCACACAAATTTACAGGAATCAAAGGAAGCTCAAAGGAGTCGAGACATGAATGATCATCACATTTAACCTCAGTAGAAGAAATATGAGCGATCACTTCAAGAATGAGTTGATCTTCTTTATACCACATTAAGGCACATTTTTGTGCGCCCGCATTTTCAATGACAAGTTGTACTAAGGTCGAAAGTAAATTGTTGAGTTGAATCTTACTCGATAGGGCATAAGAAGCTTTCATCACTGTTGCTAAATCGAGCAGATTATGAGTTTCTGTGACTGAACTAGAGGAGCTATTGACCGAAGAATTTGTGCTGTAATTGAAAGAGTCAACACTATTGATTTCACGCTGTAAAATGGGAGACAGTAATTCTGGATAACTCTGTTCTAATTGTTTGATTTTGATCAAAGCCCCCCAGCGAATATAGTTATAGTAGGCTTCAATCATATAAGTCTGAGCAAATTTTTCTCGACCTTGAGCTAACCAAAATCGAGCAGCTTGTTCATTTGCTAATGCTTCTTGTTGAACCCATCCATGCTGTTTGGCAGAAACAATCGCTTGATCATAGAAGTTCATAGCATCCCAGTTTTTTCCTTCGATTCTTGCCTGTTCTGCGGAGATTAACAAATAGGGAGACTGAAAATTTTCAGGACAGTTTTCAGCCCAAATTTTCATTTGTTTTTGATTAGTTTGAATCTGCTCAAGCTCCTGTTGTGAAGTTTCGGGTAGAGCCTCATAAGCTCTAGAAGTTAAAATTAAAGAATCTAAAAAATTGTGTTTTGCAGTGGAAATAAAACCCGGAATATATTGAATCATTGTTTTAGATTCTTGTAAAGATTGTTCTGCTTCTTTGAATTTTCCGAAGGTGAATAATGCTTGAGTTTTGATAATCTTATAAAAGCAAATTCCCATTGAGGTTTTATTTTCTCGGCATTGCTCAAGATATTCTGCTTCACTCGGAAGTGGTTCTCCAAGCAGTTCTTCTGCTTTGACTTTTCCTAAAAATAAGGTAGCACCCAAAATGAATCCTAAAATAATATTAGTGGCGTGTTGATTATTAATTTTACGAGATAAAACCCAATACTCCGATAGTTTTTGTATTAAACTTTCTAAGTTGTCTGCACTGTAAAATAAACTCGGTGCTTGATAAGCCAAGATATTACCTGAAAATTGCAACTCTCCAGCTTCTAAACCTGCCTGACAGCCTTCATAAGCGATGGTATAACTCTCATTCATGGGTTTAACCCAATGATTAATAACCGCAACAAAAGCTGCACAGTTTCGGCATTTATAGCCTTGATCCTGAAAGCGTTCACTCAAAGCAATGGCTAACTTCACAAACTGATAGCCTAGCTGATAATTTTGCGATTTTAAAATCAAAACCAGGGAATAGGTGGCATAACCAAAGGAAGACTCAGAAATATGACCATATTTGAGGGAAATATTCACCATTTTTGTAACAATTAATGGCCACAAATCTGGATGAGTAAAATAAGCAGCAGGTTCGATATTACTTAAGATTTTAATGGCAACTCGATACTCAGGCTGTTGGAGTTCTGGATGATCAATCAGAGCAGAGATGTCTTGATTTTTTAAACGATACTGAACTTCTAAAAATTCAGCTTCTAAACTCGTCTTAATTTTAGATTGAGACAGATCAAATCCCAAGATTTTTAAAGCCGTAATTCCCACTCGAAGTGCATCTTTATATTGAGTTAGAAAACTATTTTGGATAATCAATAAGTTGTAAACTTCTGCTTTTTCAACAACTGTTTTAGCTTGTGATAAGGTTAAATAAATTATTTTTTCTGCTTGTTCAAAATTGCCATTAAAATATTCTAACTCTGCGAGTTCTTTATGAATATTAAAAGCCAGATTATAGTGAGACTGCCAACTCTTTTCTTCCAATAACTCTAGACCCATTCGCAGGTAGTTCAGTGCTGCTGCGTAAGCCGTAGACATCTTAGCTTTTCGTCCAGTTATTAAATTCAGTTCTGCCAGTTGATACTTTTCAGCTTTGTCCTCAATTAATTTCACACTTTGGTTCAAATGATTAGTGATTTCAAAAAGCTTTTCTTCTCGTTCAATTTCCGCAGTATCTCTCCAGAGTAATCGTCCAATTTTTAAATGTGTTGCTTGTTTTTGATCAGGAGAAATTAAACTATAAGCGGCTTGTTGAACGCGATCATGGAGAAACTTATATCGAGAAACTTTGGTTTTAATTTTTAAGTCTTCTGAAGTGATTTCAGATTCATGATCAGCAAAAAACTTGTACATTTCATCAACCGGAGTCATTAAGCCTGCTTGTAATGCACTCCATAAATGATGAGCCGTTTGAGTGAGAGATCTTTCAGAAACAACAGCTAAGGTTTCTAGGTCAAAAACATTACCAATACAAGCCGCAAGTTTCAGTATCTCTTGAGTTTCTGAAGGTAATTTTTGTAGCTGATCAGCCATGAATTCTACAACATCAGAACTCATCG
This sequence comes from Limnoraphis sp., assembly GCA_050485465.1. Classification (GTDB taxonomy): domain Bacteria; phylum Cyanobacteriota; class Cyanobacteriia; order Cyanobacteriales; family Microcoleaceae; genus Capilliphycus. Next base: position 9,260 of record JBJHBL010000009.1, on the reverse strand, counting down.
TCAACTTTTCAACTTTGGCTTTATCCCACTGCCAAGAAGCAAACTTTAAATTCGGAAAAATCAATTTATCTTGATACAGTGCCTTCAAAAATTGACTACTAAAGAAAGGATTACCCTGTGTTTTCTGATAAACGACTTGAGTCAAAGAATGGGCTTCAGTTAGCGAACATTTTAAACTCTCAGAAACTAAAGAATTTAGATGTTCAAACTCTAGGGGTTCTAAGGTGATGTCATGTACAGTTGCTCCTGTTGATCTAATTTCATCAAGGGTGAGAGTTAAGGGATGAGCTTGACTGACTTCATTATTGCGATAGGCTCCAATTAATAATAAATAACAAGTATCTGGTTCTGTCATTAAGAGTTGAATTAATTTCAGTGAAGCTAAGTCCGCCCATTGTAAATCATCTAGAAAAATAACTAAGGGGTGATCAGCAGTAGTAAAAACTTGAGTAAACTTACTAAATAACAATTTAAAACGATTTTCTGCTGCTGTTGCTTCGAGTTTGGCAACAGGGGGTTGGGAACCCATTAATAGCTCTAACTCAGGGATGACATCGATAATAACTTGAACATTTTCTCCTAATGCAGACAGAATTTTAGCTTTCCATTGTTGCACAGAAATTTCGGTTTCGCTCAAGAGTTGTTGAATTAGATTTTGAAACGCTTGAACTAAAGCTGAAAAAGGAATATCTCGTTGAAATTGATCAAATTTACCACTGATAAAATATCCTCTTTGGCGAACAATCGGTTTATGAATTTCGTGAACGAGAGCAGATTTTCCAATCCCTGAAATTCCCCCAACTAGCATCATTTCTAGACTTCCCTGAGACACACGTTCAAAAGTCGCCAGCAGTATTTCAATCTCTTTTTCTCGACCATAGAGTTTTTCAGGGATAGAAAAATAGGTCGAAATATCATAGTTTCCTAACGGAAAGTTGAGAATCTGATGATGGGTTTTCCAGTGCTGCATACAGATTTCTAAATCATGCTTGAGTCCACTTGCACTTTGATAGCGGTTTTCTGGCATTTTTGCCATTAACTTCATCACAATATTACTAATCATCTCAGGAATTTTAGCAATTTTATTGTGAGGAGAAATGGGTTCACGGGCGATATGAGAGTGAATTAATTCCATTGGATCATTAGAATTAAAGGGAAGCTGTCCCGTAAGAATTTCATAAAATGTTACCCCTAGTGAATAGAAATCGCTGCGATAATCAATCCCTCGATTCATTCGTCCCGTTTGTTCAGGTGAAATGTAAGCAAGTGTTCCTTCAATTGCAGAAATATTGTTAATTTCTGGCGTTTCTTTCGGAAGTTGAGAAGCATTAGCAAAGTCTATGAGTTGAATGCTTTCACGACAGGGATGAATGAGAATATTATGAGGTTTAATATCTTTATGAATAATTTTGTATTGATTAATTTTTTCTAAAACTTGGGCAATTTGTTGAGCAATCTTGAGAAATTTATGGATTCCTTTATCGGTGCTTCCTAGACTTTTGTTTCTCTTTTTTTGCAAATATATATCTAGGGAAGTCCCCCCGAAATCTTCCATAATTAAAGCCAGACGTTGATCAACCTGTTCCATTGCTAACATCTGAACAACTCCAGGTATTTGTAGATTTTTGATCAATGTATAAGCGTTACGATATTGAGCAAGTTCGCTAAAACTCGGGTAAAGATGACGGGGGAGTTTAATAATGACAGACTGCTGATCCTGTTCTCGACGTGCGCGGTAGATGAGAGTTCGGGAACTCGCATAAATTTGCTCGGAAAGGGAATAGCCAGTAATAGGTTTCATAAAAAGCGTTAGAGGAGCGAGGGTGTTAGAGAAGGATGGGGTTTGGATGCGGTTTATTACAGAAAATAATACCTTAACTTTAATGTATTAAACCTTGAGCAAAAATTAAGTAAAATTGATATCGTTTTAATTTTAATCAAAAATATAAGAGTTTAAAAAGAGTTGAATCTGCACAACTCACCGAATCATTAAAGAAGATTAGGGCTTTTGATAGATATAATTTTTGCTAAATTCATTTATTTTTATTTTAGAATTTAAATTTAAAGTTCATTGTAGCATCAAAGGCACTGAAAAGGTTGAAACATCACTCCTGAGATAGATATATTGACTTGAAGACTCATTCTTTGAGCGATCGCGCAGAAGTGTAAAAGCTGAGAGAGAAAGAGGTTTTCAGTAAGTATAAATCGCTATTACTCTATCTTCATAGCCTTCATTCTAGATCTTTAAACAAAAAAAAATAGCTCTAATGAGCTAAGTTTAAATCAATAGAATTGGGGAAATTGAGACGAAGCTCAAAATTATAGACGGTTTAAAAAGTTGTTATCACTCACCATAGACTCAACTGAATTGGATTCTTTTCGAGTTGATCCCAAGGGAGAGAAGGAACTAAAACATTAGACTGTTCAAGCATTTTTTGAAACTGACGGACATGAGAGGGTGACTGTTCTTCTTTTGGACAGTGCATGAAAAAATAAACACGAATTCCTTGAGAAATCCATTGTTCAACTTGAGTCACCCACTCTTGTAAAAATGAGTAATTAATCGCAGATTGAGGATGAGAAATAAATCGCACCAAACTAAAAGAAGTAGTGGTTATCAATTGAACCGGAACGTTAGGTTTCCGTCGTTGACTGTAACGTTGAGGATCATCGATTTGAGAATAGACAGGGCGTGAGTCTAAGACTACTTTTCCTACTCCTAAATCTTTAAGAGTTGTAGTCAAAGAATCAAGATGAGGATTGATAAACCAATCAGGATGACGAACTTCTAAAGCGAGGGGAATGTGTTGATGAGGCCAAGCCTCTAAAAAGGCTAACAGATCCTCAAATTGGGTGGGTGAATAATGGGGCGGAAGTTGAGCAAAAATTGGGCCTAGACGGGTTCCTAAAGGACTCATACGTTCTAAGAATTCTAATGCACCAGAAATCGAGGATTTCAAGTTTCCGCTATGGGTTAAATCGCGGGGAAGTTTGAGGCAAAATTGAAATTCTTCGGGTGTTTGTTCAACCCAACGACTCACAGTTTCAGGACTTGGAATGGCGTAAAATGTTGTATTTCCTTCAACTGTTGTTAGGCGATGGCTGTACAGTTTGAGAAAGTCAGTTGAGCGGCTACCGGGTGGGTAAAAATCGCCAATCCAGTCTTTATAAGCCCAAACGGCACAACCGAGAAAAAATTGAGATGTGTTGGGTTGAATCATTACAAGAAAAGTGAAATCAGATGATTTTCAACTAGATTATTCTATTCTACCTAAATTGTCGAGTTGAATGAGACTACTATTGAATAGTATACCCCAAAACTTAATCAATTTAAGGTGAATAAATTGATTTTAAAGCTTAACTTTTGATAGGGTGGCAAAATAGTGTTGAGCAATAATTTCTGGGGTCAATTTCGCTTCTAAATATTGACGACCTGCTTTGCCCATCCGGGCTGCTAATTGAGGGTCTAAAGCGAGTAAACGAATAAACTGAGCTAGTTGTTTTCCTTCTCCATTCTCAAATGCAGCGCCACATTTTGATTCTTCTAAAAGTTGACGGAGATAGGAATGAGATTCACACACAACGGCAACCGGACGTCCTGCGGCTAAAACGCCATAAAATTTACTGGGTGCGACAATGCCTTCCATGCCTGCACTCACACTCACTAAAGAAAGGTCACAAGCTGTTAGAGAATAGGGCAATACAGTTTTGTCTTGATAGGGTAAAAATACACAGTTGTTTAATCCCAATTCATGCACTTTCTTCCTGCACGTTTCTCGCTTTGCACCGCCACCAATAAACACAAATTGAATGGGTTCATCTCGGAGTTGAATGGCAGCTTCCATGATGGTATCCATGTCGTGACATCGACCCATATTTCCTGAATATAGAACTGTAAATTTTTCCTGTAAGCCAAATTGACGCGCAAACCAATTGTCTTGTTTATCAATGGGTTTAATAAATTGGGAATCAGCCCAGTTTTGAATGACACTAATCTTCCCTTTTATTTCAGGACATTTAGCTGTGATTCTATCTTTCATTGTTGAGCTAAGAACGATAATTGCATCGGCTTTTTTCCAAACTTTTCGATTAATTCCATCCCACAGTTTAACTAATGGGTGTTTGGGTGAAACGATGTCTAATTCTACGGCAACATCTGGATATAAATCGTACAGTAAACAAACATAATGCTGACCAAAACAAAGGTTGGCTAAATAACCCAATATAGGTAAATAGGGTGGTGCTGTTGTGATGAGTATTACTTGAGAACGGTTAACACTTCTCAGTAAATGTAAACCTGCTCGAAAGCAAAAAGATAATCCGTTTAAGGCTTTACCGCGAATTCTTTTTGACCAAATTTGAGTAGTTCTAGTTCGCCTAATCTGTACTCCTCGATTAATTTCTTTTTGAGGTGCAGTGCTTTTTTGGAAAGCGTATCCAGGCTGTCCAGTAAATATTTTCACCCGCATTCCTAAGCGTTGCAATTGAACTGCTAGTTCTGCAATAAGCTGACCCGTTGCGGCATAGTCAGGAGGATAAAACTGAGTGAGAATTGAGAGTTGACGAGGTTGAGATTGATGAAATAAAGCAGATGTTTCTGATGATTTCAGCTTTTCAACTGATACAGTTTCTACTTCTCCCAGATGGATATCAGGCATTGCAGATTCGTTTAGCATAACTAAATTTTTGGGATAGATTGAGCTAAATGGATTGCATTCAATCGTTAATCCCTTTTACAATAATTAAAAAAAATATCCGGAATTGAGGTCAGTTTTGTGAAAATGTTTTAATATTTTAAAATTGTAAATCAATGACAAAACCTAACTCTATTTTGCTTTTAAAAGAGTTTAATAATTGTTTATTTTTGCTTAACAAAAATCTTATAAGAAACTGATTTTTTGTCAAGTAGCTACTTTATAAATTCAGGTAAGGCTTGGAACTTAGCAGCACTTTTGTCTTGATTGATTATAAAGTTTTATCTTCAAATAATACAGAGGTTTGTGTAAAATCAACAGAATTTTATGTAAAGATTGTGTAAAATTAAGTCTATCTTTTTTTGAAGATACAAATAATCCTCTCAAACACCATTGAACAGATTTTTGGTGTATAGAGAGGAGAAAGTCTCGGATATTTACAGCAGTAGCTTCTAATGTTTTAGAAATTCCAAAAAATCCACAATCCTTTTATAGAAGCGGTGAGAAAGATGTCTGCAATACAGACTTTTAAAATTGTAAATTTCAAAAAATGGGTCTTATCAATGCAGATCAATCAACGGAACGAAGCTTGATTTTAGTCCCGAAATACTGAATCATATAAATGAGTAATCCGGTTGATCCAATCCCATAAAAAATTCCACCCGGAATCCCAATAATGACCATTGCCCAACTGCCAACCCACAGGGTTAAGGTGTAAATAAAGAGGACGGTTAAGCGTTGAGATAAACCTCGATTGAGAAGTCGGTGATGCAAGTGACGGCGATCTGCATAAAAAGGGGATTTTCCATCGGAAAGTCGAGCAAAAATGACGATGCACATATCTAGAATTGGCACGGCTAAAACCAAAAAGGGTAGTATTGCTAGACTAAAATCTGGTGTTTTCATTAAACCAATAACAGCCAGACTTGCGAGGGTAAATCCGATAAAGTAAGACCCTCCATCTCCCATAAAAATTTGAGCGGGGTTAAAGTTATAGCGGAGAAATCCTAATGTTGCTGCGGTTAAAGCAACAGCAATTAAAGCGGCAGCAGGTTGATGAACTGAGAGACAAACAATCATCAGAATACAAGCAGAAATTCCGGAGATTCCGGCTGCTAATCCATCTAAACCATCCATCCAGTTAATTGCATTAACAACACCTGCTAACCAAATAACTGTGAGAGGTAAACTTAAAAGACCAAGTGGAATTAATCCCAAACCGGGAAGGGGAAGAAACTCAATTCTGACACCAACTATCCAGACTAAAGTCGCAACACCGAGTTGTAAGATTAATCGAGTGAAGGGTGATAAATCGGATAAATCATCTGTTATTCCAATCAGAAAAAAGAATAAACCTCCGATAATTACCCCCCAAAACTCCAATATTTTAACTGAGGGTAAGCTGGTAAAATCACTAAACAATCCAACAAGCAAACAGCTACTTAGGGTTGCCAAACAGATTGCTATTCCACCCAAACGAACAACAGGTTGATCGTGGATTTTTCGTTCTCCTGGATGATCAAAATATCCCGTATTTAGACCGATTATTTTGACCAAGGGGGTGCTGAAGAGAACAACGAGGATAGAAATAATGAAGGCAACCCCATAAGGATAAAAAAATACCATAGTGTAGGGGAATGAAGAGTATTAAGGTTGCACGTTTTCCATTCCCCTATACAGGAATTTGATTTCAGATCCGGATGAGTAAGTGACTAAGAATTTCTAATTGGGGGTCAGGGATTGTGAACTTTGATTAATGATTTCTGTTGCCGCTTCTCGAATTGTCCGTTTTTTAATTGGTTGAGCAGGATTTCCCGCATAAATCGTCATCGCTTCGAGTGAACGTCCGGTTACACTTCCTAGCCCTAAAATTGCACCCTGACCGATTCTAACTCCTGGTCCAATAACAGATCTTGCCGCAATCCAACTACTGTGTTCGATGTAGATTTCTGCTGTGATCAGTTGAAAATTTGGGTCACTCCAATCATGATTTCCTGTGCAAAGATAAACATCTTGAGATAAACAAACGTGACTTTCAAGGGTTACAGGAGCTAAATTATCAATCCAGGCTTTTTCTCCGATCCAAACATAATCCCCAATCGTTAAACGCCAGGGAAATTTAATCCGAACTCCGGGTTTTATTCGCACTCCTTGACCGATTTTGCTGCCGAAACAACGCAAAATCAAAACTTTGAAACCTGAAAACGGGATGAGTCGGCTACGCAGGAGGGGATCGCCGAGGAAGAACCATAGAAGTTGTTGCCACAGTGGAGCGCCTGGGGTATAGGTTCCCGTGGTGTATTGATTTAAACGCATGAGTCATTGCTACTCTAGGGTTAAGACTCGCTCCGGTTCGCCCCGTCACCACCCACAGGATCGAACGTCCCACATCTCGCCAGATCCGAAAAGAAGATTCTTCTCGTACTCCAGAGGGGACGGCGACTGGGGTAAAGGTGATGCCTTGACTTCCGAGTACAACTGTGGCGATCGCCTGTGAGCGGGGTAGGTGAAAGTCCGAAGTGATTAAGTAAATATGCTGAATATTGCGCCGCTTGAACTCACCCACCATAGAGGTAAAATTTGTTACCGTATCAATGGCGAGGTAATCGAGGTGAACCCGACTATCGGGAATTCCGGCGGCGCGGAAGATATCAAGTGCAGGTTCAGGGGGAATTCCTGACGACACCCAGATGTCTAAATTGGGATGGCTTTTGGCGAATTGAGCGGTAAAAAGTTCTCGATCAGAACCCCCTCCCAAGGTCAAAATTGCTTGAGGTTGAGGCGCTTGAAGGTGTGCGATCGCCAGTTGAACTGGAATCAAGCCAACCAAACACAGAAGTAGAATTGAGCAAGCCCAGATAATCCAACGGTAGGGTGATCGTTTGTGCTGGAACTTCTTCATGGATCTGCCGTTTTAGGATTATTGTAACTGATGCTAAGTTGGATTGGGGATTTCTAGGAATTTTGGGTTAAGTATCTAACTAACAGAGGATGACGAATTTACTCAATCTCAGTTAGATTGTTCATGCAACTTCATTGATTAGGAGGTTTTATTAAAGCCAGTTTTTGATCTCCAGAAATCAATAAAGATTGTGTAAACTTATCCTTATTTTTCCTGAGAATGATGGCAATTTATGTAGACTTGATAAAGCCAGTCCATGTTCCGAATTTAATCTAGACTCCAAGAGAGAAGACATCGATTTTTTGCATCTAATTTCCTCCTGTAAACGAGATTCCATCCCCCCTCTTTCTGAGTCATCCAAAAGAGATTCTTCGATCTAGATCAAAAGTTTGGATTTAACTCATGGAGAAATCAATTTTATGTTCAATCCCATACCGTTTATTTACAAAGCAACTGTAACCGCAGGTGTTGCCAGTTTGCTTAGTGTTGCAACTCTATTTGGATTGGAGAGTTCTGCTCAAGCTATTGTCCTTAATGGGGGTTTTGAGACGGGTGATTTCTCTAATGGATGGATACCTATCGGCGACGCTCAAATTGTCACAGATGCTTATGGTGTAGCCCCCGTAGACGGGAGCTTTCAAGCCTTAATTACGAGTAGAAGCGGTTCAGTTCCGGTGAGCTGTTCTAGATTTTATCCGGTTTGTTTGGAATCTTTTCTAGAGTTAGAGCCAGGTCGTTTAAATACTCTAGATCCGAAAGGTGTTGTTGAAGGTTCAGCCATAAAACAAACGATTACTGTCCGAAGAGGAGATACCCTAATATTTTCTTGGAATTTCCTCTCCAATGAGACTTTGTTTGATGATGATCCGACAACCTTCAATGACTTAGCTTTTATCTCAATTAGCTCTTTGGGTGTCCTCGAAAAATTTGCTGACACCTCAGACTTAATCAATCTATCGAACACCTTTTTTCACACCGAATCTGGATATCGTACCTTTTCCTATCAGTTTACTCAAGGAGGAACCTATTTATTAGGAATTGGGGTGGTCGATGCGGAAGATGGAAATAATTTTTTTCCGTCAGGTTTGTTGATTGATCAAGTAGAAATTCGCTCTGTTCCTGAACCGATAACGATTGTGGGTTCTCTAGTGGCTGTGGGTATTGGTGCGCTGTTGAAAAAACGGCATTCTAAAGACCAAAACTCTGACTAATCTTATCGCTTCAAGAACGGCTTGCAGTCTGCGATCGCTTGAATTCTCCGAGAGTTGAGCGATCGCTCTTTTTTATAGAGTGACTCAAGCTTTACAAAACCCCCCCTTTTGTAAAACTGACCCCTCTAACAGCTTCACAAAACCCCCGGAAATGTAAAGAACAGGGGTTAATTCCTGAAGTTCCGTAAAAACACTGTAGATTGGGGCGACTGAAGTCACAGTTAATTGAGAAATCAGACTTCAGTATTCAAGGTGAAAGTATTTTTGAAACCAAAAATATCCGGGTGTCTCCGTTATCACACTCTCAAATTTTGGAGAATTTTTTTCCATGACCGAAAATAATGGGATGCAAGCCCCGTCCTTCTAGGACGGCTTTTTCTTCGACTTCAATTTTCTGATCAACTCTCTAAGTACGTCCGACTTTGTTCTTCCGTTTTGCAGGCAGTAAGACTC
>JBJHBL010000008.1:0-145673 GCA_050485465.1 Limnoraphis sp. | reverse complement strand
ATTGAAAGTCCTTACACTTATTCTTGTAAACTTTGGTTGAATTAACTTGTCACTTTAGGGATAAAGAATTACATTAGTAATAGAAGCTAATCAAGCTTCAGTTTGACAGATAAACAAGCGATGTTTCAAAAGTTCATCAGAACTTAATAACCTAAAAAAATCATCGCGGTTTACATTGAAATTAGGAGGTTAAACACACTGTTTCATCTAACGTCTGTCATTTCACACAGCAGTACCGACCTGAGTTGTGAATATTTCCTCAAATGGTGATTTGGGAGCCAATACATTAAAAAATTAAATGGTTTTAATGCAACTCCATTTCAAATTCAATAAAGAGGAAGTCAATTCAGTAAACTAGGAGGTTTAAACGCTGTTTAAGTTAACATCTGTCTCGTCAAAAATCGGTAACAGCATCCACAAGTTATACTCATATTTCCTCAAATAGCTTACAGAGAGCAATGCACCTTAGTGATTATCTTGAGTGTAACTCTGCGTCTATTTTTCTAAAAGAGGAAGTCACTGAGAGAACAGGTTAGGATGCTGTTATTGCTGTATAGACTCTAGTTAAATTTGAGAAAAAGTTTAAAAAATAGACTAGGCACTAATAAGATAATCAGTATATAGTCTATTTTTAGAGACTGGTTTGTCGAGTTCATCTTAAAACTTAAACTTTTACCTTCTCCTTTTTATTCTTCTTAGAAGATTCTTTTTTAAACAAAACACCAAATCCTAAAGCAGTACCCGTTCCCAAAATGGTTAAGGGTTCAGGAACAAAATACACACCTCCAATTTCAGAATTTTCTAGAACAATATCTCTGGCAATTACAGTCCCCGCGACTTTCGACCCACGAAGACTCGTGTTACTCTGTGGATCATTGTTAACCGCTAAGATAGTCCCAAAAACATCAGCATTTTCAAGCAACACATTTCCTAGTACGTTAATCAGTACGTTATCGACTTTGACACCGCCTGTTAATTCAATCGCCGCATCACTCAGCTTTAAATCACCTCGAATATTCAAAACAACAGATTCTCCCTGAAGTGCGTTAATCGTGAACCTATTACCGCCACTCAGATTGATATCCCCTTGAACATCAATCACATTGGTGAATGTTGGACTACCCACCCCTGTAAATATTGTCGATTGATCAATAGAACCAAAAACTGCTGTGGGGTTTGATACACTGAAAGCATTGGTTGAAGCCAGTTGGGCATTAGAACTGATTTGAAAGAGATCATCGCCTTCTAAAGTCTCTAAATCAGTTAGGCTAAATACCCCGGTTTGATTCAACCCCGCATACCGCCCTGTTCCTACATCGATTAAACTGTAATCCCTGGGTATATAGGGAAAAACTTCGGTTTTAACCTGTCCAATCGTAATAGCTTGAGTGGGTAAAGCAAATAACGCCGTTGTTGCGGCTATTCCCATAAACAGTAATCCCCCGATCAGACTATGAAAGGGGTGATGTTGAGACGTTGCACCTACACATTTCATGGCTATCGCCCTCATTAAGTGAATAAAAAAAACATGGTCTGAACTAGCAGAAAGCCGAATAAACACTGACTGGATAGACCAATTATAGATAGCTTTTTCTTGTACACCTTACCCAAAAAGGCAATTTTACACAAACTTTATACAAAGTTTGACATAACAAGGCTTATTCAAGAGTTCAGACTTAACCCTGGATAGAAGTTCAGTTCTTTGGGCTGATACCCGGAGATGATCGCGATCGCAGATCAATCAATAACATTAACTCGTCCAGTTAGAGTAAAAATTGAACATTCTTCCCCTCCAAATATCAACATACACTAAAAAGCTGTAGGGATATTTCAGCTTTAAAGCTACTTTTCTATCCCTACAAATGCTAAAAAACTATTTCAAACTTAAAGGAAAGTCGTTATTTAGTTAAAACCACTTCTTTTTGAGAAGCTTCTTCTACCGAAGCCGTTAAATCTTGATGAATTTCAAGTTCTCCACCGGGTGCTTCAGGATGAAGTTTAACGGTATCCTCAAGTTCATTATTGCTCTCGAGTGAAAACTCAGTTAATTTTGCAGCACGCCGACTGCGATCAAATAAACCATAACCAATTAGACCCGCAGACCCAATGACCGCAGCAATTCCCGCCGCCGCTTTCATGTCTTTTGAAGTCAAGGAACTTTTCCAGTTGAATAAGTGTTGATGTGGGGAATTCAAGCTGGTCGAATTGGATTTGAACTTATTATATAGACAAGCTTCTGCGGAAGTTGAAGCTAAAATGATGCTTCCTGCGATGGAAACCGTTGAAAGAGCCGTCATTAAGAATCGCATCTGTTTCATCGTTATTTAATGAACAATCAGGTTGTATAAGATTCTAATACAACTTTTTAATTTTGGCTGTATATGACTCCACCAATTTTCCAAAAACTTGTCATACTTTAGAATAAGTTCGACTAATACAAATTACGTTGATTTAATATGAACCTCTTGACTCAAGTTCTTCACATTGTTGGAAGTGGAGCGAGTGCGTACATTACGGCTCGTAACCTGCGGGATACTCAAACTCGACCAAATTTGCTAGCAGGTTTTCAACTGGCGGAGTCGGGTTCGGTTCCCTTTTTGGAAAAATTGGGCGATCGCGCTTTAGCCGAAGGAGACATCTGGCTGGCCGAACAGCTAGGACGCCACGCCAACGACGAAAAACGTCATGGTCAGGTCTTTGCCCAGGCCCTCAAACGTCATCACAAACAGGTGATCGACTTTACAAGCCAGCCAAAACCCTCTCAAGAAAGCGAGAAAAAAGAGCGGCAACGCAGTCCATTTTTTGATGCCTACTTTAGAGACTATAGCGCAGAACAACTCAAAGCGGAAAACATCGACTGGATCGTATTTATGGGGAGTACCTACATCCTCGAACTTGACGCCAGTAAAGACTTTGTACGCATGGCGAACGTGTTACCCGATGATGATCTAGTGACAGCTAGCACTAAAAAAGGAATTCTCAGCGTCGCCCAAGATGAAACCCGCCACGCGGCTTATTTACGGGAAGCCTTACATCGCCGTTTGACAGAAGTTGAAGTCGCTAACGTAATTGATGAGTGGCGAACTCGCAAAGTTGATGCTTTGTTAGCAATGGTGGGTAACTTTATTGAACGTCAAGGTCAAATGCGATCGCTTGTTCAAGATGCAACCCCAACTGAGATCAACGACACAGCCGAACTGTCAGAATTAACTACCGCAGCGTAGCAACAGAAAACCGTAACTTGTGTTAACTGTAACCCATTCTCCCGTCTGAAGATGGGAGATTTTTATCGGATCTGAAGTATTGTGGGAGAACTCCCGTTAGATATGAATAATCGTTGAATAAATTCTGAGCAGATTTACACTTAAAAATTAACTGAACTTGAAAAGAATTTTCAGAGATTGAAAGAATTAAATATACTGATCAGTTAATAAGAGCCAAAATAGATCAAAAGCTTGACCCTACCCATTAAGATGCCTGTTGACACCCCCAATACCCCCAACTCGTTTCCCGAATCGCAGAAAAAAGTAAGAGACAGAGGTTGCCCACGGCAAGCATTAGACTCTACTCTTGTTCAGGGCTAGGTTCTAATCCCCATTGGTATTTGAGAAAATGCTGATACATATTTTCTCGCACCATCATTTGTTCATAAAGACTAACCAGAAATTCTTGAGCCTGTTCGTGACTCATGCGGTTCACCTGCATTTTAAACGATGATAAATTAAACTGCTGTTCCATTGAAAGTTCGCTGGGTTGGTTCATTATGGTTCTCCTAATAAACTTTGAGACAGTGACTCTAAATTGAGTTGAGCAGATTTTGTCGCTCAGTCAAAGTTGAAATTTAGGGGACGAGCATCCGAGAGGTGATCGTTAACCCTATTATTACAAAAGGTAACAAGAGTTTGACAAAATGACCACTCTTTCATCAAAAAAGTTTCATATTCCTAAGATAGCAAATACTATTGGCGATGTTGTAACACAGGTTACAGGGGACAGTGACCAGTTTAGACAGTGACCAGTGACCAGTGACCAGTGACCAGTTTAGACAGTGACCAGTGACCAGTAAACAGTGACCAGTGACCAGTGACCAGTTTAGACAGTGACCAGTGACCAGTGACCAGTAAACAGTGACCAGTGACCAGTGACCAGTGACCAGTGACCAGTTTAGACAGTGACCAGTGACCAGTTTAGACAGTGACCAGTGACCCTTCGGGTTCAGCAGTCGCTCATGGGGGAAACCCCCAAGACCGCGCTGCTTCACCAGTGACCAGTAAACACTGATAACTGCCTTTTGCCTCTTGCATGAGTGCCTATTGCCTGTTGCCTATTGCCTGTTGCCTCATGAGTTCTTGCCTTTTGCCTTTAATAACTGATAACTGATAACTGTCCCCGATTTTCTTGTTTTAACCTAGATGAAGGGGATCAACATCAATCATTAGACGGACTGATCGAGGACAAACCTCTTGCAACTGTTCTAAAGTTAAGCTGTCAATTTCCGTTCCCGGTAAGAATTTAAGTAAAATCTGCCAACGATATCGATTTGCTATTCTTAATATCGGTGCAGGTGCTGGCCCTAAAATTTCGATTTCTGTGCTTTCTTCAGTAGCCAAAAGGAGAATATCAGCAAATTGTTGAGCCGTTTGTTCAACTTCAACTTCATTCAAACTACTTAATTTCAACACAATCAATTGACCAAAAGGCGGATAATTTAACTCTTGTCGCTGTTGTAATTCTTGCTCAACAAATGCTTCATATTCATAACCCTGTACCGCTTTAATCACTGGATGTTCTGGCGTGTACGTTTGGATAATCACACGCCCCGGATCATCACCTCTCCCTGCACGTCCTGCGACTTGTAATAATGTTTGAAACGCCCGTTCACTAGCGCGATAATCTGATAAATGTAATAATCCATCCGCAGAAATTACCCCAACTAAACTTACCCCCGCTAAATCTAAACCCTTCGTTAACATTTGAGTTCCAATTAATAAATCAGCCTCTCGTTGAGCAAACCGAGTCAGTAAAATACGATGAGCATCTTTAGTGCGAGTGGTATCACTATCAAAGCGAATCATTCTTAACTCAGGAAACAATCGATTTAACTCCTCAACCACTCGCTGAGTTCCACTACCAAAATGTTTAAAATAAGGAGAATCACATTCAGGACAACGCTGAGGATAAACTTGAGTGTAGTTGCAATAATGACAGCGCAACAAAGGGAAAACCTGCCGAGACGTTTGCAACGCATCTTCTTGAAGATGATGATAAGATAACGAAACATCACAATCTGGACATTCCATCACATAGCCACAACTGCGACAAGATACAAAAGTGCTGTGTCCCCGACGATGAATAAATAAAATCCCCTGTTTACCTTCATCTTGTAACTGTTGTAGTGCTTGTTGTAGCGTTGAACTAAAAATAGAACGATTTCCCTGACGCAACTCCCCGCGCATATCCACAACTTCTACCGGAGGCAGAGGTCTTGATTGAATTCTTTCCGGTAACGAGAGATAATAGGGATTAGTGATTAGCGATTTAGAACTAGGCACAGGGCTTTGAGTATTGAAAACTTCAATATTTTCATGCTTTGGTGTTCCTCTGCCTAACTGCCCCCTCACAGCTACCCAACTCTCTAGAGAAGGAGTTGCTGAACCTAAAATTAGGGGGCAGTTTTCCATTTCAGCCCGCCAGTCGGCAACTTTGCGGGCATGATAACAGGGTGTGGGTTGATCTTGTTTGAAGCTGCTATCATGTTCTTCGTCTAATATAATGATACCGAGTTGGGGGAGAGGCGCAAAGATAGCTGAACGAGTACCAATAATAATTTGGGCTTGTCCCCTGGTCATATTTCGCCAAGTATCGTAACGTTCCCCTACGGATAACCCACTATGATAAACACAAACTTGTTCTCCAAAACGGGCGCGAAACCGATCAGTGAGTTGGGGAGTTAAGCCAATTTCGGGAACTAAAACCAAAGCCGATTTACCCTGTTCTAAAATAGAAGCGATCGCCTGGAGATAGACTTCTGTTTTACCGGAACCTGTAACGCCGTGCAGTAAAACTTGAGCAAAACCGGATAAATTATTAATAATATTGAGAGCAGTTGTTTGATGAGGCGTGAGGGTTTTGGGTTGATCCGCTGTTTGTTCAATCCCTTGAGCAAGTCGCAGATTTTCTCTGTGTTCTAGAAGAATATAGCCTTTTTCTGCTAAAGTTTTCAGAGTAGGAGAAGTGGTCTTACAAAGGCGCAAAAATTCACTGAGCCAAGCCTCACCGCCACAACTTTTGAGAAGGTGTAAAATTTCCAATTGACGTTTAGTCAGATCAACGGCTGACTGAGGATCACCAATTAAAATTACAGCCCGTTGTTGTTTGGCTTGAACTGTTTTAGGACTCTCTAAATAATTTTCAACCCAACCCCTAGCCAATAAATCTTTGAGTCCTTTTCTCGCCCAATAATCTCCCCCGACTTTTTTCTTGAGTTCCGCCCAACTTATATCATGTGACTTATGAGCTTGTAAAAGATTAAAGACTTTTAGAGCCGCAGAATTGAGAAAATTTTCTGCTCCAGATGGAATAACATTAACACACAACCGAACTCGCCGTTGACTGCGCCGCAATAAACCCGGAGGTAAAGCCGTACGAATAACTTTAATTAGAGGAGTGTGATAATAAGTTGCAACCTGTTGTAAAAGTTGCCAATAGTTAGGCGGAAATAAACCTGTACACACCACCTCATCAATCCGTTTAATTTGATCTAAAGTTAAACCTGGGGGAAGTTGAGAGGTAAAACGAATCGCGATCGCACCGACATGATTTGAACCAAACGGTACACTCAAAATATCCCCAGGTTCAACACTCAGATCATCAGGAATAAAGTAGGTAAAAAGATGGGCTTCTTCGAGTTCCTGGTTATTGAACGGTGCTGCGGGACTGTCCACTAAAACTTCGATCAAGCGCATTTCCTCTGAAGTCCGCTCTGAATCATCATTCGTGTTGTAAGATGCACCAGCTTCAGCAACCTTCAGAGGAGAGTGATCAGAAGTAATCGTGAACATTGTTAATCTTTGTTGAAAAAGGAGATCTAAGGAAATTTAGCGAGAGGTGGGATTGATCATGGTACCACTGAGAATATCTGCGATATCGCGATGTTCGGCAGGCGGATCAAATAGCGTTTGACGGGCGTCGGTAATTAACCAGTCCAAAGCCGCCGCTTGAACATCAATAGATGCGCCTGTTTTATCCACACAATAGCGTCCAAATACCAGTTTATCCACCAAGCGCACACCAGGGCCTAAACGAGAATATTCAAAAATCACGCTATTGCTGACATAAGCATCACTACAAACCCAACAATTTTGACCAATCATTGTTGGCCCAACAATTTCCGCCCCGTCTTCAATGCGAGTCATGCCGCCAATATAAACTGGGCCGCGAATTTTGACTTTATCCCAGTTTACAGCCACATTCAAGCCTGTATAAATGCCCGGACGGACTTGTTGACCGGGAATCGAGATATTTTTCACATCTCCCGATAATACCCCACGAATAGCTTGCCAATAGTCAGGAACTTTACCGATATCCACCCATTCAAAATCCATGTTAATCCCATAGAAGGGGGCGCCCATCTCTACCAGTTTGGGGAATAAGTCGCTACCAAGATCGTATTCACAACCCGAGGGAATATATTGAAAAATTTCCGGCTCAAAAATATAAATCCCCGTATTGATACACGTACTCAGGGCATCCTCAACGGCTGGCTTTTCTTGAAATGCTTTAATACGACCTTTCTCATCTGTTACCACCACCCCATAGCTAGAAACAGCATGACGGGGAACAGTTTTCATCACGATAGTGGCTAATGCTCCCTTTTCTTTGTGCTGCTGCACGGCGGCGGTTAAGTCTAAATCGATCAGGGCATCCCCACACAGTACAATAAAAGTATCATCAAAAAAGGGGTAGAAATCTTGAATTTTTTTCATCCCTCCCGCCGAACCAATAGCTTGTCCCAGGAGTTTTCCATCTTCAATACTGCCTTCAAAAGAGTAAGACAGTTGAACTCCAAAGCGTTGGCCATCCCGAAAGTAGTTTTCAATTTCATCGGCAAGGTGGCTAACATTCACCATAATTTGGTCAAACCCGTGTTTCCGAAGTAACTCTACCAAAAACTCCATGACGGGTTTCTGTAGGATAGGAATCATCGGTTTAGGGATTGTATAGGTAATTGGACGAACCCGTGTCCCCTTGCCAGCGGCCAGAATCATGGCTTTCATATAGAATTCCTCAACCTTTGTTTATTCACTAAATGGTTACTCAATAGACATCTTAACTCTGGATGAATCAAGTCTGATTTCCCGATGATCTCCTCAGATGTAAGTGCGATCAGTCAATTTAACGAGTCAACTCAACAGATCGATACTTCCTATCCCAATTTACCGAGATTTAGTGAGAATGTCGCCCCCCTAAACAGTTATCAGTGACCAGGGAACAGTGACCAGTGACCCTTCGGGTTCAGCAGTCGCTCATGGGGGAAACCCCCAAGACCGCGCTGCTTCACCAGTGACCAGCGCGCTCCTTGCGGCTCGGCGGAATAGTCGCGAGCAAAAAAGTTTGTAAGAGAGGAACGATGCCGCGAGAGCAAAGTTTGTAAGAGAGTGACCAGTAAACAGTGATAACTGTAAAAGCTGGTCACTGATAACTGATAACTGTAAACTGATAACTGTTCCCCTAGTATCCCTCTGGGCCAATGGTTGTTTGATCGCATTTCGCTTCTGAGAGATCAGCCATTTTCGAGCGAAATAAATTGCAGCCCGAAAGTTTAGCATTGGTGAGTTTGGCTTGTTCTAAATTCGCCCCACTTAAATCCGCCGATCGCAAGTTAGCATTGCTCAAATCTGCATTATACAAGTCGGCACCTTGTAGGTTAACATTGGAGAGGTTAGCACCTTGTAAATTAGCGTAGCGCAAGTTAGCTCTTGATAAATTGGTATTTTCTAAATTACCTTGAGAAAGGTTGGCTTGATAGAGTCGAATATCTCCCAGTTCGGCTTCGGTAATTTCGCTATTTTGTAAGTTGGCATAATTCAAGTTCGCGTAGGGCATATAGGCTTGCTTGAGTTGGCTGTCTGCTAAATTGATTCCTTCTAAATCAGCTTCAAATAAATCAGCCTTTTCGATGATGATACCACTAAAGTTTCGCCTTCCTTGTGCGTATAGAGACAGTAGTTCTGTTACACTAATTTTGTGCATCTCTAAAATTTTAACCCTTTTTTTCACCTGAAGACTGACCCTCTCAGACGAAAGACTCTTTCTTTAGGTATATATACTTATCTCCTTTTTCTACGTTACGATAATGCAACGAATAGTTAAGATTCGTTAATATTTTTTTAGGGTTTCAAGCTAAGGAAGGGAATAACCTGTTGTGTTGCGAATATAGTCTTGAACTTGATGATAAACTTCCGGGTAACTCTGAGGATTAAGAATAATCGGTTCAACGCCATCGGGTAGCCAAAATGTGATACGCTTTCCAGCATCACAAGCAAAGGTATGTATTCGATCTAAATTAATTAAGTATTCTTTGCGTTCATACTCAATGCGAATCCAGTAGGCATGAGTAACTTTGCTTAAAGTCTTGTCAATATAGTTACAAAGCATCTGATAGACATCGGGATTGCTTTGTCCATGAATAATAATAGGTTGACCACTATCGGGCAACCAAAACTTGATCCGCTGATTAGGTTCGGCACAAAAGGCAGCAATCCGATCTAGATTGACAATATATTGTTTTCTGTCCTCTAAAATTTTAATCCAGTGAGCCACAGGAGTACCTCAAACCTTTGAGAATCGATGCGTGATCAAGATGTGCGTTACCCGACAGGAATAGTTTCTCACCTATTTTGAGATGCCCTTAAACTGCATTAGGAAACTTCAACCGGAGACTGTACACGGTCAGAGTCATGGGGATTCTCTGGAGAGGCTGAGGGATGTGAATGAGTGGCAAGGTTTAAATGGGCTTCTAGACTACTAGCGGCCTTGACCAAACCTCGAAATAAGGGGTGAGGTGTATTGGGTCGAGATTGAAATTCCGGATGAAATTGGGCGGCGATAAAGAAGGGATGACTGGGAAGTTCTACCATTTCGACTAAGCGACCATCTGGAGACGTCCCACTAATTTGATACCCGGTTTCCAAAAATAAGTTACGGTAGGCATTATTAAATTCATAGCGATGACGATGGCGTTCATAAATCACTTCTTGCTGATATAGCTGATACGCTAGGGTGTCTCGTTGCAAACGACAGGGGTATAAACCCAAGCGCATAGTACCGCCTAAATCTACGACATCGTGCTGTTCAGGTAAAAGGTTAATCACCGGATTGGGTGTTTCCGGGTCAAACTCTGCACTATCCGCTCTTTCTAGTTTAGCAATATGACGCGCCCATTCAATCACACAACATTGCATTCCTAAACACAACCCCAAAAAGGGAATATTTTGTTTGCGGGCATACTCGATCGCGGCAATTTTACCGTCAATTCCCCGAATACCAAACCCTCCCGGAACAATTATGCCATTAATATTCTCTAAGTAGGATTCTATGCTGTTATTTTGGACTTCTTCTGAATTGACCCAGCGAATATTCAGTTCGACTCCAATTTCTATCGCCGCATGACGCAAGGCTTCAACGACGGATAGATAAGCATCTGAGAGTTGAATATATTTCCCGACAATGGCAATTTCGATCTCTGGAGGTGTGGTGCCTAAGTTATCACTATCTCGATGATACAGCCGATCTACTAAGGTCTGCCATGCCCGCAGTTCCGGTTTGCGAGGTTCCAGGTGTAACAATTCTAGGGTTTGTTGCGCTAGTCCTTCCCGTTCTAAAATTAACGGAACTTCGTAAATACTTTGGGCGTCTTGGGCTGTAATCACGGATGCGACTTCAACATCGCAAAATTCTGAGACTTTCTCTTTGATCCCTTTTGCTAAGGGGCGATCGCAACGACAGACTAAAATATCTGGTTGAATTCCAATAGATCGCAATTCTTTCACAGAATGTTGAGTTGGTTTTGTTTTCATCTCCCCGGCTGAGGGAATATAAGGCACCAGGGTAACATGAACATAGATCACATTTTGACGTCCCACATCTTTCCGAAACTGACGAATGGCTTCTAAAAAGGGTAAAGACTCGATATCCCCGACGGTTCCCCCAACTTCGGTAATCACAACGTCGGGATTGGTATCGCTGGCGACTCGACGAATGCGTTCTTTGCATTCATGGGTAATATGAGGGATGACTTGGACGGTTCCCCCCTGATAGTCCCCCCGTCGTTCTTTGTTGATCACTGCTTGGTAGATCGATCCGGCGGTAACGCTATTGAGACGGGACATAGAGGTGTCTGTAAACCGTTCGTAGTGACCGAGGTCTAAATCAGTCTCCGCACCGTCTTGAGTCACAAAGACTTCTCCATGTTGAAAGGGACTCATGGTACCGGGATCGACGTTAATATAGGGATCTAACTTCAAAATTGATACGGAATAATCTCGGGATTTGAGCAAACGTCCTAAACTCGCTGCAACAATTCCTTTCCCGATACTCGAAACCACTCCACCAGTCACAAAAACAAACTTAGTCATAAAAATTACCCATCTCCAGTCAATCCACAAGCCTAGTTTGTATTGTGCCACAAAATCTTTTCGATTTGACACTTGATTACTTATCCCTCTCTCAAAATAAACTTTCATTTAAACTTTTTTTTATGAATCCAAGTTTTGATGAAATTCGGGTTGATTGTTCGCTTTTGTTTTTTTTAAAATGACCGGAATTATATTGTTTTTATTGGGATAATCTCAAAAGTTATCGGGTCAATACATCTTCAAAAAATCTTACTAAGTTCTAGAGTTTATATGACTCTATCTTTGTTGATTGGGCAGGATTAGTTTTTCAAAACTCTTGAACTTTTTTCTGCTTTGGGGATATTTTTGTCGCTTGATTAATGATTTTCAGTTGAGTTGGGGAGTAAAAATGCGATTTTATTCACGTTTCACTGTTGGGGTTCGAGTGGTGTTAGGGGCTTTTCTGTTCACTCAGATTCCCCTAAATTTAGCTTTAGCAACGCCTGATATTGTTTCTTACTCTGCTCCTAAAAACTTGGCTCAATCTCAGGGTTCTATTTCATCTCTGTCTGATTGTACCTCAAAATGTACAGGGGGGGGATTATATTTTGTATCTAAAACGGATATTTCATCAATTTTTCCGCTAAAATTAACTGATGTTTATGCTCAAGTTTCGGGGAATATTTCTCGAGTTGAAGTGACTCAGATTTTTGAAAATCCCTTTAATGAAGCTTTAGAAGCGATTTATGTTTTTCCCTTACCTGATGAAGCTGCTGTTGATCATTTTGAAATTAAAATAGGTGATCGTATCATTAAATCTATACTCAAAACCCGCGAAGAAGCACAAGCGATCTACCAACAAGCAAAAGAAACAGGTCATACCACTGCTTTACTCGAACAAGAACGAGATAATATTTTCACTCAGTCTTTGGCTAATATTCAACCCGGTGAACAAATTGAAGTTAAAATTCGCTACACTGAAAGTCTTAAATTTCAAGGCGGAAATTATGAATTTGTCTTTCCAATGGTTGTCGGCCCTCGTTATATTCCTGGAAGTCTAATTAATGGACTCAGACGGGATACAGAAAGGGTTCCTGATGGATCTCGAATTACCGCGCCTGTGCTTCCTCCCGCGACTCGTTCTGGACATGATATTCAGGTCAAAATAGAAATAGATGCTGGTATTTTAGCTGAAACGATTACTTCTTCTTCCCATCAGATTTTAACTCAAAAACGTGGGAATAGAGTTGAAGTTAGTTTAGCTGATTTTGAAACAATTCCAAACAAAGATTTAATTGTTCGTTATCAAGTTTCTGAACCAACGACAAAAGTCAAGACTCTCACCCAAGTCGATGATCGTGGTGGTTTTTTTGCCACTTATTTAATTCCAGCTTTGCAGTATAAATCTACCGAAATTGTAGCTAAGGATGTTATTTTTTTGATTGATACGTCTGGTTCTCAGCGCGGTGAACCTTTGGCAAAATCTAAACAATTGATGCGACAATTTATTCAAGACTTAAACCCGAATGATACTTTTACGATTATTGACTTTGCTGACACAACAACTGCTCTTTCTACGATACCTTTAGCGAATACAGTTGATCACCAACAAAAAGCGATGCGTTATATTGATCAACTCGAAGCGAATGGCGGAACAGAATTACTGAATGGAATTCAAACGGTGATGAATTTCCCTCCCCCAACGGCGGGACGTTTGCGAAGTATTGTATTAATTACAGATGGGTATATTGGCAATGAAAATGAAGTATTAGCTGAGGTGAGAAATCAGTTACAATCTGGAAATAGACTCTATAGTTTTGGAGTTGGAAGTTCAGTCAATCGCTTTTTATTAAACCGTTTAGCTGAAATTGGACGAGGAATCGCAAAAATTACTCGCCCAGATGAACCCATAGAAGATGTGCTAGACTTATTTTTAAGTCAAATTAACAATCCAGTTTTAACAAATCTTCAACTCAGTTGGGAAGGCCCAGGAGAACCTGTGGAAATTTACCCAGTTAGATTACCGGATTTATTTGATAGTCAGCCTGTTGTTATTTTCGGACGAAAAAGCGATTATCAAGGGGGTAAACTTAGAGTCAGGGGAACCACAGCAACAGGCGATCGCTATGAACAAGTTATCCCAATAGATTTTACTTCGGCTTCAGAAAAACTCAATCCGAATTCAGCTCATCATGCTATTGCTCAGTTGTGGGGGAGAAGCAAAATTAAACATTTAATGAATCAAATGTTTAGCGGTGAAACGAAATCCGGTATTGAAGCTGTGACACAAACCGCCCTAGATTACCAATTACTCTCCCAATATACCGCATTTGTTGCCGTCAGTGAAGAAGTGCGAATTGACCCCGATGGCGAGCATCGCACGGTCAGAATTCCGGTAGAATTACCTGAAGGAGTCAGCTACGACGGAATTTATGGTTCTCAACCCCAACCCGATGGGATGTTGAATGCAGTTCCGAGTTATCAACCTACTCGCCAGGCAGGTGTTCGTACCCTAGAAATTGCCCCACCTACTCCTGTTTATCGTCAACCTCGTGACATTTCCAGTCATTTAGGTTCGCATCTAACAGTGATTGAAGTTGAGGGATTAGATTTTGATACAATAACAGAACTCAACCGATATTTGCAAGGGCTGAACTTACTAGAAAACCTTCAAGGTGAAGTGATTTTTGAGGTTATAGTTCGTCAAGGAAATGTGCAGCAAATAATCTGGGATGACATCAACTCGACGTTGAAATCTGCTCACCCAAGAACTGAAGTGATTGTACTGGATCGGATACGGCGATCGCTGAAAATGTGGCAACCTCCTGTCGATCTTAATCATACCATTCGAGTTACATTACAACTTCAGCCTAATTGATCTTTTTGGGGTGGGAAAACTCTGTCAAAAGATAGAATTTTTAACGACTTCTGAGGCAATTGACCCCAAAAAATGCTATAATAGATACAGAAAAAAATAAGCGAGTTTAGCTTGTCAGAGCTTTAGTCATACTGAGAAAGAGTTGCACTAAGTTAGTCTGCTTATTTAATAACAACCCAGCCCGAAAGCAAAATGCTCAAATCAATAGGGGTTCTTCGAGCGGATCAAGTCTGCGGCACTTGTTATAGCTAGTTATTCTCAATAATCAGCTTTTTTGACAATCACTGAGCTTGTTGTGTATCATTTTCAGTATGAAAGCTTTATTGAAAACAAAATTATGCCTTTATACACTTCTTCCTCGTTCAAATCTGAACTCAATAATAAGGGCTGGCGTCTAACTCCTCAACGAGAGACAATTCTCCACGTCTTTCAGAATCTTCCTAAAGGAAATCACTTGAGTGCAGAAGATTTATACAACCTTCTCAAGAGTCGGGGAGAACCTATCAGTCTCTCCACCATATACCGTAGCCTAAAATTAATGGCACGACTGGGAATTTTGCGAGAACTCGAACTTGCTGAAGGCCATAAGCACTACGAAATCAATCAGCCTTATCCCCATCACCACCATCATCTGGTTTGCGTTCAATGCAACAAAACGATAGAGTTTAAGAATGATTCGATTTCTAAAATCGGCATGAAGCAAGCCGAGAAATCAGGACTGCACTTATTAGACTGTCAGTTAACCATTCATACTGTTTGCTACGAAGCATTAAGAATGGGTTGGCCTTCTCTGATTTCCAGTGAATGGTCTTGCTCACAGGCGATCGCCGAACAAACCGAACACAGTTTATCAGAATCCGATCTAGAATCAGATGAGATTGAATAAGAAGTCAAAAACTCATCCCCACCCTATAGAAGAGTGGGGAATTCTTTTTGACAGTTTAAGCGGGGAAAGAAGGTAACTTTCCCCAGGATCATATAACTTGCAGTGCTTTTTATTTAGACTACAAGCCACCAAATAAGATATCATCTGCACTGGAACCATAAAGTTCTTGTGCTTTGTTAAGAGCAACTTCCATGTGAGAATTATACACACCGTCAACAGGCCCTTCGTAAAGCCCTTGAACTTGAAGGCGTTTCTGTAACTCTTGTACGCTAGCGGTTCGGATCCCAGAAGGAGTTTGAGACGTTTGAGTGGAGGCAGAAGTCGTCGGCGTTGAGGCTGTAGCTCGGGTGCTATTAAACATATAAATCCGCGTTGTCGGCCCAACAACACCCGTTTGAGTAATTCCATTAGCACGTTGAAAACGAACCACTGCATCTTGAGTGGTGCGATCAAAAAATCCATTAATCGGCCCTCGGTAGAAGTTCAACTCTCGCAATCGTTGTTGAACTCTTCTCACCTCAAACCCTGTATCTCCCACACTGACAAAGCTGCGATAAGTTCCAACGGGTTGAATAGGAGTTAAGGGATTCAAGGGTATACCTTGGGGAATGACATCCGCAGACAGTTCAGGAATCGCTGTCGGTCGCCCTTGAGGGTTGACGGGGTTCAGTTGTGGGGCAGGATTCAACGGCCGCCCTTGAGGCGGAATCCCATCAGATCTGGGAGAGACCGCTAAGGGCTGACCCTGGGGAACAAAAGAAGTCGGTCTGGGAGAGACCGCTAAGGGTTGACCCTGGGGAACAAAAGAAGTCGGTCTGGGAGAGACTGCTAAGGGTTGACCCTGGGGAACAAAAGAAGTCGGCACTTGAGAGACAACAGCTGGCTGGAACTGAGGAACCGCTCTCACCAAAAAAGATTGAGTCGTTGGCCCGACCACGCCCGTTTGAGTAATACCATAATCTCGTTGAAAGGCAAGGACAGCCTGTCGAGTCGTTAAATCAAAAATCCCATTAATCGGGCCGTTATAGTAGCCCAACACCTGTAATTTTTGCTGCACAAGACTCACAGAAGCCCCGCGATCGCCTAAACTCAAGGAAACTGGAGAATTCACAACCGGAACAGTGGGAGATAATGGAACCCCACCTCCACTAACATTAATCAAAAAACTCACCGTTGTTGGCCCAACTTGACCTGTAGGTTGAATTCCGTAAGCTTGCTGGAAGCGAATCACAGCTTGTTGGGTGCGAGCATCAAAAAAGTTATTAATCTCTCCGTCGTAAAAGCCTAATCTAAACAACCGTTGTTGTAAAACCCCCACCGCAGGCCCGCTATCTCCTTGTTGGAGTACACCTGAAGGCAGAGGCAAAATTGGAGTAACTGGCCCTCCCGGAGCAATCGCGACTCTATTATTCAGAAAAACTAGGGTTTCTTCACTGACTATTCCTGTTGCTGGAATACCATTGGCTTGTTGGAAACGAATCACCGCATCCCGAGTAATCGTTCCAAAGACACCTGTCGGTTCTGTATTAAAGAAACCCAACTGACGTAACCGGGTTTGTAAATCACTCACTCCCGGGCCACTGTCTCCTTGACCCAAACCAATCACGGCTCGACTAATGGGGGTAAGCGGGGGATTCTGAGGTGGGTTGAGTCCCAGAGCGGCTAAGGTACTGAGGCCAACAACACCATCAGCAGATAGTCCATTTGCTTGTTGAAAGCGAATTACCGCATCCCGAGTAATCGGGCCAAAAAAACCTGTAACATTGGAATTAAAGAAACCTAAAGATTGCAGAGTTCTTTGAATCGCGCTCACTTCAGCACCGCGATCGCCTTCACGAATGACTTGAGCCGCAGCCGATTTACAAACAGATAAAACAGCTAACAATACAGCCAGAGATAAAAAATAGCGGTAAGTTAGAGATGAAAATCGTTTCCAATTAATACTTGTGGCTTGTTTTAAGGGGTACTGAGACGGATCTTCACAAACCACTTCTAGAAGAAGATAAGCATAGGAGTCGATCATAATTCAGGTGCCGAAATGTATGGAAACAACAAGTCAAAGACCATTAGCCTTTGACTTCTTGATTTTTTCTATTCTATATTAACCGTCTCTTATCAGGGTATTTTCTTTTACAGTAATCCGGATCGATCTACAAAAAAAGCAACAACCGCCGCAAATATTGTTATTCCTAAAGCAACAAAGGGACTTTGACCTTGAGCAACTGCAAAAGATGTTGCGACCCCAGCACCCAAGCCAGCCGTGACAACAGCAACAACGGGATCACCTTTTGAATCTTTTTTGTACATTTGTTTCTTCCCCAAACGAAGTGTTTGAACGAGTCATTTGTTATGCGTCTAATAACACTAACACTCTGACTCTCTGCCTTGAGGCTTAACGGGGGAAATTGCAACTAAGGTTGATTTTTGTCCAACTTTCTTAACACTTTCTACGATTGAGTTGGCTCTTCATCCCCAAATTATTAAAACTTAATAAAAGATATTCAAGTCCCGCATTTTTATATGCTAAGGAATCAAAATTCAATAAGTTTCAACAAAATTCAAATGAACCGAGCCACTCAAAAGCGACAAAAATTCTACACTACTGTACTCGTTCAATATTACCACCTCTAACCCATCCCACACGGTTACTATCCTCTTGCGCCTGTACGCGCTGCCAGCTTTGATCTGCACTTTCCTCTAACACAATCACTTTTTCTTCAAAACCAACACCCCCAATGCGATTCCCTTCAAGACTGGGATTATCACGTAAAATCAAGCCAATCGGTTGAACAACAACAGCCCGATAAGCCCCTTCAGGTAACTGGGGAGAGGGAGCCGGAGTCGGAGAGGGAGTCGGAGCCGGGGCCGTTGGAGTGGTGCTGGCTATCTGCTCCGACGGAGGAGCATCATTAGCAAAAGTGGGTCGTTCAGGAAGTTCAGTGAGTCTAGCGGCAAAATAGAGAGCCGCAGCAACACTAGCACCTGCAAGAATCACAAATGCTAACACAAACCCAACTAAAAACTTGAAAAGGTTGTACAAGCTCATAGATACAGGGGAAGTTGTCAGAGGTGATCGATAGGACATTTAAAGATACAACAAAACATTACTATATCTTAAAGTCTTCTGATGGAAAGCGAGGACTCAAATTCAGATTTCGAGACGCGAGTCGGGCTTTTCCCGCCGCCGCCCACTGTTGCAGAAATTGAATTTGTTCCTGAGCGGTACGAGCCAGAGGAACAATTTGACTCGCCGCCTCTAGGATATCTTCAGTGGTAAAGTCACGATTTTGACTAAAACCAATGTGCATTGCTTCAATCAGAATTTGTTCAATTTCCGCTCCCGAAAAATCAGGAGTTTCATAGGCTAAACGGTTGATATCATAGCTTTTAATGCTGTGAGGTCGCAACTTTAATAAATGCACTTCAAAAATCGCTTGGCGTTCCTCTTGGGACGGTAAACCCACAAAGAAAATTTCATCAAATCGCCCCTTCCGCAGGATTTCTGGGGGTAAAGCCTGAATATTATTAGCCGTCGCCACCACAAAAACAGGGGAGGTTTTTTCAGCCAACCAGGTAATAAACGTTCCAAATACCCGACTCGCTGTTCCCGAATCCCCTCGGCTATCCATCCCCGAAAACGCCTTATCAATTTCATCAATCCATAACACACAAGGGGCTAGGGCTTCTGAGAGTTGAATCATTTGTCGAGTTCTCGACTCCGACTCTCCGACTAAACCCCCAAATAACCGCCCCACATCTAGGCGCAATAAGGGCAGATGCCAATGGTGTGCGATCGCTTTAGCGGTGAGAGATTTTCCAGTGCCTTGAATTCCGACCAGCAACAAGCCTCGCGGATAAGGTAAACCATACTGTCGCGCCTGTTGAGAAAAAGCACTTCCCCGCCGCAGTAACCAATCTTTGAGGTTATCTAAACCGCCAATATCAGAAATATTTTCTTGGGCGGGATAGAAATCTAAAATCTGAGTTTGGCGAATCGTTTGTCGTTTTTCTTCTAAAATTAAATCCAGATCATCAAGACGCAGTTCTCCGTTTTGGGCGATCGCTTTAGCTAAAATCCGGCGGATGCGTTCAATTGAGAGTCCTTGGAATGATCGCACCATTTCATCAAGTTGCCGAACATCGGGTAAATGTCCTGTAGCGGCTAATAACCGTTCAACCTCGGCTTGAATTTCTGGGCGATCGGGTAAAGGAAATTCTAGAACCGTCAGAACTTCACTCAAATCATCCGGGATAGCAATCTGGGGCGAAAGAATAATAATATTTTTCGGCTGAGACTTCAAGCGTCGAGCCAGATTGCGGAGTTTACGAGAAACGGAGAGGTCATCGAGAAAGCGGTGAAAGTCGCGTAATATAAAAATTGCCGGACTAGAATCGGCGAGTTTTTCTACAAATTCTAGGGCTTGTAGAGGATTACGACGACCTAATCCCAAGTCATTAGGATTGCCTTCTTGATAGCCTTCAACAAAATCCCAAATATAAACGGCTCGATTTCCCTGTTGTTTAGCGGATTGTTTGATCACCATTTCAATCCGCTCTTCTTCTAAGGTAGGAATGTAAATTAAGGAGTAGCGCGATCGCAGGAGTAACTCCAACTCCTCACTAAATTGGGTCATCAGTTCAGAGGGTGGCGATTAATTTCAGCAGTATTCTCAAGAACAATCTAGCCTATTGTGTACCTACACCCCTACAGTTGTTGTTTGAGAGCTTCTAAAGCCGCCCATCGGCTATCAACGGTTTCTTCGGGGTTCGGTTTCGCTGTGGGTTGGGGCGGTTCACAAGGCCCATCACACAGTTGTCGCAAGGGAGTTTGCAAACACAATTGCTGATATAACCAATCTGCTGGCTCAAAATAGCCCTGGGGAGATAAGGTTTCCACAAGGTCTTCGAGATTTACTTCGATTTCTAGAGTATCAACAGGTGTTGAGGGCGTTGAAACATCCAACCAAATCATTTCGGATGTATCCACTTTCAAGCGATGGTTATACTGTTTGAGACACCTGTGACAAACCAGTGTAACGATGGTTTCAGCTTGAGCCGCTACTTCAATGTAAGTCGTTTTATGAGTCACCCTCAAAAAGCCTCTCACGGGGGTCAAGGTTTCGAGTGAGGGAAGAAATTCCTCAAACTGAAACGCAATTCTGCGCTGAGGGGCTTTGAGTAGGTGAGGGATGTAGATGGCATCCATAGGACTGCTACTGCTTTGTTAAACTTATAAAACACGGTACAAACCGTGTTACTGTTTACTTCCTCTCGCGGCATCGTTCCTTCTCGATGGAAACTGCCTCACAGGTGTGAGCGTTCCTTAGCTGCTTCTCAAGCAGCAGGGTCGAACCGCTAGACGGACTTTGCGCTGCCTGACCCCGGACTGTCGGCTTGATCAGACAGGCTTTTTACCGAGAAACCCTCGGCATCATCTTTGCTCGTCTCTACAAGCATTCTAGTCACGATCTTTGACTTCACCGCTAGCCCGACCGTTAAAAACTCGTTCTTTCCGTGCTATTTCTTGAACGTGACCGCAACTTGAACAGGTTTAAGTCTGATCTTCTATAGTTCTAACTTTTGACCTTGATCACGAGCCGACGGTCTGGCTCCTGTCCTCGACTATAGGTTTCAATGTCTTCGCTGTCTTTCAAGATGTTATGAATTAGGCGACGCTCCACCGACGACAGAGATTTAATCTCGAGTTCAACTCCGGTTTGTTGAACTTGTCGGGCTGCATTTTCAGCTAAAGCACTGAGTTCTTGGTAACGGCGGAACCGATATCCGTTGAGTTCTACAGTGTAGGCTGCTTTTTCCTCTTCTTCTTTCCCCAAATTAACAACGGTATTGATCAAGTATTGGAGGGCATCCAACACTTCACCATTGAAACCCGTTAGGGCGGAGATTTGTTTGTCGGAGAGGTTGATTTCGTTAATGGTTAACCAGCAACTCTCTTCTTGTTGAGCAACTTGAACGGCTGAGGAGAGCGCCCCGACTTTCAGGAGTTCTTCTAGCCATTCTTTGCCCTGTTGCATTTGATCTTCGTCCATTTCTTGCATCATGTTTTCTTTTTAGAACTTCCGGGTTCAAAAGGAAGTGAAGTTCGTTTTCCGGTTCCGCTTGATGTCGGAGCGGCTTTCACCGTTTTAGCATTGGCTTCTTCGACAATTTTTTGCAGGTTTTCCGGTAGGGGTTCTCGTGACAGAATAAAAGACTGCACGGTTTGGAAAATATTGGCAATCAGCATATATAACAAAACTCCGGCAGGAAGGGGAAAGAAGAAAAACATTCCCGTAAACAGAACCGGAGTAATTTTATTAATGGTATCTTGCTGAGGATTTCCACTGCTGGCTGCCCCGCCCTGTCCTGAAAGAACTTGGTTGAGATAGAGGCTAATCCCAAAGGTTAAAATCATGCCGACAATATCCCAGTGAATCACACCATCTTCATCGAAGGCGCCGACTCGACCGAGAGCATCAATAAACAAAAAGCCTTTATCTGCGGCAATTCCTTTTAAGCTACCTTGTAAGGTTGCTTGTCCTGACTCTAGGGCAACGATGTTACCTTGATCATCGATCTGAACTTTTTCCGCGCCTTTAACAACCGTCCATTTTTGTTTTAACTCTGTGTCTGGATAGTTGTCGAGTTTAGCCTTTAAAGATTCTCCTTGAGCAGTTTCTAATTCAACTTTTGCCGTTTCTCCCACCGCCAAGCGATTTCCTCCAGGAAGTAAAGCTACAGTGGAGAAATGAACGCCATCAGCGATGTATACGTTTTGCGCTTTGGTGGTATAGGCTTGCGGTTGAATGCGTTCAATCTGTTCTCGGGGAAAAATTTCTAGCTCAACCGTGTAGTTGACATCGGAAAAGGGTGATCCTCGTAATGTTGCAAACAGCGCGAATAAAATCGGCATCTGAAGTAACAAGGGGAAGCATCCCGCTAAAGGATTACCGAGTTCTTTGTAGACTCGGCTCATTTCCTCTCGTTGTTTGACGGGGTCTTCTTTGTATTGTTGCTGAATCTTCTCGACTCGATCTTTCATTAAAGGCTGAGTCACCTTCATGCGGCGCATATTACGGATAGAGCCAGCATTGAGAGGATAAAGAGCAAAGCGGATGACGAGTGTTAAGGCTACGATCGCTAAACCGTAGCTCGGCACGATCCCGTAGAAAAAATCCAGGATCGGCAACATAATGTTGTTTGAGAGAAAACCTATACCAAAGTCCATTCGTCTTATGAGATAATCTATCTGCTTGCGAGTCTTTGATCACTAATTTACACAATCCTTGATCCCTTTGGGCAGGATTGGAGTCTCATCTTCTAAATTTGAAACTCTGGTCAAAATTGGGAAGAAGTTGGATTTAACTGACTTTTTGTCTGTTGAAAAAAATCTTTTTGAGTCTTAGTTTCCAGTCGATTGCTTTGCTTTCAAGTTCATTTGCTCTTCAATAAAATCATTGATTTCTCGAAATCTTGGCAGGGCGCGGAGTTCTAACCGACTCCCATTTCTGAGGGTCAGCACCATATCGCCCCACAGTCCAAATCCCCTTGGCACTTTCGCGATTTTGACAATTTCAGAGTAAACGATATCGGTGCGATCGCCTCCCATCCAGCCGCCCATGACTGAAATACGACGGTTGGTAATACGATAGCGCAACCATAAGGCTCTCACGACTGCACCCACAGCCAGGGGCAACCCTATTATCGTGAATCCGATTAATATGTTTAAGAGTAGATCTCCGATATGGGGGCCTCCCTCATAATATGTTTCCTCCCGAATACCCATTGATTACCTCTGCTTGTACCAACAACTGTTCTAATTCTTGCAGAAATTTGTCAGAATTGCACTCTAGCGCTCTGGGTTTTACCACCACTACCACATCCCATCCCCTCGACAGCCTCGGTAACAGTTGCCGTAAAGCTGCCCGAATTTGTCGTTTAATTCGGTTGCGAATTACCGCTTTTTTGCTGACTTTTTGACTGATCGAAATTCCGATGCGGGTTGCTCGCTCCGGAGGATGATCGGTTTTTGGGGGTTTTTCAGTTTGAGGAGAACATCGTAATGCCCTCAGTGTTAGGTGAGAAGTTTTGCGATGCACTCCACGAGTGTAAACGGATTTAAAGTCTTGTGGATGCCAGAGTCGGTTAACCTTTGGTAACATCGCACCTGAATTTTAACAGTACAATTGGCTTTAACCCGCTTGTTTTATCTGTGTCTAGACTAGACCGATAAACGAGAACGTCCTTTTTTACGACGCGCTCTAATGACGGCTTGACCATTTTTGGTTCGCATCCGCACCCGAAAACCGGATACTCTTTTTTTCTTCCGGTTTGTTCCTTTCAACGTTTGTTGAGCCATTGTTTTTTACTCCCAGCTTTCCACAAAAAAAGTCCCAATCTCTAACTTTAACATATCTCGCTTCACTCAAAAATGGGAGACAGGGGAAGGTATAGGGAGGGTCTGCCCATCCTCCCGACTCTCAGTAACCCGTTTTGTTATTGGTTATGGACTGTCCCCGACTCTTAGTCAATACTCAAAACCCAAGTTCCGATATAGCGCAGAAGGGGAACATCACCCGGAGTCCGGATATTGGCATTAAAGTGATACATTCCCCCAAAATTGGGGTTTCTCACATTAGACATGACAATCTCAATGCGATTACCAGCAGGAATCGGTTCTGAGGGATAAATCTCAATAAAGTTATTTTCTGCATCCCAAACGACATCTTCTAAAGGGATAGACTCGCCTTGAATTCGAACTTCAATTCGATCCGGGTCAAATCTACCGCGAAAATACTCCGGATAGGTAATTGAAATTAATGCGACCGCTAAATTGAGTTTATTCGCAGGAATTCTCAATCGATAGCGATCCCATCGGCCCGCCCGACCACTTTGAAGATAAAAATTGAGCAGATTGGCTTGATCGGGGCCACCAAACAGCGTAATTCCAGGAGTACCTTGAGCCAAACTGATCATCGGAAGACTAGAGATCAAAACACTAGTCAGCGCAAGACTGGAAAAAAAACGTCGCATAATTACTCCTCTAACACACTGAAATTTTCTTCAAAAACGCAGAACGAGATAAAAACAAGTTAAAGATACGAAATGCTCAGTCAATATTCAGATTAGGATGCAAGTTAGAAAGTTATTGTGACACAACAATGAGCGTGCTGTCGAGTTGTGTCCATTGGAGGTTGAGTTTGTTCGTTGGGCAGAGAGAACGGAAAAAGCTTCTACTCATTTGATTGGAGAGATGACTGTGATTAAATCTGTGAATCGTGAACAGCTTAAGTTACAGGTTACACGTTACAGATGAGATGAAAACTGTAAACCCAAACAACGAGTAGCAGGTAATAGCTTAACTGTTCACTGAAAAACACTCAAGGATTAAGGAGAGTTTATGACATGAAAATAGCGATCGCAAAAGAAATTCAGGTCGATGAACGTCGAGTTGCTTTAGTGCCAGAGGTTGCAGCCAAACTGGTGAAACAAGGAATTGAGGTTTGGGTGGAAGCTGGGGCAGGTGAACGGGCTTTTTTCTCCGATGCGACTTATGAGGAAGTCGGAGTAAAAGTAATTGGTGATAGTGCCACTCTCTGGCGAGAAGCCGATATTGTGCTGAAAGTTGGCTACTTGGAAGATAGCGAAGTTGACAAACTCCGTCAAGGTAGCATTGTCATCGGATTTTTAAACCCGTTAGGCAATCCTAGTCTGGTTCAAAAGCTAGCCGAGCGTCAGATCACAGCCTTCAGCATGGAAATGATTCCTCGCACCAGTCGCGCTCAAAGCATGGATGCCTTGTCTTCCCAGGCGAACCTAGCGGGTTATAAGTCGGTATTAATTGCGGCGGCAACTTTACCGAAATATTTCCCTATGTTAACGACTGCCGCAGGCACCATTCGTCCGGCAAAAGTGTTAGTCATGGGGGCTGGGGTCGCAGGTTTACAAGCGATCGCTACGGCTCGTCGTTTGGGCGCTGTGGTTGAAGCCTTTGACGTTCGTCCCGAAGTTAAAGAACAAGTTCAAAGCTTAGGGGCGAAATTTGTTGATGTCACTCTCGAAGAAGACACCGTAGCCGAAGGCGGCTATGCCAAAGAACTCTCTGAGAAGGCGAAACAACATACTCGTGAAGTTCTCACCACTCATGTTGCTGCTTCTGATGTCGTGATTACTACCGCTCAGGTTCCCGGCAGAAAAGCCCCTCTACTGGTGACAGAGGAAATGGTGACTCAGATGAAAGCTGGCTCTGTTGTGGTTGATTTAGCAGCCTCTCAGGGCGGGAACTGTGAATGTACTGAAGCGGGTAAAGATGTCCTGAAACATGGGGTGACAATTGTTGGCCCAATTAATTTACCCTCTTCGATGCCTGTTCATGCTTCTGAAGTTTACGCCAAGAACCTCTCAGCCCTCTTAAAACTGATGACAACCAAAGAAGGGGAACTGATCCTCAACTTTGAAGATGACATCATTAGCGGGGCTTGTATGGCTCACAACGGCGAGATTCTCAACCAACGGGTTAAAGATGCTTTAGGCGTGGCTGTGACTCAGTAAGAAGGTTACAGGGGACAGGTTACAGGGGACAGTAAGAAGGTTACAGGGGACAGGTTACAGGGGACAGTAAGAAGGGAATAGGCAATAGGCAATAGGCAATAGGCAACAGGGAATAGAACATTCTGAACTTCTGAACTTCTTTCCTCAGCCAACTTCTGACTTCTGAACTCGTTTCCTCAGCCAACTTCTGAAGCTAAAACCTGCGCTCTTTGTGCAACAACGAATTGTGAATTTCTAGAAAGATTATGACAGCAGAAACACTGATTTCAGCATTATTTGTGTTTGTCCTAGCAACCTTTGCTGGGTTTGAGGTGATTACTAAAGTTCCCCCCACATTGCACACACCGTTGATGTCGGGTGCGAATGCTATTTCCGGGATTGCCGTTTTAGGGGCGTTAATTATCGCCGGAGAACGGGATTGGAACGTGACTGTAATTCTAGGATTAATTGCCGTTGTGTTGGCAACCATTAACGTGGTTGGTGGTTTTCTCGTTACTGATCGGATGCTGCAAATGTTCAAGAAAAAGGAGGCTAAAGCATGAGCGAGTTTTTGCCAACAGGCATACAGTTAAGCTATTTAGTTGCTGTTACCCTATTTTTCTTTGGGCTGAAAAAGTTGGGTTCCCCCGCAACTGCCCGCAGTGGGAACCTTTGGGCGGCAATTGGGATGTTTATTGCGATTGTTGCCACGCTGCTGAATGAAGAAGTCCTCAACTATGAAATGATTTTAGTGGGGATTGTAATTGGATCAGTGATTGGTGCAATTACGGCTTATAAAGTTGAAATGACGGCTATGCCGGAACTGGTGGGTTTATTCAACGGTTTAGGCGGTGCGGCATCAGCTTTAATTGCAGTGGGTGAATTTTGGCGGTTTTTATCGGCTTCCCAAACCCCTCCTTTACCTACAACGATTACGGCGGTATTGGGTGTATTAATTGGGGGCGTAACGTTTACAGGTTCATTAATTGCCTTTGCCAAACTCAAAGGAATTATGAGCGGTTCTCCGATTATTTTCCCCTTGCAACAGCCTTTCAACATAGCATTATTAATTGCGTTTCTCGCAGGTAGTGTCTATGTTTGTATCTCTCCGTTCAATTTACCCGTATTTTTGGGTATTGTCGCAATTTCCCTGGTTTTAGGGGTATTATTCGTTATCCCCATTGGTGGCGGCGATATGCCCGTTGTCATCTCTCTGCTGAACTCGTTCTCGGGTTTAGCGGCGAGTGCGGCTGGTTTTGTGGTGATGAATAACCTGCTGATTATTGCAGGTGCGTTGGTGGGTGCTTCCGGTATTATCCTCACCATCATCATGTGTAAAGCCATGAACCGTCCTCTAACAAACGTTCTGTTTGCTGGGTTTGGTACGGGTGACACAGGCGGCGCTGCTGCAAGTGGCGGTGGTACAACCGATAAGTCAATTCGCAGCATTGATCCTGAGGAAGGAGCGATGATGTTGGGTTATGCTCGGTCTGTGGTGATTGTTCCCGGTTATGGGATGGCGGTTGCTCAAGCCCAACATTCGGTTAAAGAATTAGTCGATATGTTAGAAGGGTTGGGTGTTGATGTCAAGTATGCGATTCACCCGGTAGCTGGACGGATGCCCGGACACATGAACGTATTGTTAGCTGAGGCAAATGTTCCTTATCCGCAGTTATACGATATGGATGACATTAACCCTCAGTTTGAACAGACGGATGTAGCGTTGGTTATTGGGGCAAATGATGTGGTTAACCCGGCGGCACGGGAAGACCAAAAAAGCCCGATTTATGGAATGCCAATTCTAGAAGTTGATCGCGCAAAACACACCATTGTAATTAAGCGCAGTTTGAATACTGGCTTTGCGGGTGTAGACAATGATCTGTTTTACAAGGATAAAACCATGATGCTCTTTGGCAGTGCTAAAGATGCGGTTGCGAAGTTGGTTTCTGAAGTGAAACAACTCTAGTTTTCCGTTTAATTCAATCTAGCTGATCTACTACAAGTAGAACGATTAGCTAGGTCATAAAAATCCCCTGTACTCATGGTAAGTAGCAGTATAGGGGATTATTTATTAACGATTTCGTAGTTTTATAGTGCCGAAGCGCTGGTGTATTTACAAAAACTGAAAGGCAGCATCTTTAGCCATGTGAATATTAAAATCATATAAGGGAAATTTATCGTGCCAGAAGACTTTAATGAGCCTTTACCCCAAGATATTTTAGCATCATTTGAAGGGGATCAAGAGTGAAATTGTTATTGGATACCCAATGTTGGTTGTGGTGGTTTACTCAACCCGAATGCCTAAATGAGGAGGCAATTGCACAGATTGGCGATTCAAGTAATAATTATATTACAATCTATACCATGATGATTGAAGTTTTTCCGAATTAAACTACTGTTAGTTATAACATCAGTATGTTAAATTAGTAGGGAAGTGAGTTGAGGCGAATTTATGATTCAGTCAAACTCAGAACTTCGCCTTCCTGATAGTACGGCACTTCCTTGTTCAGATGATATTCCAGTGGATAATGAAGACCAAAATTTTCTGCCCAATTTACTATTATTTTTACTCAAGTTAATTTGGAGCGATCGCCAAAATTGGTTTTTCGGGGTTGATATGGCAATCTATCATACAACGGGAGTGAGTCCGCAAGTTCCTGTTGTACCGGATGGTTTTTTGAGTTTGGGGGTTGAACGCAAAAAACAGGGGAAGTCTCGCCGCAGCTATGTGGTTTGGGAAGAAAACTATATTGTTCCTCTCTTTGTGTTAGAAATTGTTTCTCAAACCTACGGGGAAGAATACGATAAAAAACTGGAAATTTATCAAAAATTGGGGGTGTTGTATTATGTTGTGTATAACCCCGAATATTGGCAACGAGACAGACATCTTCCCTTTGAAGTTTATCAGTTAGTTGAGGGAGAATATCAGCTTCAAATTGGCGAACCGTTTTGGATGAGTGAAATCGGTTTGGGAATTGGACGCGCAGCCTACGCAGATGGAACCGTAGAAATTGAAGCAATTTATTGGTATGATCAAGAGGGAATTCGTTATCAAACTGCCGAAGAAATTGCTAAAGAAACCCAACAGCAATTAGACAAAGAACGAGAATTATTAGAAAGATATCGACAGCAGTTTGGAGAATTACCGGAGTAGATTCAATGTCAGCAACCCCCGAAAGCCTTCTGTCTTTTGTTAATTATTGTCAGCAACACCTCAGAGGCGATGAAAAAAGTGAGGCTCAGACTTTTTTGATCAAGTTTTTTCAGGCGTTTGGACACTCAGGAACGAAAGAAGTTGGTGCAGAATTTGAAGACCGTTTAACGAAAGGAAGTGCAAAGGGAAAAACGGGGTTTGCTGATTTGGTTTGGCGATCGCGTGCGGGTGTTTCCGGTGTTTTAATTGAGATGAAATCAAAAGGAGAAAACCTCAATAAACACTATGCTCAACTCGAACGCTATTGGATGAGAATTGCTCCCAACAGACCCCGATATGCAATTCTTTGTAACTTTGATGAATTTTGGATTTTTGACTTTGAAAACCAAGTCGATGAACCCATCGATCAAGTTCTTTTAGAACAGCTTCCCCAACGCATGGGAGCGTTTAGTTTTATGGAAATTGTCGGTCAGTCTCCCGTCTTTAAAAATAACCAAGTTGCTGTTACTGAACGTACCGCTAGAAGAATGGGAGAATTGTATCAACTGATCTATGAAAGAGCAAAGAAAACGGGATTTCGAGACTTTAACGAAGAACAGCTTCAGCGATTTCTATTGCAATGTGTGATGGCGATGTTTTCAGAAGATCGGGGTTTACTTCCCTCTAATTTATTTGTCGGTTTAGTTCAAGATTGCAAAGATAAAAAAGGAAGTTCTTATGATATTTTGGGCGGTTTGTTTCAAGAAATGAATCGACCCGGAGTTACACCCGCAGGACGCTATAAAGGAGTTAATTATTTTAATGGCGGGTTGTTTTCTACTGTACAAGCCATTGATTTAACTCCAGAAGAACTCGCCTTGTTGGATGCTTGCGCTAGCGATAATTGGAGCAATGTTCGGCTTTCTATTTTTGGGAATATTTTTGAAGGTGCGATTGACCCCGTAAAACACCACGCTCATGGAATTCATTTTACCCGTGAAAATGAAAATGATGATATATTAGAAAAATTATTAATGCTAAATCAAGAACTTGCAGCCAAAGAAACACAAGGTGAATCGATTGTTGGGCCTGGTCGTCCAGATTAATAAATCCAATTGGTTAAAATCTCACTAACTTTTTGCACCAATTGTTATTCAGTATATTACAGATATTCTGACAGAAGTTAAAACCCCTGATATTAATAGGGTAAAGACGTGTTATGGTGCGTCTTGAAAGCCGTTATTTTGATCACCTGAAGCCCAAACCCTAAAACTCGTTATTTTTTTGTTATTCACAAATCAAAATCAGTCAGAAAGAAAGGCCAAAGCCTAGAGACGGATGGCCATAAAAAATGCTTAACCCCAAATTTGAATTCTTTATGTTTGGGTGTACCATATTCCCCTATTCTAAAGGTGGGTTTGATCACACCTGCGATAACAAGCATTGAGTTAAACCTTTCGTAGACTTTGAAAAGGTAATTTATGCCATTTACAATCGATTCAGCCCGCAACATCTTTCCAAACACGTTAGCGGCCGATACCGTACCCGCTACCATTGCTCGATTTACTCAGCTAAATGCTGAAGACCAATTGGCTTTGATTTGGTTTGCTTATCTGGAAATGGGCAAAACCATTACCATTGCGGCACCTGGAGCGGCAAATATGCAGTTTGCAGAGCTTACACTCAACGAAATTCGGAACTCTGGACCACAAGAACAATCCCAGATCATGTGCGACTTGGCAAACCGTGCAGATACCCAAATTTGCCGCACCTATGCCACTTGGTCTGCGAATATTAAACTCGGTTTCTGGTATCAGCTTGGACAATGGATGGATCAGGGACTTGTAGCCCCCATTCCTGAAGGCTATCAACTTTCTGCAAATGCCTCGGCGGTGTTACAAGCTATTCGCAGTTTAGAGTCGGGTCAACAAATTACGGTTTTGCGGAATGCCGTTGTCGATATGGGGTTTGACACCAGCAAATTAGGCAGTTACACCCGTGTTGCTGAACCTGTTACTCCTCCGACAGATATGGCAAAACGAACTCAAGTCAAAATTGAAGGCGTTACTAATTCCACTATATTGGAATACATGAATAATTTGAATGCGAATGACTTCAATGCGTTAATTGAGTTATTTGCACCCGATGGGGCGTTGCAGCCTCCTTTCCGCCGACCTATTGTAGGAAAAGAAGCGGTTCTGCGGTTTTTCCAAGAAGAATGTCAAAATCTGAAGTTAATCCCAGAGCGGGGCGTTTCTGAGCCTGCTGACGATGGTTATACTCAAATTAAAGTCACAGGTAAAGTGCAAACTCCCTGGTTCGGTGCAGGTGTGGGTATGAATATTGCCTGGCGCTTTTTACTGAATGCTGAAAATAAGATTTTCTTCGTGGCAATTGATTTACTGGCTTCTCCCAAAGAGCTATTAAACTTAGCTCGTTAGAAAAAAATTAGGCAAAAATACTGTTTAATTTGGGATGAGCGTCTGAGTACAAAGGACGCTCTTTTATTTGGAGGGAAACCCTGTCATCGGTTAATATGGATGATTATACATATTTTAGGTTTGATGATACCCGTGAATGAGATAGAGTGGTCTACAGCCGAGAAAGAAATTGCTCGGGAGGCGTTTGAAAAAGCTTATCAGCGAGAAATTACGGCTTTAATCAAAGTGGTTCGAGAACAAGCAAGTGAGATTACAAAGCTTGATGAGATTTGGCTTCTCCACGATTTTTTAAGTGGCAGAAGACATGATATTGATGGTAAGTATGATCACAGAGATTCTCTGTTGATTTTTACCTTTGCTCAGTTAGTCAAAGAGGGATGGTTACATCTTGATGAACTGAAAGGTTTAGATGCTGAGAAGATTAGTAAGGTTTCTGTACTCACACGAATGTAAAGTTTTCAAGGGAGTTTGAGTTGATGGATAGTACAGTTTGATTCAACGCTTTTTCTATACACCAATCCTCAACTCCCGGGTTGAGATCATCAAAATAATCGGTTGATCTCTAAAAGGCGATCGCTACAGCGTCTAATTTTCAAACAGTATTTCTCAAAGAAAGTTCAACTGTGGGGGAATTGATAGGGGGGTTATGAAACCCCTCCCCATTTTTTAATTAACCCGAAATGAATCGGCTCAATTATTTTTTACGAAAATGTAAAATTCCCCAACTTAGATACCCTTTTTTTCCGGATTCAATCCAATGATTAAGACCCAGTTTCATCCGTTCGATATAGTCTTCACCGCAACTTTCAACAGCTTCTTGATAATTTTCATCAACGGCTTTGAGAACCCGACTATAATGGTTGACTAACTGTTCAGAAAGATCGATAATCTCGATTTCCTCCAATCCTGTTGCTTTCGCCACTTTGCGATAAAATCCAATAGAACCTAAAGACTCTAGATGAATCCGATCATAAACAGGTTGTAGCACCCCTTCCGGACAGTCATCACTTTGCATGGGATCGGTGAAGATTAACTCGCCCCGGGACTTAAGAACTCGATAGACTTCTTTGAGAACTAAAGTCCGGTTTCCACTGTGTAAAATAGCATCCTGTGACCAAACCAGATCAAAGCTATTATCATCTAAGGGAATATCTTCAAAACTCCCGTCAACTACATCAATTTTTGAACTGAAATCCTGTTCTCGGTTTAATAAACGATTGCGTTCATTTTGAACTTCACTCAAATTCAAACAAGTGACATGACAGCCAAACTTTTCTACCAGATAACGAGCGGCACCTCCGTAACCTGCACCGATATCTAAAACTCGGCTATTTTCATTGAGTTTGAGACGGGAAGCAATTTGTTCAACAGTGCGGCGACTTGCATCGAATACGGGTTCATCTTGGCTTTGATAAATCCCGATATGGATATCTTCTCCACCCCAAATACTTGCATAAAAAGCATCTGCACTATCACTGTTGTAGTAATTACGAGCCGTATCAACTGTGTTTGAATAAGTCATTTTTCGGCTTTCTTTATCCTCATTTTCGTATTGCTTTTCAGCTACATGAATAAAGAAATCTGGATCATCTTGGTGATAGGTTTCTTGAAAATCACCGTATGTTTTAATCCGTTGAAAGCCCACATCTTGCATCAGTTTACGGGTGTAATCTTTCCGCAAAGGATACATATTCAGGTGAAAAACGGATTTGTCGGGAAATTCATAACGAAAACGAGCTAAACCGTCGTCCATGTGTTCGGGTTCGGCTTTAACGTTTTCTCCGCAATAGTAATAGGTATGCTTGGAAGAAAAACCACTATCGAGGATAGCATCATAATTTCGTTGATCTAAAATCAGCAAACCATCATGGCGTAAAGCTGCATAAAATTCTGCTAAGGCTTTACGGCGATCGCGTTCAGAAAACAGATGGGTAAAAGAGTTTCCCAGACAAATCACTGCATCAAATTTACCATGAATATCGCGGTTCAGCCAACGCCAGTCTGCTTGAACTGTGCGTAATATTAATCCATGATTTCGACCATTTTCAAAGGCTCGGGAGAGCATTTCGGGGCTACCGTCAGCACTGACGACTTCAAAGCCTGCTTGACGTAAACGAATGGAATGAAATCCTGTTCCTGTGGCAACGTCTAAAATTTTCCGAGCGCCATGCTCTTTGAGAATATCAATGAAGAAGTTTCCTTCACTTTTGGCTCGAGCTTCCCAACTAATCAGTTGATCCCATTTTCCCACGAAATCTTGAATATATTCGCGTTGGTAGTGAGCGGTGTCTCGAACCGCAATGGGATCAGAGCCGTAGTTTTGTGCTTGAGGGCTTGTTTTATATTCAGTTTGCATTGCTATAGATTGGAGTTATTCGTTTCTTTCGTTCTGTACGGTGAGAAGCCTTGCTAGAGTTTGAGTTTCTACTCAGGAAGATATTTGAGGTTTCCAGTTTCGTGCTACCGCCATCTGGTCAAATTTCTTAGATTGAGCTTGGCTTCCCAACTGAAGATTCAGAAGTGAGTTGACAGCAGCAAACCAGAAGACACTTTTCATTCAAGCACAGAACTTGACAAGGATCAAAGGAGAAATTTTTGAAGCGATCGTCAACTCTTTGATTTTTTTCTGGAATTTAAAATCGACCTCACAAACCTTACATCCTTTTGAGCATATAGGTTAGAGTCTTTGAGATTAGATTAAAAATCTTTAGAACTAGAGGATTTTTAGTCAATTTAATTGGAATCGTTTAATAAAATCTTAAGGTGAGCTTATACAAAACTTTAAACAGATACAAATAAACTATAGACTTTCAGGGTTTATTTTAAAATTTTAATCAAAGTAAAATTATTCAATATCAATATCAACTGTTAAAATAATATTCTAGTCAAATCTGAGGCGTGAATCTCTTTGTAGAGTGATCGCTTCGCCGACAAAACAATCCGATCCTCTATTAGAGTGAGTTCCCCATAGAGAAAACGCCTCAGATCTCCTTAAAGCTCTAGTTCAGTTGAATACAATCACTGAAGTTACATTCGGTTCAAATCGGGTTAATTGATCAAGGTTGACATCTGTGGGTCTAAATATACTTCGAGATATCTTCCTGACAATCATCAGCCAAGTAGGAAAGCGCTCGAAAACGCAAACCCACTAGCTGTTCATAAAGAGGATTAATCTTGCACATCGGAGGAATATGAACAATTTTGCGACCAAATAAAGTCACATCTCGTTCAAAAGGACATTGGGGAGGAACCATCTTACAGATAAAATGAGCCACCTTCGGATCATGAACATCCCAATCATCTAGCCAATGTTTCACCGGATGTAAAACATCAAGCTGATGATCTTCTGGTGGTTTGAGAGAAGAACTCGCCCCCGAGGGACTTTGGGTTTGAGCTTCCAGATCTTCTAGGGTATGACGTAGAGACTTCAAAACCTCATCATTGAGATCCAAAGCCTTACAAAACTGGTGCATCAGATCATCTTCACACACCGAGTAAACGCCATCGGCTAGAGCCACCATTACTGCGGTTTTCAAAAAATCATCTGCGATTTTTGTTCCTTTTCCTAAACAAGCTGCTAACTCATCCGGTGAAATGGGTTCTAGGGTTGATACATCGGTATCCGTACCTAACAGTTCATGGGTGACAGAAACAATTTTTTCCTGTTCGGTTTCATCAAACTGTCCATCAGCCCAAGCTAAAGTTAATAATCCACGCAGCCAGGCCGTTGTTTGTTCGTTGGTGTAGGGTGATTGCGCTGTCCTAGTCATGGTTAGAATCTCCTGTCGGGAGATAGAGTTGGGATCGGGAGAAAAATGGTTCTCCTATTTTTACAATAACTGGGCTACTGTGTCTCGATCAACTTAAATCATGGGTTTAAGAATTGTCACTCCATAAGCGGTTGGTGATAAATATTTTTGAGCCGCACTTTGTAAATCTTCTGCTGTAATGGCTTGAATGCGAGCCGGATAGTTAAAAGCGACTGTTAAATCTCCCACAACAGACTGATAATAACCATACAATCCTGCGCGATCGCTGGGTG
The DNA here is from genome assembly GCA_050485465.1 of Limnoraphis sp. Classification (GTDB taxonomy): domain Bacteria; phylum Cyanobacteriota; class Cyanobacteriia; order Cyanobacteriales; family Microcoleaceae; genus Capilliphycus. Next base: position 110,148 of record JBJHBL010000008.1, on the reverse strand, counting down.
TCTCATTCCCAAAAATATAACGATTGGCAACCTGAGTGCGAATACGAGCAATTTCGGCTTCGGAGATTAACTCCGTTTGAATGCGTTCGATATGCTGAACAATTGCGGCTTCTACTTCTGTTATATTTTCTACAGGAAGCCGAGCCGAAATGTAGAACACACCTTGTAGAGATTGAGTCATATGACTAATGGAAATTGACGAAACTAAACCCCGATTTTCCCGTAAATCTTGAACTAAACGGGCGGTTCGTCCTTGACCTAAAATGGTTGCGAGAATATCAAGGGCATAGGTTTCATCGAGTTGATTTAATCCTGGAGTCCGCCAAACGATGATCAGTCGAGCCTGGGTTAGTTGCTCATCAATCATCTCCTGGCGGACAATTTCATTAAAACTCACTTCGGGCGTTAAGTTCGCCGTCTGAGGTGCAACGGTTGTTGCTTTGTCGGGTTGAAGATTGATATCATTCATCGAATTTTCGACAATTTCAATCAATGTATCCGCAGGTAAATTCCCAACCACAGCTACTGTTGTAGAACAGGGTTGATAATGAGATTGATGAAAATCTCGCATCTGTTGGGAGGTGACTTGCTCAATGATTTCAAATGGCCCTAACACTGGACGTCGGTAAGGAAGGCGCTCAAATGCCATTTCCATGACTCGTCGGAATGAACGACGACTGGGATGATCTTCGGAACGGCGAATTTCTTCGAGTACCACAAACCGTTCCCGTTCAAAAGCATGATCGGGAATACTGGCATTAAAAACCACATCGAGTTGTAAAGGGGCTAACTCGGCAAAATCGTGAGGCGCTGTTGTAATGTAATAGTGGGTATAGTCTTGACTTGTTGCTGCATTTGTGACCGCTCCCCGTTGTTCGATGAGTCGCTCAAATTCTCCCATTTCGAGTTGCGGTGTTCCTTTAAACACCATATGCTCGAGAAAATGAGCCATACCGTTGATATTGTCCGGTTCATTAGCTGAACCCACATTCAGCCACACATTCAGGTTCACTGCTTCTACAGGTAACTGTTCTGCTACAATTGTGAGACCGTTGGAGAGCCGATGTACCGTTGGTGCATTGATCGGACGACTGCTGGTAATGGGTTGAATTAAGGTTGAGGTCATTGGCGGCTATCCCACATTGTTTTTCATTCTCTATCTTAAGACGCTTGCCTTTTATCTTCAGCAAGGTTTAAGACATTACTCAATATTAACCGGATTATTCTGCTTGAATCATCCTTTTACTCTGAGATGCTCTATTAATGCTTTCATAGTTTAACGGATTTTTACTGAGATTGCTGCTACAGTATTGCTTCACAGAATTTACAGAAAATTAAACCGTTCGATCTCAAAACCTGGCTTCAGGCTCGAAAAGGTCGTTTTCGCCTTTCCTGAACCTAAATTGATTGCTCAGAAAAAAATTACAATAGAGTCTTAGGATCAATCTCTAACTCTCGTAATTTTGCCGCTAACTTTTCATTTTTTTGTCGTTCTATGTCTAACTGTTCTTGAGTTGTCGTTGCTGTTTCTTCAGGACTTAAAATCAATTCCCCTTCCGGGGTAAAAAATCTCAACTGTTCCTGAGAAACTCCTAAACACAATTGCAGTTGCTGACTCCAAAGCAATCCTTTTTCATTCGGTTGTAAGTTTTGATATTCTCCATCAACTAAATGAAACCCTTGAAACTCTAAAGTATGCGGATCAAACCAAAAATAGTCCGGTGTGCGAAATGTATTTTGATAAATGAGCTTTTTCTCTCCTCTATCTACTTTCGCTGTCGAACTTGAAAGTAACTCAATAATCAGATTTGGATATTTTCCGTCTTCGGCCCAAACCACACAACTTTTACGGGGTTTGCGTTCAGTTCCTAATACAACAAAAAAATCAGGCTCTCTAACATCTTGGGATTTGATCTGACGAGGGCTATAATAAATCGTCAGATTTCCGCCTGCAAAGAAATCATTTTTATCTCGCCAAAACCATTCTAAACCCGATAACAATAACAAAATTTGTTTGAGATGTAGATAACTTTCCAATGGCGGTTCCTCACTATATAAATCACAAGGAGGAATAGCAATTTCCTCGGACTCTGGAGTTGGCGAATAGTCTAAATCTTTCGCTGAGGACATAAAACACTTTTGGTTATTAAACAGCGAGTAACTGTTAGTTTAGCAGCCTCTCACCGGAGTTGGGGAGATGTCCGAACCCCGAAAGATGAATTATGATAGAAGACGTTAAGAAATATTAAGTTTATCCATGTCAAGGGTTCATAGAAATCAGTCAAAACCTCGAGTTATCGTCATTGGGGCGGGTATTGGGGGACTCACCGCAGGCGCATTACTGGCCCATCGGGGCTATGAAGTTCTCATTTTTGATCAAGCCCTTGTCCCTGGGGGATGTGCTTCGACCTTCAAACGCCAGGGGTTTACCTTTGATGTGGGTGCGACTCAAGTGGCGGGACTTGAACCGGGTGGTATACATTATCGCATTTTTGAGGAACTCCAGATCTCGCTTCCGGAAGCAACTCCTTGTGATCCGGCTTGTGCGGTATTTCTTCCCCATGAAACCTCACCTATTAATGTTTGGCGAGATCCGCAAAAATGGAACATTGAACGTCAAAAACAGTTTCCCGGAAGTGAAGCGTTTTGGCAATTAATGAACCAATTATTTCAAGCGAGTTGGCGGTTTCAAGGACGAGATCCGGTGTTACCCCCTCGTAATATTTGGGATTTTTGGCAACTGGTTCAAGCCCTGCGTCTGGATACTTCTATCACGTTTCCCTTTACTTTTATGACGGTTGCTGATGCGTTGCGTCTGTTTAAATTGAATGATAATTTACGGTTAAAAACGTTTTTAGATCTACAGCTTAAACTTTATTCTCAAGTGGATACTGAAGAAACAGCACTATTATATGCTGCAACTGCTTTAGGGGTTTCTCAAGAACCACAAGGGTTGTATCATTTACAAGGGAGTATGCAAGTGTTGAGCGATCGCCTGGTAGAAGCTTTAGAACGAGATGGCGGTAAACTATTAATGCGTCATACTGTTGAAGCTATAGAAACTGAAAAGGGAATAGCAACCGCAGTGCGAGTTAAAAATCAGAAAACTGGGGAAGTTTGGCGAGAAACGGCTGATTTTATTATTGCCAATGTAACGACTCAGAATTTAGTAAAATTAACAGGAATGGGGAACTCTAAACCTCAAACTTTTTCTCAGTTTCTACAATGGGGTTATAAACAGCGAGTGGATCAATTGCCTCCCGCTTCCGGTGCTTTTGTGGTATATTTAGGAGTGGAAGAATCTGCAATTCCGACTGGATGCCCGCCTCATCTGCAATTTTTCTATGATTATGATCAGTTAATTGGGGAGAATAATTCTCTGTTTGTTTCGGTGAGTCATCCGGGTGATGGACGCGCACCCGCAGGAAAAGCGACTATTATTGCTTCGAGTTTTACCGATACTCACCAATGGTGGAGTTGCTCAGATTATCATGCTTTTAAACAACAATATACCAAAAATGCGATCGCTCGCTTGAGTTCTTATTTTCACCTCACTCCAGAAACGCTGGTTTATCAAGAAGCGGCTACACCTCGAACCTTTGCTTATTTTACAGCACGGGATCAGGGTGTGGTTGGAGGAATTGGTCAACGCATACCGACATTTGGCCCCTTCGGGTTTGCGAACCGAACCCCATTTAAACAGTTATGGTTGGTGGGAGACTGTACCCACCCAGGAGAGGGAACTGCGGGGGTGTCTTATTCGGCGTTAACGGTGGTGCGACAGGTGGAAGCTGGTTGATAGACAGACGCAAACGAACAGAATATAGAGACACTTCAAGCGAGTGTCTTTTTTTTCGCTTTTTCCTTTCCCTTCATCCCCCAAACAGAACCTAGAAAAAATTGATGAAAACCTGTTTCTTTTTGAGCTAAAAATTTGAAGTTTGAAAACAAAGTTAAATTTATGTATTTTTACGGATGAAACAAGTGATCATAAATACAGTATTTTCCCTGAAATATCGCGCCCACAAGTCTAGCTTATACCTGGATTAAGTTTTGTTTATAGAAAAGAGAGCAACAGACCATCAAGCCTTTATCCATAAAATTTTTTGAGTGAGCCAGGTATTAAGCTAAGTATAACACTTAATATCGATTTTGGGTCAATTTTTAATGATATTTTATATCAGTTTTTAGAAAAAAATTTAAATTGTAAAAATCCTGTAAAGATACCGAGAAAATACAGACATTCATCTTTGTGTAAATTACACTAGAGTTATTACAGGCGTCCGAAAAAATACTGAGACTCAAACAGACTTACTGAGTCAATTTTTACTCTTTGAGACTCAATATAAATTTCGTCGCTTTAAGCTACCTACAAGAAATATTCAATTTACCTCGAATAGTGTGCTTAACCCTCATCTGATTAATAGTTCATAATTCAACTGGAGTGCATCACCATGGCTACACCTATTAAAGATATCATTGCTGTCTACGAAAATCTTCCTGAAACTACGGAAGATCAATATATAGCTAACACGCTTAATCCCACAAGAAATAAATTCAATTATGATTTTCAGGTTGGAGAAGAAAATAACCTGATTATCAAAGGGTTTACGAATCATAATAATGAAACCTATGATTTACTGTCTTTTATAGATCAGGTTAATATCAAGCGAGTTGATAATAATCAAGTCAAAGGAGAAAGACAAGTTCTTTGGTTTGAATATAAAAATAGAAGCGAAAGTCAGGTATCTTTAAAGCCTTCTGTTGTAAAAACAATGGAAGAAACGTTACTGAGTAATGTTATTAATCGAGGAACGGATAACCTTTTTGCCAATACAGGTAATAAAGACGGAAATGTTAATAATATTGAAAGAGTAGATTTAGTCTCAACCAATGGATTATTTAGTCCCAAAGAAATCTTGGATAAAATTGGATTTTTACTGTTGGAAAGAGATGGGAATGATCCATTTAAAATCGCTCCTATTCTAGAAATTGATAAACAAGGAAACCCGATTAAATATGGTACATTGATAACTGTTGGTGCTGATCGTTGGGGTCAATCATCTCATTCAATTAAAGCTGAAGTTCTGAGAAAAGACTTCGGCGAAGCCAACTTAATTTCAAGCCGTTTTTTACAGGAAAGCCAAGCCATAGCAGGGGTGTTTATCAGCTATGCAGATTTGAAAATTTCTGAGAATCAAACCTTCTACGGATTTTCTCTTTTCGCCACTGATGTTGACGAAAGTTATGATTTAGTTGATTACACTAAATTCCCTCGAAACACTCCAGAAAAAGACTCAAGAGGTAAGCATATTGGGAGTTTAGATTTGATTTCAGCCGGAAAAATATTTATCCAAACAGATATTAAAATTCCGCCTGAAATTAGCGATGAAGAGGGTGAGGGAAACGAAACTCCGGTTATTCCTCCGGTTGATAGTGGAGAAACTGATAACGAAACTCCGGTTATTCCTCCGGTTGATAGTGGGGAAACTGATAACGGAGAAACTGATAACGAAACTCCGGTTGATAGTGGGGAAACTGATAACGGAGAAAGTGATAACGGGGAAACCGATAACGAAACTCCAGTCGTTATTCCTCCTGTTGATAGTGGGGAAACTGATAACGGAGAAAGTGATAACGGGGAAACTGATAACGGGGAAACTGATAACGAAACTCCGGTTATTCCTCCGGTTGATAACGAAACTCCGGTTGATAGTGGAGAAACTGATAACGGGGAAACTGATAACGAAACTCCCGTCGTTATTCCTCCTGTTGATAGTGGGGAAACTGATAACGGGGAAACTGATAACGAAACTCCAGTCGTTATTCCTCCCGTTGATAGTGGGGAAACTGATAACGGAGAAACTGATAACGGGGAAACTGATAACGGGGAAACTGATAACGGGGAAACCGATAACGGGGAAACTGATAACGAAACTCCGGTTATTCCTCCGGTTGATAGTGGAGAAACTGATAACGGAGAAACTGATAACGAAACTCCCGTCGTTATTCCTCCGGTTGATAGTGGGGAAACTGATAACGGAGAAACTGACAACGAAACTCCGGTTGATAGTGGGGAAACTGATAACGAAACTCCGGTTATTCCTCCGGTTGATAGTGGAGAAACTGATAACGGGGAAACCGATAACGAAACTCCGGTTATTCCTCCGGTTGATAGTGGAGAAACGGATAACGGAGAAACTGATACCGAAACTCCGGTTATTCCTCCTATTAATAGTGGAGAAAATACAGATGACACCACTATTCCCCGCAGTGATGATGGAGACAACAACGACTCACCAACAGCTAACCCAGTAGAAAAAAAATCGAGTTGTGGATGTTTAGTTATTCCAGAATTAGAAGCAATTTCCTTTCCCTCTCGTCCAAAACTCAATATAAATATTGCTAAAATAATGGAGATATCTTGGAGTGGAAGCGAAGATGATGATATTTTCACTGGCCACTCAGGAAATGAAGCAATTTTCGGGTTTGGTGGTAACGATACCCTCATCGGAATGGAGGGTCAAGACTGGATAGAAGGAGGAGAGGGTGATAATTATATTCGCGGCGATATTGGTAACGATACCTTGATTGGAGGGCCTGGAAATGATACCTTATTAGGGGGTCGAGATGATGAATTTTCTGCAATTCGTGATACCAACGGACGCGACTGGTTGAGTGGTGGCGCTGGAAATGATTTCCTCTCCGGAAATGAGGGTGAAGATGTACTCATGGGAGGTGAAGGGGATGACATTATTTATGGCGGAAAAGACGACGATTTAATCTTTGGTGATGAAGGGAATGATACCCTCTATGGCGATGATGGAAATGATACGTTGATTGGGTCTAATGGCAGTGAATATCCGGTGGGTGACACGGAAGAAAAAGACGTTTTATTTGGCTATAAAGGTAATGATTTAATTCAAGGAGGTCAAGGGGAAGATACTATCTATGGGGGTAAGGGAGATGATTTTATTCATGGTGGAAAAGATAATGATTTAATCTGGGGAGATCATGGAAATGATACCCTGTCTGGGGATGATGGTAATGACACTTTATTTGGTGATACCAATGACCCCAACTCCACTGAAGGTGGAAAAGATATGATTTGGGGAGGGGATGGAGATGATTTCATCGCTGGAAATCAGAATGATGATACCCTGATGGGAGGGAATGGAAACGATACTATTTATGGAGGAAAAGACAATGATCTTGTTTTTGGAGGCGACGGAGATGATCTAATTTTTGGTGATTTAGGAGATGATAAACTCTGTGGAAATGACGGAAATGATACTCTATTTGGAGATAATGCAGATCCATTAGGTTTGGGTGGAAATGATACTTTAGTTGGGGGAAATGGCGATGACTTCCTGAGTGGAAATCGGGGGAGTGATATTCTTTATGGAGGCGAGGGAAATGACACCTTATATGGCGGAAAAGATAATGATATCTTAAAAGGAGGGCCGGGAGAAGATTGGCTGTTTGGGGATGAAGGGAATGATACTTTAATTGGGGGAGAAGGTCGGGATTATTTTGTGATTGCAGTTAATGGTGGCACTGATACGATTGAAGATTTTCAAATCGGCGAAGATTTAATTGTTCTCAAAAACAATATCACGTTTAACGATTTAGAAATTGTCCAAAATGGGACATCTACTCTCCTGCGTTTACCCGAACAAGATCAACCTTTAGCCATTCTAAATAATATTACGGCTTTCTCTCTCCGAGAAGATAGTTTTATGAACATTTAAACCGTTCAACTCTTATACCACAAAGAGACAAACTATTTCTTCCTATCTCAGTGTTTTAAGGGTTAAATCATATAACTCTGAAGATCCAAATGAGTAGAAGTGACTCACCACAAGGTAGGATGGAACGATGAACACCGTGCGATGACCATCGTTTATGACCCATGACCAATCTGCCGAACAGCTTTTGGAGTTGGCTTCATTAGCCGGCGCCGAGGCTGCTGAGGTCTTTCAGTCGCAATCTTTATCAAGACCGATTTTTTTTGAAGCCAACCGCCTAAAACAACTCGAAAGTATTCAAACCGGGGGAACAGCCTTACGGCTTTGGCGAGATGGGTGTCCGGGTTTGGCTGTGGCTCATGGCCCTGTAGAACCGGAAAAGTTGGTTGAACGTGCGATCGCCCTCAGTCATCTGAATGAACCGGAAACGATTGAACTGACAGCGACTTCGATTAATAAACATTATCCCAATTTAGGCGAAACCGTTGAAGTTGAACAACTGATCGAATGGGGGCGAGAGGCGATCGCTTTAATTCGAGAGGAGTATCCGGAAATTCTCTGTAGCGCTGAGTGGGACTGTGAAATCGAATCAACCCGTTTGGTGAATTCTCGTGGCTTAGACTCGGGCTACACCGATACGACTCTCAGTGGTTATCTGGAAACTGAGTGGGTGCGCGGAGATGACTTTCTCAGCATCTCAGACGGTCAAACCCAGCGAGGAACCCTTGATCCAGCCTTGATCGCGGAACGCATCTTAAAACGCTTGAATTGGGCGAAAGAAAATGTGACGCCGCCAGTGGGTCGGGTGCCGATTTTGTTCACGGCGAAAGCCGCAGATATGCTGTGGGGAACTGTTGCGGCGGCCCTGAATGGAAAACAAGTTCTAGAGAGGGCTTCGCCTTGGAGCGATCGCCTGAGAACCTCTGTGATGTCATCGCTTTTGACAATTTATCAGGCGCCGGATGAAGGGCCGTTTAGCTGTCCGTTTGATGATGAAGGAATACAAACTCGCCCAATTGTTTTTATTGAAAATGGCGTTTTACAACTCTTTTATACTGATTTAACTACAGGTCGAGTTTTAGGGAGTGGTACAACAGGAAATGGATTTAAAGCGGGTTTAAATAGTTATCCGACTCCGGGTTTATTTAATTTATTAGTTAAACCGGGAAAGGGATCTTTGCAAGATTTAATTCAAAATCTAGATCAGGGATTAATTATTGATCAAATGTTAGGAGGGGGAGCCGGAATTAGTGGGGATTTTTCGATCAATGTGGATTTGGGCTATCGTGTTGAAAAAGGCGAAATTGTCGGCCGAGTTAAGAATACGATGGTTTCTGGAAATGTTTACACCGCTCTTAAACGGGTGATTGCAGTGGGAGAGGATGCGGACTGGAATGGCTCCTGTTGTACTCCTTCTATCACCGTTGAAGGCTTATCTGTGACTGGAAGAAGTTTATTTTAATTTTTCATATCTTAGCCCGTTTTTAACCTTAGATTGGGGCGGGTTGGGAAAAATTAAAGTAGAGGAAATTAGAGTGCTAAATTTCAATCAGTTTGAGGCTTTAAGTTTTGACTGTTACGGAACCTTAATCGATTGGGAAGCGGGAATTACTCCAGTTTTAAAACAATTGGTTTTGGCTCATCAAATTGATTGCGATGAACGACAACTGTTAGAATGGTTTGCAGAATTTGAATCGGTTGCTGAAGCGGGTGAATATCAAAGCTATAAGGATATTTTACGCTCAGTCATTCAAAAATTGGGCAAACAATTAGAATTTGAACCGACGATTTCTGAGTTGGAGAGTTTGTGGATGTCGATTCAAAATTGGCAACCTTTTCCTGATACAATAGAATCACTAAAAGCTTTAAAACAAAAATATCGTTTAGTGATTGTTTCTAATATTGATGATGATTTGTTTGCTCAAACCGCTGAACAATTACAAGTAGAATTTGATGAAATTGTTACCGCTCAACAGGTAAAATCTTATAAACCCAGCTTGAGAAATTTTCAATTCACGCTCGAAAAAATAGGACTTTCTTCTGATCAACTCTTACACGTTGCTCAAAGTGTCTATCACGATATTGTCCCCGCTCAACAACTTGGTTTAAAAACGGTTTGGGTGAACCGACAACAGGGGAAAGCAGGATCCGCGACTAAACCCGCAACGGCTAAACCCGACTTAGAAGTTCCTGACTTAAAAACGTTAGTTTCTTTAATTTATGCCTCGTAAAATTCAGGAATTTTTGCTAGGATTGCCAATTTTTCTCCGCTTGTTTGATGACATACTCAGAAACATCTTCTATTTCTTTTGGGGTTAAACGCTCTTTATAAGCTGGCATATTATTTTTGCCATTTGTAACTAAGTAAGAAATTGCCTCAAGGGTATCATATCCATTTCGAGTTAATGCGTTTTTCTTGAGGGTTTTACCCCATCTAACAATATTACCCCCTCCTGCATGACAACCTGCACATTGTCGGTCAAAAATTTTACCCCCATTACTCAGATCATCCGCCTTCACCGGAGAAGTAAAGGTTAACAGGGCAAAGGTTAAAATTAGAATCAAATAGGTTAAAGTTTGGGTGATTTTCATTGAACACTGAGTTAAGGCTAAAACGACAAATTCCCGGAAAGTTGATAGGAGAACTCATTTAAGTCTAACAGTTTTCGCCACTCTTTCACAACATAGGGCGGAACAGGTAATTTAACTCTTTTAGTTTCGGCTAAAGGTAAGGCTAATTCTAGAGGAATATCATTTTCAATGTTTAGCAAAATATTAAAGACATCATATTCTCCCACATTTTTGGGTAGAGATAAATCAACGACATCTTCAGCCAGCCAAGTGTTTCCCGTTGGGGTTGTTAGGCTTAAAGGTTCCCGATGGGCAAACTCTGTTAAACCTGGAAACCCCACCAGTCGTAAATGAATTTCTTGAACTTGACCCAATTTTACCCGTTTAAATAATATCACTTGCCAAGATAAATCCTGGCGATCGCGTAAACTTTGTTTAGAACGATACATCACCTGATTTTCAGTTTCAGGATAGCGATGAATAGAAGCCAACGCCGGAGAAGATATTAGCAGTTGCACGGACAAACAGCATACCGTCAATAATAGACACCATTGATTCCAATTTTTCATTGCAGATTTTGGTGATCGGGTTTAAATTAATCATACAAGTTGTTGAATCCTGCTGCACAAATTGTTAAAATTGATCTCAAAATTTAGATCCTATATTTTTATTGAATCCCCTATGAAAGTTATTGTAATTGGGAGTGGTTTTGGTGGACTCGCTGCAGCCATTCAACTGCAATCCCAAGGACATCAAGTAACAATTTTAGAAAAACGCGATCGCCCGGGTGGAAGGGCTTATGTCTATCAACAGGATGGGTTTACCTTTGATGGCGGGCCAACAATTCTAACCTCTCCCTATCTGATCCACGAGTTATTTGAAATAGCGGGAAAAAAAACGGAAGACTATTTAAAGCTGGTTAAGTTAAACCCTTTTTATAATGTTAGATTTCCGGATGGTTCAGTTTTTCATTATAATGATAATCCAGAAGATTTAATCGAGCAAATTAAAAGCTTTAACCCTGAAGATGTTGCCGGATATCAGCGTTTTTGTCAAGGGGCGAATAAGGTCTTTGAAAAAGGTTTACCGTTAATGACTCAACCCTTTAGCAAATTAGGCGATATGTTGAGAGTTGCACCGGATATGATTGAGTTACAATCTTATAAATCGGTTGCCGGATTTGTGAATCAGTATATCAAAGATGATCGCTTGCGACAAGTGTTTAGTTTTCATCCCCTATTAATTGGGGGAAATCCCTTTCAAAGTACCTCAATTTATGCCATGATTCACAAATTAGAACAAAAATTTGGGATATGGTTTGCGATGGGAGGAACCGGATCGCTCGTTTCCGCGTTGGTAAAAATCTTTGAAGAAATCGGGGGTAAACTGTTACTGAATACAGAAGTTTCTGAAATATTGATGGATGATAAAAGCCAAAAAGCGACAGGAGTTGCTTTAACAAGGGGTGATGTATTGAGTGGTGATGCGATTGTCAGTAATGGGGATGTTGCTTGGACGTATTTAAACTTAATTAAACCTCGGTTTCGTCGCAAATATACCGATAAAAAAATTAAACGAATGCGTTACTCTATTTCGTTATTTGTCTTGTATTTCGGCACAAATAGACGTTATGAACAGATGGCACATCACGAAATTATTATGGGGCCAAGATATAAAGAATTAATGAACGATTTGTTTCATCTAAAGCATTTAGCTGATGATTTTTCCTTGTATTTACACCGTCCAACCGCGACAGATCCTTCTCTTGCACCGGCTGGATGTGAGAGTTGGTATGTGTTGTCTCCAGTTCCGAATTTAGATGCTAAAATAGAATGGAAAACCACAGCAAAACTTTACCGAGATAAAATTATTCAATTCCTTGAACACCATTATCTACCCAACTTATCCCAACATATTGTTACAGAACATTCCATCGATCCCTTGCATTTTCAAGATACCCTCAACAGTTATAAAGGAAGTGCCTTTTCCCTTGAACCCACCCTCATGCAGTCAGCTTGGTTCCGCCCTCACAATCTCAGCGAAGATATCAAAAATCTATATTTTGTCGGTGCTGGAACCCATCCCGGTGCTGGAATACCAGGAGTAATTAGTTCAGCTAAAATTGTTGCTAACATGATTGGAAAAGCCTAAACCGATTATCCTACAAAAGTTAATATATTGTTAAAATAATGCTGAATATTCCTCAAACAATCGCTCAAGAACTCTCCCTAAAAACCGATCAAATTGAAAACACCTTAGAACTATTTTCCGAAGGTGCAACCATTCCCTTTATCGCCCGTTATCGGAAAGAAAGAACAGGTTCCCTTGATGAAACCCAACTGCGAGATATTTCCGAACGGTTTAGCTATTTAAGCGAACTCGAAGATCGCAAAAAATTCATTTTAGAAGCTATCGAAAATCAGGGAAAACTCACCGATGAACTGCAAGCTAAAATTCAATCAACTCTACTCAAAAACGAACTCGAAGATCTCTATCTTCCCTACAAACCTAAACGCCGCACTCGCGCCACAACCGCTAAAGAAAAAGGCTTAGAACCTCTAGCAGAGTTAATCGCCTCTTTGAACCTTCCCAAAGCCCCAATTATTCCCTTAGAAAAAGCAGCGTCTGACTATATTTCCGAGGAAAAAGGCGTTAAAACCGTCGAAGATGCCTTGCAAGGTGCTTCTGATATTTTAGCAGAAAGAGTCTCAGAAAAAGCCGAATATCGCGCTTATTTACGAGAATATTTGATGAACAAAGGCGTGTTTGTTTCCTCGGTTAAAGAAGACTATCCCGAAGGTTCAACCAAGTTTGAAATGTATCGCACCTTTCGGGAAAAAGCAACAGAGATTAAACCTCATAATATATTAGCTCTATTTCGCGGAGAATCCGAAGGCATTCTCAAAGTGGATTTAGAATTTGACGAAGATTTTGTTCTCACTTATTTAGAATCCCAGGAAATTAAAACCAAAACCGCAGAAGTGAGAAAATTTTATCAAGGGATGATTAAAGATGCGTTTAATCGTTTAATGAAAACCTCTCTAACGAGTGAAGTTCGTTCAGATCGCAAAACTTATGCCGATATAGAATCCATTCAAACTTTTGAAGCCAATTTACGAGAATTATTATTATCTTCCCCGGCGGGAATGAAACCAACTATCGCTATTGATCCCGGTTTTAGAACAGGGTGTAAAGTCACAGTTCTCTCAGAAACCGGACAATTTTGTGAATATCAAACCATTTTTCCTCATCAATCAAACAACCAACGCCAAGACGCCGCTAAGACTATTAAAACATTAATTAAAAAATACAAAATCGAATTAATTGCCATTGGAAACGGTACCGCCGGGCGAGAAACCGATGAATTTATCGCGGAAGTTTTAACCCAAATTGACACCAAACCGATTAAAGTAATGGTGAATGAGTCAGGTGCTTCGATTTATTCCGCCAGTGACGTCGCACGAGAAGAATTTCCCGAATTAGATTTAACCGTCAGAGGGGCGATTAGTATTGGGCGACGGTTACAAGATCCCTTAGCTGAATTAGTAAAAATTGACCCAAAATCTATTGGAGTGGGACAATATCAGCATGATGTTGATCAAAAGTTACTCAAGAAAAAACTAGATGAAACCGTCGAAAGTTGTGTCAACTATGTGGGCGTTGAATTAAATAGTGCGTCCAAAGAATTATTAACCTTTGTCTCTGGAATTACCCCAACCATTGCTCAGAATATTATCACCTATCGTAACGAAAAAGGAGTGTTTAAAAACCGCAAAGAATTGTTAAAAGTGGCTAAACTCGGGCCAAAAGCCTATCAACAAGCGGCGGGTTTTTTACGCATACGAGATGGCGCGAACCCCTTAGATAATACAGCAGTTCACCCCGAAAGTTATGCAGTGGTTGAAACAATGGCTTCAGATATCGGCGTTTCTCTGAAAAATATTTCCCAAGTTACAGAAAAGTTAAAATCCATTGACTTAAAAAAATATGTGACAGAAACCGTTGGAATTCCTACTTTAAAAGATATTATTCGGGAGTTAGAAAAACCCGGACGTGATCCCCGGGCAGAGTTTAAATATGCCACCTTTAAAGCGGGAATTAAAGAGATTTCCGATCTCAAAGAAGGAATGGAATTAGAAGGAATCGTCACCAATGTTGTGAATTTTGGGGCATTTGTTGATATTGGAGTTCATCAGGATGGTTTAGTTCATATTTCCCAACTTGCGGATCAATTTGTTGATGATCCGAATAAATTTGTGAAAGTGGGACAAGTGGTAAAAGTGCGCGTCTTAGAAGTGAATGAGAAGTTAAAGCGAATTGGTTTATCGATGAAATTGTAAATGAAAAGTAGGGGGCGTTATTATATTTGGATGTAAAATTCAAGCAACAATCAAGTCATATGATAGAAACAAATTGGATTACAGCTTTATTAGGCGGGATGTTTATTGGTTTGAGTGCAACCCTACTCCTCGCATTTAATGGTCGTATTGCTGGAATTAGCGGCATTTTCACGGGTGCTGTTCAATTTCGAGGAGATCAAGGTTGGCGCTGGCTTTTCTTAATAGGAATGATCATCGGAGGGGCTTTTTATGAATTTGTATTAGCCGCCCAACCGACGCCAACTTCTACATTTTCTCCCATCGCAATGATTACTGGAGGGTTTCTGGTTGGCTTTGGAACCCGTATGGGAAATGGCTGTACTAGCGGACATGGAGTTTGTGGTTTAGGACGATTATCAACTCGTTCATTGGTTGCAGTTTTAGCCTTTATGGCAACAGCAATGCTCACTATTTTTGTAACTCGCCATCTCTTGTTTTAATCTACTTAATCACGAAAATCATTTTTCAGAAAAAATATGCTCAGACAAAATTTAGTGGCTCTTTTATCAGGTATTTTCTTCGGTTTAGGCTTAAGTTTGTCCCAGATGATTGATCGAGATCGAGTTCTTGGTTTTTTAGATATTACAGGGGCTTGGGACTCAACTTTGCTATTTGTTTTAGGGGGAGCCGTCAGCGTTACGCTGATTTCTTTCCGTTTTGTTTTGCGACTTCCTCATCCAATTTTTGCCGGAAAATTTAATCTACCCACCCGAAAAGAGATTGACAAACCTCTATTGGTTGGCGCTGCTCTTTTTGGTATCGGTTGGGGAATAGCAGGCTATTGTCCTGGCCCGGGTATTACCGCGCTTATCCTCAAAATTTGGAATCCTGTCTTGTTTGTTGCAGGGCTGCTTGCAGGTTCATTAACTTATCAAAAATTCTCCACTTTCTTTTTTAAGTAGATGAGTAACTTAATTGCCCGACGTTTGGAACAATACACAACAAAGCGCCCTCAAGAAGTGTTGATTGTTAAAATAGAGCTTGAAGGTGAACCGGATGAAATTGCTATTTTTAAAGGTTTCTCTAGTTCTTTAATGCGAGGAACAGCTTTTGACCCTGATGTTCCTGTGCTTCCCGATAACGCTCAAATTCTGAGTATTGATCGCGTTTCTAGTCCTTATAATCCCACTCAACCCGACTATCTTCAACAAGAATTAACTTGGGAAAGCATTCAACCGCTTTTAACTGAAGTTGGAGTTTAGTATTAACAATGATCAGTCCTCGGTTAACTCGATCTAATTTCTCAAGGACTAATCATTGATCATCAAAGCTTTATTCGACCATGCCACCTGCGGCTTGAAAACGCGCTCTAGCTCGTTTCAACGCACTTTTAGCCTTAATTTGATCTTGACGAGAACCGCTTGTTTCTGCTGTTTCCAAATTGGCTTGAGCTTCAGTGTAAGCGGTGCGAGCCTGACTTACATCAATAGATTGAGCGCGTTCCGCCCCATTGACTAAAATAGTGACTTCGTTGTTTTCAACTTCTGCGAATCCCCCTAACAAAACAATGGGAATCCACTCTGACTTGGAACGAACTCGCATCACTCCAATATCGAGAGCCGTCAGCATGGGCGCGTGTCCACTGAGGACACCCAGTTGACCTGTTGTGCTGGGAAGAATGACTTCTTCAGCTTGCTCGTCCCAGACTGTTTTATCTGGGGCAATTACACGCACGGTAAGTGTCATTTGTCAAGTTTAAAATAGTGAGTTGTTCGTGATGTTGGGAAAAATAGAACAGGACAAGGGTTGAGGGGGGAAATTTAGCGCTGATGACAAACCCCAGATTTCCAATTCCCCTTCGCCCTGAACCCGTCTAGGATTTCATTTTTTCAGCTTTGGCGATCACTTGATCAATACCGCCAACCATGTAGAATGCTTGTTCGGGTAAGTTATCGAGTTCACCAGAGAGAATCATTTGGAAACCCTTGAGAGTGTCCTTTAACTCTACATATTGACCCGGGGCGCCTGTAAACACCTCAGCCACAAAGAACGGTTGAGACAGGAATCGCTCAATTTTCCGAGCGCGAGCCACAACTAAACGGTCTTCTTCGGACAATTCATCCAAACCCAAAATTGCGATAATATCTTGCAACTCTTTGTAGCGTTGCAGAGTTGCCTGTACCGCCCGTGCAGTTTGATAATGATCCTCACCCACAATACTCGGTTGGAGCATTGTAGAAGTTGAGTCTAACGGATCAACCGCCGGATAAATCCCTTTAGACGCTAAACCCCGAGACAGTACAGTGGTTGCATCCAAGTGAGCAAAGGTAGTTGCCGGAGCCGGGTCAGTCAAGTCATCCGCAGGAACGTAGACAGCCTGAACGGAAGTAATCGAACCTTCCTTCGTCGAAGTGATCCGCTCTTGCAGTTCACCCACGTCAGTTCCCAAAGTCGGCTGATATCCTACCGCAGAAGGCATCCGACCCAATAGAGCCGATACTTCAGAACCCGCCTGTACAAAGCGGAAGATATTATCAATAAACAGCAATACGTCTTGCTTACTGACATCACGGAAGTATTCAGCCATAGCCAGAGCAGACAGACCAACTCGCATTCTCGCTCCCGGAGGCTCGTTCATTTGACCGTAAACGAGGGCAATTTTGGATTTGCTGCGGTCTTCTTGGTTAATAACCCCGGATTCGATCATTTCTTGATAGAGGTCATTTCCTTCGCGGGTGCGTTCGCCCACGCCACCAAATACAGATACACCACCGTGAGCTTTCGCGATGTTGTTAACCAATTCCATCATAATGACGGTTTTGCCAACGCCAGCACCACCGAATAAGCCGATTTTGCCACCGCGACGGTAGGGTGCGAGGAGATCAAGCACCTTAATGCCAGTTTCAAAAACGGCGGGTTTGGTTTCCAGTTCAGTGAAAGCGGGTGCAGAGCGGTGAATTGAGAAGCTTGTATCCGCATTAACCGGGCCAAGATTATCAACAGGTTCACCCAATACGTTAAAAATACGACCCAATGTTGCCGTACCTACAGGAACGTTAATCGGAGCGCCTGTATCGACAACTTCCATCCCCCGGACTAATCCATCGGTGGTACTCATCGCAACAGTACGGACTTGGTTATCACCCAGAAGCTGCTGAACTTCACAGGTAACAGAAACGTCCTGGCCGGCTTCATTGCGACCTGTAATTGTAAGAGCATTGTAGATTTCGGGCATTTCACCCGCCGGAAATTTCGCGTCTACAACAGGACCAATAATTTGGGTAATGTAACCTACGTTTGTTTTTTGTTCGGTGGAGACCATGATCAGCGCCTATTTCCTCAAGTAGCTCTATCCGATTTCTCGGAAAGCTTAACATCTAAAATAATTACCATCTTTTAGCGTATCACCGATGGGAACATCCAGAGATTGTGGATTGAAGATTTTCGATCAGATTGGGGTCAACCTCCCATTCACCGCCCAGCTAACGTCTTGACAAACGGGTGAGCGATCGCAATTTTATGAGGTAGAATCATCGGATGTCAGGGGGGTCGGTTCGATGTCGGGAATATTTTTAACCCGTCGAATCGGTAAATTGGCAATCAAGGCAGTTGCACGTTGATCGCTTTCTAGGCCAAACTCCGAGTCATCGGTGTCTATTTCAACATAGCGAGATAACACCTCTAAAATCTCTTGACGCATGGCTTCGACTAACTCCGGCGTGAGATCGGCGCGATCATGAGCCAGTACCAATTTCAGGCGACGTTTAACATCCTCGCGACTGTTGCTGCCGCGTGGAAAAAGTCGTTCTAGAAGTTCATTGAGTTTCATCGGATTTTCGATAGGGGTAGGATCGATGGCGGTTGGGAGCTTATATAGCAATGAGAGGGTTAAATAGATCGGTTAATTCTGTGATTCTGCCTTTTTCAGAGTAGATTCTGAAGACTGAACTCAACGGAGAGTTCTGAGCATTGCCCCTACTTCAGAATTTTAGATAACAGGAGTCGGCGCAATCGAGCCATAAATCCTTCTTGAACCGGGTTAAAATCAATAAATTCGACTTTTTCTCCTTCTAGACGACGGCTAATATTGCTAAAAGCTTTCGCTGCTAGAGTTTGACCGTCTCCTAAAACCAGAGGTTCTCCCTTGTTCGTCGAAACGATTACACCTTCATCATCGGGAACAACACCAACCAGAGGAATCGCTAAAATTTCTTCAACATCTTGAACAGACATCATCTCGTTCGACTGTACCATCTGGGGTCGAATTCGGTTAATTAATAAACGAATGCGTTTAATACTATTGGCTTCAAGTAAACCAATCACCCGATCCGCATCTCGTACAGCTGAAATTTCTGGAGTGGTGACGATGATCGCTTCTTTGGCGGGGGAGATCGCATTTTGAAACCCTTGTTCAATTCCCGCCGGACAGTCAATTAAAACATAGTCATAGGATTTCTCCTCTAACATCCCGACTAATTCTTTCATCTGTTCGGGTGTGACTGCATCTTTCATGCGGTTTTGAGCGGCGGGTAAAAGCACTAAATTAGGCTGTCGTTTATCTTTGACTAGGGCCTGTTCTAGACGACATTCTCCCGATAGCACTTCTAGAGCGGTGTAGACAATGCGATTTTCTAGACCTAACAGTAAGTCTAAATTTCTCAAGCCAAAATCTGCATCAATCACGGCAACAGCACGTCCTTTTTGCGCCAAAGCCATGCCAATGTTTGCTGTAGAGGTAGTTTTGCCTACCCCTCCTTTACCGGAGGTAATAACAATAATGCGACTCATGCTCGTTTTTTGTGTTAGCCGTTATGAACGATCAGATAGAGAGGGATAATCGTGGAGTTGTCAGTCTGCGGGTTGACTCAAAGACTATAGCGCTACGCGCTAGGCAATAGGCAATCTTGCTACAGGCAACAGCAGACTCTGAAAGCGGTGCGACCCTGCTGCTTTGAAAGCAGCTAAGGAATGCGCACCAAGAGAGGATTCTAGGATTTAGAAATGTCCTAACCGAATTTTGTACTGCTATAAAAGCACTTCAGCGATTAAGTCTTGTGAGTGCATCATGCCTGAGAATGTCTGAAAATGCAAGAGGGAACTGCCGATCAGACAATAGGCCAGAGTTTTTCCCTGGATCAATCGCCCTTAACTTGCCAGAGCTTGACTTTAGAATAATCTGAAGCTTTACTAATCCGAATACCACCGTTCGCTAGATAGGCAATTTCGGGATAAAATTGGGCGGGGGGTTTTTCCGGGCCTCTCGCCATGTGAGTTGCGATCCGAATTAAAGTCGGTTCCATCTGTAACGCCATAATCATACCTCTGAGATTACCGCTTGCTCCAGCATGAACGGTACCGCGCAACCGTCCCCAAACGATAATATCTCCATCAGCAACGACGGTACTTCCGGCATTAACATCGCCTAAGATCACAACGGTTCCGGGATGTTTCACCTCCATTCCTGAACGGAGAGTCGTTTGTAAGTAAAGTGGATCGGCTTGAGGGGTGGCTTTGTGGTCGGGGGGTTGATTGAGTGTATTGCGTTCAGACTCTTGATCAACGGAGTAACCCACTGTTGCTGCGGCTACGGCGGTTTGTCGGCGTGAGGTTTGAACTCGTTTGAGGTGTAGTTGTACGGTTTGTAAGGCTTCGGCGATCTCTTGTAGTTGACGCACGTCTAATAAACGATTTCCGGCGATCAGATGCACTTCGGTTTCCGGTTGCCAAGCGTGTTCACTGCCGTTGATCCGATGTTTAAGCTGTTGCCACAGTTCTGTCCATTGGTTACTGGTGGGAGGATTATTTTCCGAGTTGGGGCTGGGAATTTCTGAGGGTAAAATTAATAATAGTCGTCCTTCGCTACTTTTAAACCGGACTTGCTGATTGATCTCAACTTCAGGTAAGGCAGGCAGATCTTCGGGTGTAATAGTAGTGGTAGTGGAGGGATCAGATTGCATCATTATTAGGATTTAACAGGGAACAGTTTTTTCCGTCATCAATTTTTTCAGTGATCACTCACCAGTCTTTTCAGCTTAGTTATTTTAACAGGATTAGTTGCCCGATTGTATTCTTGCCGATGCTATCGTCTGCTTATTAAGACTTGTTTCAATCTTAAACAATGGCAAAATGGCACAAATTTGTCTTGTCCAGTCTTAAGATTGAATTAAAGAGCGAGAAGCTGGGGAAATTTGAGATAGGATTTGCAACGGTAAGCAAGCTTCATCTGATTTTGAGCAGAAGTTCAGCCCAAACTTGCATAAGCTCTCAAATTCAAGACATATATTAGTTTAGAAAAGCTTGAAGCGGATTGGATTGTGCTTGACTTTTCTAAAAAAATAAAGCCCAACTTCACTGGGCTTCAATAATATCTTTACTTTTCACTTCTCATCCTAAAATGCTTACTTCACAAAGTCAAATCAATCCGGTTGAATTGATTCTTGATCCGCATCATCAAGGCGTTTCTCTCAACCATCCTGCACCGACTATTTCTGTACTTTGGGATCAAGCGGCCCAACAGGCTGTTATTGCAACGAAAGTCGGCCCAACGATTGCTTCTCGCGCCTATGGTATCGTCCATACAGGGATGTTTGATGCTTGGGCAGCTTATGACCCTACTGCGATCGCGACTCAACTGGGTGATCAACTCCAACGCCCCCAAACTGAAAACACCGATGCTAATAAAACAGAGGCGATGAGTTATTCCGCCTATCGGGTGTTGACAGAATTATTTCCAGAGCAAGTTGAGATTTTTGATCAACTCATGGTCGATCTGGGCTTTGACCCTAATAATACTAACACAGACACCACAACTCCGGCCGGAATTGGAAATGTCTCCGCAGAAGCTTTATTAGAATTCCGACGTCAAGACGGTTCTAATGTTCTCAACAACTACGCCGATACCACAAACTATCAACCTGTTAACACTCCTGATCAGTTTGTTGATCTTGAATATTGGACACCCGAACATATTCCCCTGAACGATCATAATGCTCCCCTACAAGAGTTTTTAACTCCGCATTGGGGTGAAGTGATTCCTTTTGGTTTAAAATCAGGTGATCAGTTTCGTCCTGACGCACCTAAACCTTTTCTCTTAGTTGAAGGAGAAGTTGATTTAGCCGCCCGCACTATTACTTTAGCCGATCATTCTGGGGTTGAAATTAGCCGCGATCTTGTTGGAACCGTCATTAACCCTGAATTTATCGCCCAAGCGGAACAGGTTATTGAAGTTAGTGCTAATCTCACCGATGAACAAAAACTGATTGCAGAATTCTGGGAAAATGCTGGGGGAACTGCCTTTCCGCCTGGAACTTGGATGACCTTTGGACAATATGCTTCCGCCCACAATAATCATTCTCTTGATGAAGATGCGAAGTTATTTTTCAGTTTAGGAAATGCCGTTTTTGATGCGGGGATCTCAACTTGGGAAACCAAAACCTTTTACGACTATACTCGTCCAGTTCGTTTAGTGCGAGAACTCGGTGAACTGGGTTTAATTGGAGAGTTTAACGAAGAATTAGGGGGATATGCGATTGAAGCTTGGGCCGGGCCAGAACTCGGGACTCAAACAATTTTAGCAACTGATTTCATTACCTATCAAACTCCTGGCAGTCATCCTTCACCGCCTTTTTCTGAATACACTTCTGGACACAGTACCTTTAGTGCGTCAGCCGCCACCATTTTAGAATTAGTTACCGGAAGTGATCATTTTGGGGGTTCTGTTACTTTTGAACCGGGTCTGTCTCGTTTTGAACCGAACCTGACTCCCCATCAACAGGTTACACTGGCTTGGGATACTTTTTCTCAGGCAGCCGATGAAGCGGGTATTTCTCGACTTTATGGCGGAATTCACTTTGAGGATGGTGACATCAATGGTCGCAACACAGGACAAGAAGTGGCAGCCGAAGTGTTTAAACAAGCTCAATTTTATATTACAGGGGGGCAAGAGCAGAGAATTTTCATCGGTAGCCGAGATGGGGATGTACTGGTTGGGACTGCGGAAGATGAGGTTTTTTACGGTCGTTCGGGTGATGATACCATTGCAGGGGGTTTGGGTGATGATCTGATTTTCGGTGGTGATGGGGATGATATTCTGCGGGGCGATCGCAATCATCGTTCTCCGGGAGGTGCGATTGGGGGTAATGATACCATTTATGGCGGCAAGGGTGATGATCGCATTGGTGGAAAGGGTGGTGATGATTTTCTCTACGGCGAGGAAGGTGATGATCAACTTTGGGGTGATCACGGTAATGATTTACTCTGGGGTGGCCCCGGAAATGATACTCTCACAGGGGGTCAAGGAAATGATACGTTTGTGGTGGCTGAGGGTGAAGGAACGGATTTGATTACTGATTTTAGATTGGGTCAAGATGTTATTGGTTTAGCGTTGGGTTTGGAGTTTGAGGCGTTATCTTTTAATGTTCAGGGTAATAGCACTCATTTGATTTTAGGGGATGAAACTTTAGCGATTTTGAATGGTTTCACTGGAAATCTAACGGTTAATGATTTTGTTTCTATTGTCTAGTTTAGCTCTCGGCACTCCATGTTAGGAATGAGGGATTGGTATGGAAGTTACACGCATCAATCTTTTTTCATACTCATCCCTCTGTATTCACCGGGAAAAAGCAAGAAGCACTATTCATTCAAATACTGACCTTTTTTCTCGGCAAAAAACTGAACTTTTGGCTAGTCTCTGTTTAAACTTTATCCCTTTACATTAGTGATGACAGAGAAAGCACAAGAGGATTTCTGCTTGAATTTTCCAAACTCTCTCTGTCCGGTTGGGTGGATTTACACTGATCACGATTCACTCAAAAATCCTAAATTTTAGGTAATTTTTTTCCGCTTTCTCGAATACACTCATTGTTTTTTTACTGATTCAAGAGGCAGATTATGTTAAGTCGTGTTTCCGAACAAAAGATGCACTCTGTTCGCTTGATTTTAACTCTCGGTTGGTTCATTTTGATTTTTTCTTTGTTTTATGATCCGATTTCTCATGTTCTCACTGATCCGAATCATCTGTGGAGTCCGTTTAGAGATGCAAATGCTTGTGTACTTGTACAAGAAAAGTGTCTGGAAACAGAACCTTATCCGATGGGAACAAGGATTTTTTGGGGAATGGTTGTTCCGAGTGCAATTTTTATTGTCTTGGTCTTCGGACATGAAACTTGGCGAAGAATTTGTCCGTTATATTTCCTCTCTCAAATTCCGCGCAGACTCGGATTGAAGCCCAAGCTAAAGATTAGAAAAAATCTGTGGCTAGAAAAGTATCATCTTTATCTGCAATTTTCGCTATTGTTTGTGGGTTTAAATGCTAGAATTTTATTCATTAATTCTAACCGTTTAATTTTGGGTTTATTTTTAATATTAACAATTTTTGCTGCTATTTTAATAGTTTTTCTCTATGGAGGGCGGAGTTGGTGTCATTATGTCTGTCCGTTTGGTGTGGTACAAATGGTCTTTACTGGGCCACAAGGATTATTAGGTTCTGCCGCCTATAATACTCCAAAAAAGATGATTCCTCAGTCAGAATGTCGAGTTTTTGATCACCAAAAGGGGGTAGAAAAAAGTGCTTGTGTGGGTTGTAAATCCTATTGTATTGATAAGGATGCTGAAAAATCCTATTGGCATTCTCTCACTCACCCCGGGCGCAGGTTTGTACAATACGGATATTTAGGGTTAGTCTTGGGTTATTTTGTGTATTATGGCTTGTATGCTGGCAATTTTGACTATTATTTTTCAGGGGTTTGGACTCATGAAACGAATCAGTTATCAACAATTTTTAATCCGGGATTTTTTATCTTTAATAAACCCCTAGAAGTTCCTAAAATTGTTGCTTGTCCGCTAACGCTTGGCTTTTTTGTCTTGATCGGTTATTGGACTTGTAGTCAACTTGAAAAAGCTTACAGAAGTGTAATTATCCGTCGTTCCCCCTGGATGACTCGCGAACAAGTTTTACACCAAGTCTTTTCAGTTTGTACGTTTTTAGCCTTCAATATTTTCTTTATCTATGGCGGGCGTCCTGAAATTTTACGGTTATCCACTTCATTACAATTGATGTTTAGTGGGTTGATTGCAGTTGTGAGCAGTTTGTGGTTATATCGGAGTTGGAACCGTACCGTTGAAAAATATAATCGAGAGAGTCTAACGGAGAGTTTTCGCCGTCAGTTACAAAAGCTTCCTGTTGATTTTTTTGAGGGATTAGATGGTTTTTCGTTAGAACAATTAACAACAGATGAACTGTACATCCTTGCTAAAGTTTTACCGAAAGTCACCCGAAAAGACCGTTTAAAAGTCTACAGAGGAGTATTACAAGATGTTCTAGAACAAGGATACTGGGAAGCCGCTTTTACCCTAGATATTCTAGAATCTATTCGCCAACAGTTAGGATTAAGTAACGACGAACATTATCAAGTCTTAACTCAACTCGGAGGTGATTTTCCCCATCTCATTTACCCTCAACAATCTCTATTAAACTAAACGGTTAATTCTGTTGACTGAGACGGCGATAAACGGTGACTAATCCATCTGCATCCCCCACATTTCCCGGAAACAGGACAACAGGTAAATTTGGAAATTGAGGATGATGATCGGAAGTTTTCACCATAGAACATCCCGCTAAAACCTGACCTAATAATCGAGCCGTTTTTAAGGCTAAACCTTTACTTAAAACATCATTTGAGGTAATTCCGCCTTTACTAATTAAAAATCCGATATCTGACGGTAAACCTCGAACAATATCCATTAATAAATCAGAAACCGCCGCCCCAAATGCTAACCGGGTTTCAACACTATTAAAAGTAAGTTCTTGACGACTGGTATAAATAACGGGTGTTTTTCCATCGCTGTGGACGTGCTGAATTTGTTGGAGAATTTGAGATAATAAATCCTGACGTTGAACAGCACTATCTTCGAGTAAATGAGAGACATCAACTTCAATACCCACAATATTCGGTTCTTGGAGTAAACGTTCGAGTTGTTGGGTTGATTTTTTCACATGAGAACCCATTAAGACCACACCGGGTTTCCCTTCTCGGCTGTATTTTGACATTTCTACATCGGGGATGGGTTGGGGACCCAGGGCGGCGAGGGAGGTGAGAATACTGGCGGCGCTACGAAATAAAAAGCGTTTTCCTTTTTTAGCCGTTGCTAAAATATCAGAAGCAAACCGATCTAAGTCCGCTTGGGTTTCTCCATCAACCACAACACAAGTATTCCCAGAAAGCTGCATGAGGCGGTGTTGGGTACCATTGCGAAGATCATCTAAAACAAAACGTTCAACAGCAGTGGCGGGTATTTTACCCTGGGTTTTTTCGGCGACATAATCGGGTAAATAGCTGTATTGATAGCCAAATACTGAGTCTTTTGCAAATTCGGTTTCGTGTACAGGGGTGGGTCTTCCGTCAATCATCAGGTAATGAACGCTATCGCGGGTGATGCGTCCCCCTTCAAAAAAGGCGGGTACGAGAAAATGGGCGTCAAAGCCTCCAAGCTCGGCGGCGATCACGTCGGTTTCTATGGGATAATGACCGCGTAGGGTAGAGTCAGAACGGCTAACTACGAGGAAATCTTCAATAGATTCTGCGGTAATTGCTTGTTTAAGGTTTTGAGTGACTTCTCGTGTCACCTGGGCGGCTTGAGAGGGGGTTAAGGCTCGAGTATTGGTGAGGATAAAGAAAATGGGGGACTGATCTTGGAGTCCTAGTCGCAAGGTGTCAATGTCCCATTGGGTGAGGAGCAAGCAACTGTGAACGGTTTGAGAACCTGTTGGATCGTCGTCGAGTACAATGATTTTAGGTTGCATCAGTTATCAATCGAGAAGAACTGGAAAAATTGCAATTGAAATGAGGATCGCAAAAACGGATTCACTTTATTATAGGATGCGATGATCTCTATTTCTGGATTAATATTGCTGTTAACGGGATGAGTGCTTCTGTTGTAACTGTTTAAGTTGTTGTTGGACTTCTGTGGCGAGTTGTAGGGAGTGGTGGAGTAAACGGCTTTCTTGTGTATTGCGATCGCGATTTTTCAGGTGAGTTAAGCTGTGGAAGTCGGTTTCTAGGAGTTCTTGATGTTCGCTAATTAATTGATGGTTTGTGCGAATAATTTTGTCGGTTTTTAAGCCACGAACGAGATCGCCTCGAATGATTTTTAAGGCGGTGATCACGTCTTCTCGCTGATTGATTTTTAGGTGGGAATTTCCGGCTTGTTCTAGTTCATCATGTAAGCGAACGGTTTGAACGATAGCGTTATAGCGATCAACGTCCTCAAAAAGTTGTATTAAGTTAGGATTTCTTAAGCTGATGATAATTTTACAGCAATCGTCAATAATGACAATCAGTGCCGCGATCAGATGAATGAGAATGAGTAGGGGGTGATGTTGTTCAATAACTGCTGCCAATATTCCGTAGCTGATGACAATCAGGATCGATGTGATCAGGGTTTTACATCCTTCCTGGACAAATTTTTGCCATGTTGCAGGTCGATAAACTTGATCCATTCTTAAACCACTGAGATGTTTCAGTTCTCCTTTGGTGATTTCTAAGCCTTGCAATTCGGAGTGCATGGAGGATGATCAACTTGGCAATTCTGTAAGTTTGCGTTCTATTTTAACAGAATTTGGCAATTCTATAATTTACTGTGATTTTCTCGGGCTAAGGGCGCAACGATTTGATTTCGTCTGGCTTTCTGAAATGCCCATTCAGGAGTGAGGGGAAGGGGTTTTTTTTCTTCGGAATAGGCGAGATTTAATTGAACTAATTCATCAAGTTCCTGTTGAAGACCCCGACTTTCGACTAAACAGCGTAGTAAAAAAGCATCATAGCGATCGCCCATTTGTTCATAAACTCGGGAAGCTGTTTGATGATTATTTGCTTTTTCATTGGGATTTAAAAAAGTGAGTAAAGGGGCTAACCCGGCGACTAAAATTGATAAAATAATCTGAACAATGCTTCCCCAGGCACTTCTTTCTTGGCTGAGTTCAGCGAGTGCTTGTACCCCTGCTAAGGCGGCAAAAACGGTACTGGGAATGCCGATATACAGATGAGTATTTGACCAGCGAATAGACACTAAAACGTGCGCTCGGCTCAAAATTCGACAGACATTACGGCGATCTTCGGCTCGTGCCATAATATCTTCTCGTTGAACGAGAGTATCCCGGTTCAGAGTTGCTTTAGTCTCCGGTGGATCACTGACAGGGGGAGTCTCTTGGGTTCTGAGATCCGGGTGATTTTGATTCATCATGGGGGTAACAAGAGGTAAATCTTTGAAAGTCTTTTATTCTGACTCTGCGACTGAAATTATACGATATCCGGCTAACTTTACAAGGGGGGGAGACTATCCCCAAAGCTGTAACCCTATAATAAAAGTTGTTCCTTGACCTTGAGCAGCAATGGAGTTGAGGTGTCGGGGTATAAAATTCCGGTGCAGGGGGGAAAAAACTTCTATTTCTCCCTGCATTTGCTCAATTAAGTCTTGAGCGATCGCCAGTCCTAAACCCGTTCCTGGAATGTTACTATTTGCTTGAATGCCTCGATACCCCCGTTCAAATAGATGTTTTAAGTCTTCTGGAGGAATACCGGGACCCGTATCAGTGATCAGAATTTTTAAGGGATAGGAAGATTGAGTTTTTTCAGGAGAATGAACCTGAATATAGATTAAGCCTTGAGGGGGGGTATATTTGAGGGCATTATCGATAATGTTGCTTAAAATTTCCCGCAGGGCTTTAGAATTGGCGCGTACAGGGGGCAGTTGAGGGGGGATCTCAGCGATACAGGTGAGTTGACGTTCTTCTGCGATCGCTTGTGCTGAGTGAATAAGCGGTTCGAGGACGGCGGCCACTGAGGTAGCTTCGAGAAATTGGGCAGCCGGAAGTAAGACGAGGGGTTGAGTCTGTGGGGGGTTAGTTGGTCTACTGAGGTAGTTGTCTTGAAGATCGAGTCTTTCATTCAATGTTGGGGGTAAGGGGATCTGTTCCTCGGAAATTGCCAGGGTTTGATCGACTTGTTGCAAGAGTTCTTGGATGCGATCGCTTTCTCGCACGATCCCATCTGCAATTTTAGAGTTTCTATCTTCGGGTAAAAGGCGCTTGATCAACAATTTTCCAAAGGTTCGCACGGCGGTGAGGGGACTTTTCAACTGGTGCAGGAGACTATGGAGGGTATCGTATTGTTGGGCTTGTAATTTTTGTTGCTGTGTAAATTGTTGCTGAAGCCATTGAAAGCGGCGATTTAAGATACAAGCCGTGGTCAGGGTGTGAGCGATCGCTTGAATTTGATGCTGTTCTTGAGAACTCCAAGGTCGATCTTCTCGACGGGTGACTAAAAATCCCATAACAACACCATCTCGCATCAGGGGGAGGACATATTGACGATCTTCTACGGGTTTTTTTTCTTCGGGGGAAACTGTAGAGGAGGGGATCTCGGAGTGGTTTTCCGACTCAATTTCAACCAGGGTGCGGGAGTCTGAAGGTTGGGAGTTCGGAGCCGAGAGCAACCGCGGACGGGTGTTGAGACTGTCTGCTCCATCTAGACTTGAGGGCATTAAGCCGATCGTTGACGGTTGATCAACTGGACTGCTTTCGGGATAAGCTGCGACGGGGATCAGTTTTCCATGACCGCCTTCTACCCAGTCTTCGGTTAAATAAACAATACTCAAGGATGCTCCCAAACTAGCAACAAGGGAGACTTGAGCTTGACAGAGTGTAACGAACTCAGGACGGGTTGGCATGAGTACAGTGGCGCGATTGATTTTAGGGTGACATTTCCCCGACCAATCCGGTTAATTTTGCGAGCTTCTCTTGCATTTTAGAGCATTTTCAACAGAAACGAAGGGAGAGCTATCACCCCCTCAGCCCTGGCCAATATTTTTTTTCAGCTTTTTTGGCCCTTAGCTCTTTCTATTCCCAAGGGTATAAGTTATGATTAGTGTTAATAGCACTGCTTTCGCTTTATGGCAAGGCTTTTTTGTATCAATCTGTTAAAAGATATTGAAATTTTGAGCCAAAATCGATATACTTCTACCGGATTTGGTAGCTAGATTTACAGCAAGTCTGCAAAAAACAGGAGGTAACTTAAGTTGGCTAGAAGACGTAAGCGCAAGAGCCGTCGCAGACAAGAAGGCCGTCGAATTCTAGAATGTGTACCCCAATACAGCATTTCTAGTGGCGAGGAAAAGCCCGTAACTGCTGCCCGCAAGTTTATTCACGCAGAAGGGATCATTCCTCCGGCCTTGCTTCTTGTTAAGCGGAATGAGCATACCACAGATCGATATTTCTGGGCAGAGAAAGGACTATTCGGCGCTCAGTACGTCGAGGAGAACCATTTTCTGTTCCCCAGCTTAAAAGAAATTGCTGAGAAAACCACACCGACTCCGGCAAGGGTTTAGTTTGAGGTGGTGTTAGCAACATCATTTTTTTTGTGTGAGTTTGAGCGGAATCTAGAGCAATGTCTCTAGGAGGTTTGCTGGCGTGGCCAGAAGTCGGCTGATGGATGAGAGGTTTAACTAGATGATGAAGATCTAATTATAACGCTCTAAACAGCCAATTCGACAAAAAAGCCAGTTTTTGAGGAGTGAGGACTTCGGTTCTCTCAGTGGGATTGTCCTTTGAACCCAAGCCCAACTTTATTGTGTTGAGTCCCAGGACTTCAAGCCAAGAGACTGTTTTAAAGTGGCAAGTTCATCTCGATGCGCCCGAATGGTAATGATGCTCTGGGGTGGGGTGAGTGAGTCAATGTCAGTTTCGAGCTTCAGGGACACCTGCTCTATGCGTCTAGCTCGCTGCCAATAAAACAAACCCGCTAAAGGAGCCAGAGGAACTAGCCCTAGAAACCACTGACCCTTCTGCGGCACGACCATCGAAAGAACAAGGGCTAAACAGGCCAATCCGATGGCTGTTAACAGGGTTAAAAAGATAGCCAGGAAAAGACTCGGACGAACAACTCCTTCAAAAATGATTTGATTTTCTGCAGGGTTCGTCTGTGCCACCCGATAAGCCCGAGAACTCAAGTAGAGTTGAAGCTGAGTCAACAGGGACTCAGCCTCCTGTTGGGCAATCAGTTTTTCTTGTTGGATCCGATCTTTAACAGAGGCTTTAATAAAGAAAAACAGACCAATAGCCAATAGTGCCGTAAGTACAAAGGTAGAAGGTAGAACCGGAACAGTCATGGGTAACAAAGCAAATAGCTTGAGTGAAGTTTTCCTGAGAATACTTTACACAAGTTGAGCTTCCCCGGCATACTCTTGAGTATATTCAGACCAAAGACAAGCTAATTCTTGGGCTTTGCTTTGAAATTCTGGAGTCAGTTGGTACATTCGGCGAGGACGCCCCCGACCTTCTACTTTCTTCCAGTACCCGGTCACGCTACCTTGGCCTTCTAGAAACTTTAGGGCGCTATAAAGAACTGTATCTGACAGTCTGTAGATACCATATTCTTCCTCTAGTCGGTCAATTAACTCCGTTCCATAGGAATCTCCCTGTAAAACCACAGATAGGATGTAACAAACCGCCAACTCTTTATTGAGATAAACAGGCGGAGGGCTTTGGAAATAGCGATAAATGTCATCGAAAGTCATAGTCATAGTCATAGTCATTGGATTTTTCCCGCTTAATATCCCTTCCCACAGCAACGGTGTCTAAAGGTTGTCCACTGACTGCTTGCTAAATAATTTATCGCGCTTGTTAATTTCCATTTAGTCAATACTGTCACCATTTGAAAGATCAATTCTCTGAATTACTCATAAAACAGAGAAAATCACACCCAGATTGACGAAATAATCGGCAATTCGACCGGGTTTAGGATTAAATTTTTAAGCTTTTCTCAAGAATTTGACAGCATTCTTCAACAGGGGTGCGTTGTGCCATCGCCTCAACTAAAGCATCGTAGGCGGACTGGTGCTGTGTAATTAACGTTTGGGCTTGTAGAGTTGCCCAACGCTCTTTAAGAGTTGCTTCGGAGAGAGGGCGTCTGAGTTGTGTCCAAACCGTTCTAATTTTTCCTCGATCTTCGGCACCCCCTTGGGCATTCTCATAAACAAGGGTTTCCGCCGCGACTCCGGCCATCCAAACGGTACAGTAGCGGTCAATTAATTGGGTAGAAAGCTGGCCTTTTTGCAGTTGTCCCAACAATTCCCCATCATTAAATTGAACCCCGCCTTGAGCGGCTTGTCCCTGTCTCCAGGCTTCCCAAGCACTCAAGGCATAACCACTGATCGGAATTTCCATGAGATAAGCCACCAAAAAATGACCCGCTTCGTGACGCAGAATGCGATCGCGTTTTTCTGGGGATATTCCTTCTAAACTTTCAATTAAAACCGTTGAACCCTGGCCCTGAAGTGCGAAACTGTCTAAAGTCCCCACCACTAACAGTAAAAAAACTAAACTCGCGGGAATAAAGGGGGAAAGATGAATCAATGGCCCAAGCAAGGCGGACATGGTCAGGGTAAAAATGGTAATCGCAATCAAATTCAGGGCGGTTTGGTTCATAACAGATTAGGGTTCTTCGATGATCTCAGCTTCAGGAATTTCCGGAGAAGAAGTGAATTTGGACTTAGCCCGGTAAAACGTTTCTAAACTATGGCGATCGCCAACAAAGCGCCAATGCCAGGGTTCATAACTCACCCCTTGAGGATTGCCTTCTGGAAAGGATAACTCAAAACTGTAAAATGCGGCATTCTCAGACAGCCACTCAAAGGCTTTAGTCTTTTCAAAACTCACCTGTAGATGAGTATCAGGAAAATTCGCATCTCCGATATCAATGGCATATCCCGTATGATGTTCGCTATAACCTGGAGGGGCGCTAACTTCAGCCCGTTTGGTGGCATTTTGTCCCCGTTGGGCTTTAATATCAAAAAACAAATAATCTTGATCAGAAACGCTACGAAATCCTGAAATCGGAACCAGACGAATTCCCTGTCGGCGTGCGGCATCTGCCATGTCTAAGTATGCTTTGGCAGCACTAGCCCGCAGTTTAATACTACCATCGGCGGTAATCTTACGCAGTTCATCGGCGGGAGCTTCTTCATAGGCGAGATGTCCGAGTAAGTCTGCTGCAACTGGGGGTTGATCTGCGGTGGGAGACTCTGTTGGGGGGGATGAGGGTTCAACAGAAACCTCAGTGGGGTTGTCTTCGGCGGAGGGGTTGGGTGTTTGTACCACTAGGATGCCAAACTGGTAGTTGATCCACACAGCTAGACCAAATGCTATGATTGCTAGTCCCAGTAATTTCCAAAATAGCCCCGGTCGCGAAGATTGGCTAACTGTGGGTTCAGCCTGGGGGTGCGGATCTCGAATGGCTTCGGGGATCTCATCTGCAACTAGCTCTGAGATGGGTTTGGGGTTTTCGGGCAGACTTGCATTATTCAACAGCTTCACTCCTGCTTTCGTCAAAGCACCACTTATTGATTTTAGACCGAGAGTTGAATTTAATCAGCATCAATTTTCAATGGGGTTAGAAGGGGGGCAACCGGGCGATCGCCAACTCCGTACCCGATTTGAGTCGAATACAGCTATAATTTTTGAGTGTGTTTTCCGACTCTGAGGATCAACGTCTAACCTCGATTAAAAATTTGACTCTATTGATTGAGTCTCTTGATCACTAATCTTTGTACTTTTAATTGTTCGGTCTAATCTGACTCTTTCCGTGTTATTTTTAGCTGTTGTGTCGCTTCAATTTCCCCCTTTTCAAAGCCTAGCCCTTCCAACTCTACTCAATCTTTGTGATTTTCTCAACGAATGACTCAACTTTTTCAACTCTATCAATGGTTAATTGGGGGAGTCCTTTTGGGAGGGATTCTCAGACTGGTTTTACCCGATTTTGTTCCGGTTTGGATTGGACAGTTTTTATATTGGGTTGGGGTTCCCATTGGAATTTTTGTTTTTTTACGCCAAGCTGACTTATCGGGAGGGATTTGGTTAGCCCCGGTTGTGGCTTGGATCGCAATTTTATTGGGTGCGAGTTTAGCTTGGCTTTGGATGAGTCAAAAACACCGTTTTTCCCCTTTGCAAAACCCCTGTAGTTCGGCAACTAAAGGCAGTTTTATCTTAAGTGCAATGGTGGGAAATACGGGCTATATTGGGTTTCCGATGGTGTTATCTTTAGTGGATACTCAATATTTTGGCTGGGCGGTTTTTTATGATGGTTTAGGTTCGGCAATTGGGGCTTATGGTTTGGGCGTTTTATTAGCGGCGAGATTTGGTTTGGAAACGCAAAACCCCTGGGCTTTAATGGTTGTGATGTTTAAAAATCCTGCGTTGTGGAGTTTGGGGTTTACTCTACTTTTTCGAGAGGTTTCTTTACCTAATACGGTGGAACAAGGTTTAGGAATTATTGCTTGGGGGATGATTGCTTTATCGTTGATTTTGATGGGAATGCGGCTGAGTCAGCTTTCTTCTTTTTGGCGTTATTTTAAACAAGCTGCTGTCAGTTTAACGATTAAAATGTTAATTGTTCCGTTGATTTTGGGGAGTAGTTTATCTTTGTTGGGTGTGACAGGTTCACCTTTATTAGTGATGGTTTTATTGATGGCAACTCCCCCGGCTTTTGCAACGTTGGTGTTAGCCGAAGCGTTTAATTTGGATCGAGAATTAACGGTGACAACACTTGCTATGGGTTCTGTGGTTTTATTAGTGACTCTACCGCTTTGGTTACTCGTTTTTGGGTAATTATTGCTTTTATTGATCCCTAAATACAATAGAAGCCTGAGTTGTTTGAACCCAAGCTTTTTCCTTCAGTCTATTCAATACCCCCAAGGGAATTCGAATCCCTGTCGCCTCCGTGAAAGGGAGGTGTCCTAGGCCTCTAGACGATGGGGGCAGGTTTTGTGTCCAGCATTTTGCGCCTTTCACTTTTACTAATATAAATAGAATATTCAGCAATGTCAACCCCTTTGTCAATTTTTTTTGGAGGTTAATGAGGAAAGTCGCTGAAACTCCCTTTGCAGTAGGCTTGTAAGATTTTTACACAGTTCAAAACTGCGCCGAGATGGGCAATTTCATAGCCGTGGGTGTTTTGAGTGGGGAAGCCTAAACAAGCCGCCCTCGCGACATGGCCCATTTTCATCGCAATAGAGGCATCACTTCCAAAGCCATTGAGAAGGGTTAACTGGAGGGGAATGTTTGTGGTTTTAGCGGCTTGACGTATTTCACCATTTAAACCCTCATCATAAATCCCGTAGGAATCTTGAGACAACAACACAGGAATATCACTATCGATAAAGGGATATTCAGGGGCAAGGGGACAAACTTCTAAAGCAATTAACGCTTCTAAGGGTTGACGTTGGGTAAAGTATAGCGCCCCTATCGCCCCAACTTCTTCTTTGGCGGAAGCGACTAAATACACATCAAAGGGGGGATTTTTAACAGTTTCGGCTAGGGCTAATAAAATCGCAACGGAGGCTTTATTATCCAGGGTATAACTGCCAATATAGTTTTTGATTCTAATCGGTTTTTTGCGGTGTTTTCCGACAACCACACGGGTTCCTGGGCGTATTCCTGCGGCTTCTAATTCTTCGAGAGTACATTTGGTTTCTACCCAAGTATTTTCCCAGTGTAAGGCTTTATTGTCTTGGTGAATTTTTTGGGGAGACTCGTGAGAAACATGACGGGAACCAAAGCTGAGAATACCAGGTATTGTTTGATGATCACCGAGTAAGTCTACCACGCCTTCTCCGTAGACCCAGGGAAAAGAACCGCCTAATTTTCTGATTTGGACTTTTCCTCCGACTTTGACACTTTTAACGATCATCCCAATTTCGTCTTTATGTCCGGTAATGGCGATCGCTCTTTGAGGATTTTTACCGGAGATTTTAGCAATAATATTATCGGCTTGATCGTGCCAAACTTCAACCCCTAATTGTTGAAAACGTTGAATCAAACTTTGGTTGATCTCTCCTTCTACTCCACTGGGAGAATGGTTAAAGACTAATTCTTCGATAGTATTAAACAGACGATCAAAATCCCACATAGAGCAAACAACAATAACGGGAATTAGACTTTAGCTGATTTCAGAGAACCGAATAAAAACTGATGAATTTTTCCTGTGTTAATTGCTAGGACTTTCTCGGTTTTGAACTTGACGTTGGGCTTGTAACACCTCTTGGGCGGAAATTCCATCCCCTTGAAAGCCAAAATACCATAAAGCCGAAGCTGCTTCTGCACGAGTTACCGTTTTTTTCGGTTGAAATAAGGTGGTAAACCCAAACACTCGACGAATATTAGCATTATCACCGTTATCAAAATCGGCTAAAACTGCCCGCAACGCATTGGTTTCTATTTTAGCAGCGTCTTGAAACCCCCAGCGTTCTTGAACTGCGTCTACAGTGGCTCTGGGTAAGGCTTGACGGGTATCTAACGGCACTTTCCACAAAATCAGATCTTCACGGGTTAGAGGGGCGTCTGGGCGAAATGAGACGGCGGTACTCTCTCCCGATAAGGAACTGGGAATTAAACCCGCTCCGGCTAACCCTTGTATTTCTGGGAAATAGGGATGGGAGGAAGGTACATCGGTGAAGATCGGTTCACTGGAAGATACCCCTAGACGAACTTGTTTAGCGGGACTATTGCGGAAAAAGTTATTATTTGCATTGACTAACCAGCGCGCAAATTCCCCTCGTGTGATGGTACTGTTGGGGTTAGCGATAATTAAGTCACGGTTGGCGGGGTCTTGGGTGCGTCCCGGTGAGGCTTGCAATATCCCTAATTTTGACACATCACTCACAAATTCTCGCAATTCTTGAGGGACGGTATCGAGTTCAGGAGAAGTTGGCGTGGGGGATGGGGAAGCTGTAGCCGTTGGCGAGTCTGTGGGTTCAGGGGTGGGGGCGGCTTCTTCTGATGTGATCGGGGGAGGGGGTGGCAGGGGTATTGTAGAAAGAGATTTATCAGAGTTTTTGGCAATTGTATTATCTTGAATGGAGCGAATTTCGATGTGCGTGTCTTGACTCGAAGTTCGATCCGCTTTGATGTTTAAAGTGACTTGTAGGTTATCTTGACGAACGACAAAAATACCTTCTCCATCCGCGTCTGGTCGTTCAACAATTTGCCAATT
Organism: Limnoraphis sp.; assembly: GCA_050485465.1. GTDB lineage: Bacteria > Cyanobacteriota > Cyanobacteriia > Cyanobacteriales > Microcoleaceae > Capilliphycus. Next base: position 73,470 of record JBJHBL010000008.1, on the reverse strand, counting down.
TTCCTGTTGAAATTCTTCTAGATAAAAGCGTTCAACTGAGTTGATGGGATCCGAGGTTTTCCAGTGGGTAATAAGGTCAACTTCTGAGTCTTTTTCAGATGCGGTAACATCTTGTAGAGTAGCATTGGGATAAAGCGGAATTTGCGAGGGGAAATTTTCAGGAAGCTGGACGAAGGGGGGGTCAGTTGGGTTAACCGTAACCTGACCAAAGGGGGGATTATTTTGGAGTTGGGGATCGGGTTTAAACGCCTCTTCTAGTGAAGTATTAGCACAGGCGTTTAAAGAAGCGATCGCAATCATCAAACCAGCTAACTGAACAAAACGTCTCACGGGTTTAAGGTTAAAGTCTTGGCTTTTATTATACCGGAACACTGACGGGAACTCCGTTTTCTTGGGTAGACAGACTCAAAATATAAGGGACGGCTTTTTTCACCCAAACGTTTAAGGGAGTATAGGATGCTGCGTCTTCACCATAGCAAATTTCTAGCATATCGGTGTGAATAATTCCCGGACTTAAGGGTATTGCGGCTAAACCGGGGGGTAATTCTTGGGCGAGGGCTTGGGTGAGTCCTTCTATCGCCCATTTTGACGCACAGTAGGGGGCGACTTGGGGTGAGGTTGATCGTCCCCAACCGGAACTTAAATTAATGATAATTCCCTGTTTTCGGGCGATCATTGCGGGTAAAATATGGCGAATCACGTTGGTTACGCCTTTGATATTCACGTCTATTAATTGGGAAAAATCTTCGCTGGGAATTTCCCACAGGGGGGCTAAATTGTTGATGATGGCTGCATTATTAATCAAAATATCTGGGGCGGAAACGAGGGATAAAAACGCTTTTGCCCAGGTTTTAACTTGATTTTCATCGGTGACATCAACGGTGGTAAAATGATGAGGTTTCCCATATTTTTCGTTGAGTTCTTGAACGGCTTTTTGCGATCGCGCACAACCAATGACGGTATGTCCTAAAGCGATGAAATCTTCGGTCATTGCTCGACCTAAACCCCGACTGACGCCTGTAATTACAATGGTTTTTGTCATCTTTTTTTGGATAAACTCCTATTTAAATTGGAAATTTATATCGATTTAACTGACTTCTTCTTTAGTTAAAATTGAGAAGAGTACATCTACTAATTTCTTGAGATGTTTTAATTCATGGGTTGCCATAAGAGAAATTCTAATCCGGCTGGTACTCACTGTAGGTGGACGAATAGCCGGGGCAAAAATTCCCTCATTTTTTAGCTGTTGTCCCACGGTTAATGCGGTTGCTGCATTGGGTAAATGAACGCAGAATATCGGAGAATTAAAACTCGACCAAGACTCAAAAAACGGGTTGGTACTGGCTATTTTTCCGGGATGTTCCTGCAATAACTGTTTGAGGGTCTTAATATTATGCCATAATTGCTCTCGACGTTGGGGCTGTTGCTGGATAATTTTAACGGCTTCTAGGGCTGCGGCGGTATCAGCAGGTGTTAACCCGGTTGTATAGATCCAACTAGGGGAACGGTTTCGCAAATAATCAATTAAAGTTGCATTTCCAGCTACATATCCCCCCAAACTTCCTAATGCTTTACTGAGGGTACCGACTTGAATTAAAGGTTCTCCAGTACAGCCTAAATACTCAACGACTCCCGCCCCGGTTTTTCCTAAAACCCCTGTCGCATGGGCTTCATCAACTAATACCATACAGTTATATTCGGTGGCGAGTTCTAACAATTCTGGCAGAGAACATAAGTCCCCATCCATGCTAAATACACTATCAGTAATGATTAAACTTTTCCGATATTGATGACGATACTTTTGAAGAATTTTTCTTAAATCTTCGCTATCATTATGTTGATATTCTAGAATACAAGCACCACTGACTTTCGCTCCATTTTTCAGACTAGAATGATTATATCGGTCTGATAATATTAAGTCTCGTCTGCCGACTAATGCTGCAATGGTTCCTAAGTTGGCTAAATAGCCGGAACTAAAAACAATCGCATCTTCTGTTTGTTTAAAACTAGCAATTGCTAATTCTAATTCTCGGTGTAAGTGGCGGTGTCCGGTGAGTAAACGTGACCCTGTTGTTCCAGTACCAAATTTTTGTGTAGCGGTAATGGCAGCATTAATTAATTGTTGTTCTCCGGCGAGTCCTAAATAATCATTACTGGCAAAATTAATCAGTTCTTGCCCTTCTAAAATAACAGTTGGCCCCGGTAAACTTTCTAGGGCTTTTACACTACGATACCAGTCCGCCCGGTGAATGGTTTCAAGCGATCGCTCTATCCAAGTATAAGCATTAATTGACATTATTCAGACTCAGAATCTAGATCAACGGGTTCAGGATCTCGAATTTCTGCACTTTCGCCCCGAACCGGAGGGAGTTTATCAACTAACCCCATGTCAAAAGCAGTATCTGGTAATTCCCCGGCGATGTATTTTCCCGGTTGAAAGACCCGACTGGGGGTAAAACAGGTTTGTCGAAGTTCCACGACTTCGGTTTCGTCAAACATTCCTCTAAACAGTCTGCGTTCAAGTCCCATTATTGATCCCTCTCAGCGAACAGGTGGCTTGATTTTCTTACTGTAACATTCCTGTTTCCTGTACTGGGTTTAAATGGATCTTTTTTTAGATTTTCCGAGAATTTGAGGGGGATTCTAAAGAAAAGTTAAAAATATATCTGAATATCTGTTCAGATGTTAAATTAAAAATAGAGAAGCTCACCCGGAGAATAAAGCAATGTCTACTGTTACTCAAATGAAATGCGCCTGTGACTCTTGTTTGTGCGTTGTTTCCTTAGAAAGTGCGATCAAAAAAGACGGCAAACCCTACTGTTCAGAAGCCTGTGCAAATGGCCACCCCAACGGTTCAGGCTGTGGCCATACAGGTTGTACCTGCGGTTCATAGGCAATAGGTTATAGGGGACAGGGGACAGGGGACAGTTATCAGTAATCAGTGACCAGTGACCAGTAAACAGTTATCAGTAAACAGTAAACAGTGACCAGTAAACAGTTAGAAGTTTGCAATCTTAGGGAACAGGTTATAGGGCATTAATTCAATCTTCCCTGTTCCCTGATGACTGATTACTGTTCACTGATCAGCGTGCCATTTTGACAGATATTTTCGATATTGATACCTGACGCACAAGCGTGTTCTGCCATTCCCCAGGCGATCGCATCAAATAAGGGCGCTGCCCACTGTTGTCCGGCTTGAATGGATCCAGCTTTTTGAACAATTTCAATCGCTTGTGCAACTTCAATAATGGCAACATTAGGATTATATTCTGCGGCACGTTCAATTAGAGGATGCCAAGCTAGAGAATGCCCTTCTTTATCACTTTTTCCGCCCCGGACTCTTGCCCCAATATTGTAGAGTTGTTGCTGTTGATAAAAGGGCATAATTCTTGATTGAATTCGATATTCCCACCATAAATCTCTTGAATGTAAGCCTGTGACTAACATTTGCGCGCCTGGGCGAGGGTTGGCTTCATTGGGAATATGGGCATCAGCCGTTAATATAATAGTTTGAACGTGGGGGTTGCCTTTATGAACGCCTGCAATAAAATGTTCTAAAGCTTGGAAACCGTTCAGATTTTCACCATACATTTGGATGGTTGGGGTTAATACAAAAAACCCTAATCCTTCTAACCGTCGCTTCATTTCCAGGACGGTAATTGTATTCCAAATTCGACCAATGGCAACCCCATTAACTGATGCTCCAGATTGTAGACTGTTGGTGGTATATTGAATGGGTAAAATAGCAATGGGTTTATCTGTATTCACCCGAATTGCTGCGACGTCGGCGTGAGTCCAGTTGCGTCCGGTGTAGTTATAATGAACTTGATAAATACCCTGTCCGGCTTTGTATTGATAAAAATGCCCATCGGGGACAATAGTAACTTTGCTTTCACTCGAATAAAAGTCGATTTTGTTGGGTTTAGCGAGGGGTAAAGATTGTTGACACTGGGGGTTGAGGCGAAGGAGTAAGGAGGTACAGTGGGTGTTGGCTTGGGCGGGAGAATGGGCCAAAACTGTTAGGGTAGCCGAACACAGGGCAATCTTTAATTTCATCTTAAGGTTGATTGAAGTTTAGAGATCATTTAATTTCATAACGCTCTACTGTAGCAAAAATCAGGAGATTTGCAATAGGGAATTGTTAATGTTGGAATGAAACCTGATAATTTTACCCCTATTTGTTTAATCAAGTCCGATATTTAACAGTGGGAAGATGACGACCAATATAACCAATAATTATTTTCCCAGGTTCTTCTTTTGGATAAAAATGGATACGCCAGTTACAAACTCTCAGCTTGATATGCTGTTCAAATAAACGTTCTTGACCATCTGGACAACTAAAGGTTCGTTCTTGACTATACTGATTGAGTGTTACCGTACTTTCAGGCGATATCTCAAGAGAATATCCTTCTGTACTAAAAGAGCCGCTTGTCCAATTTTGACAACAACTGTCTAACTGTGATAATGCTTCTCTGACTAACTTTAACTCAAGTTGTCCACGTTTGATGTTTTGTAACTGCTTACCAACTGAATCACAAAATTCTAAACGGGGAAATAATTCCTCTTTTAATTTCCAAAGTTTTACTCCATCATAAATCTGTATTTTGATACGATTTTGAATCCAATCAGTATGTTCTTGTACATGATCTCTACAGCTAATATGACATAGTTCTATTTGTTCGTCAATTAATTCTTCATTTTCGTCTATTGTTATAACGTCTAAATTTAAACGACTAAAATTCCATTGGGATTCTGAAAGTATGCTAATTGAAAGTGCATCAAGGAGATAAGCAATACCTAAGCCAATTGCTAATTCTCCTTCATAGTAAAATTCTGAAATAGCAGTGTTTTCTTCAACTTCTTTAATTTCTACATCAATGATGTCTTCTGAGAAAGGGGATTTTGTTGCTAAGTTTCTGAGAAAACGTCTTTCTTCTCGATCTACTTCCCGATCATTAAGCCAACGACGTATAGGATAATTAAGAGCAAGTTGAGCGCTATGAAAGTCATATTGAGTGCGAAGTGTAATTAATTTGGAAGATTTCTTAATGGCTTTTAAAGTCAAAATAAAATTCGATATCCAATCTCGTGCCGTATTAATATCTGTTGCCGGATTTTTGAGTGATAACTCATTCAAAATAATTTCTAAGGTCATCTTTTAATCTTCTGCTGGTTCCAATAAAGCATCCAAAACATTATCCCACTCATCAAAAAAGCCTTCTGGCCACCGATCAATTCTTCCATTTCGATCTATTCGGGGTGATACAACTTCACTCATGGCTTGTCCCTCTTTTTCTATTCGTTGAAAGTAATGGAGTTGTACATCATTTTCACTCAGTTTACCATCGTGAACTGCCAAACGAATTCCATTTAAAACATGATCGCTATGAGTTTCAATAATGACTTGTACGCCACAACTTGCAGCCAATGCAAACAACTCTCCTATCTTCGCTTGTCCTTTTGGATGAAGATGTGCTTCTGGATTTTCAATTAAAAGAAGTGTATCCGGTTTAGAGGTTAAAATTGCCACCAGAATCGGTAAAGTGTAGGTTACACCAAAACCAACATTGGTAGCACGATAAGGATTACCAGTTCCGTAAGAATATTGTAAACTGACTAAATCCATCTCTAGAGTTGAAGCGACTCGAATTCGTGTTCCTGGACTGACTTCTCCCATCCAAGCTTCTACTTGATCTCCCAAATGTAGTGAGTTGGCTAATGGATGACCAAGTTGAGGATTCGGAATATTTTTATCTTGATAAAGAGATAGGAAATGAACAGCATATTCACCTCGACTCCCTAATTGATGATGTTGTCGGACTTGAAAATCTGAGATTTCAAAAAATGGACGAGGAACAATTCGCTCTGCTTGAAGATAGTGAAAGTTATCATTAAATAAACTCGTTTTGTATACTTCCTTAGAAATCGCCGAAGATATGTCAAGAGAGATTACATCCGACTCTCGATTATAGTCAAAACGCCAGATTCCCTTAAGGTCATTTTCTTTCCATATTAATTCAAAACTAATTGAATCCTCAATTGCACCTTCAAAAAGTGCATCCTGAGCGGTTCCAATGCAAACTAAATCACCATTCAAAGCTAATCCTGTTTCTGGGAGTAATCCTTGTTGATAGGACTGTCGAAGGAGGAGCAAAGATTGTATAACAGAGGATTTACCTGTACTATTTAAACCGGAAAGAAGTGTTACAGGTTTCAAAGGTAGTATTAAGCTAGGGAAAGGCTTAAAGTTTTTTAATAGAATTGATTCAATCATCATAAAATTTCCTGGACTATTTTTTCAAGGGTGATAAATCTATACTCAACTTTATTGGCAGCTTGGGATACAGAGGCTAAAAAATCTTTGTCTTTTTCCATCTTTTCAATAAATTTATCTTTCAAAATTTTGCTTTTAGTTTTAAGGATTTCAAGTTCTTGAGAGTTTAATTGACTCAAGGTAACTGACCAAGCTTCAAACAAGGCTTTGTTGATGGGGTACTTTCTATTGCTTCTTGACATTTTCCGAAAAGCAGAGTATCCAAAAATATCAGATGCTGCTTTCATTGCGAATTGAAACTTATTTTCTACTTCTTGTTCAATGGTGTCATCCATTTCATTAATTTTCATCATCGCTTCATTAAGAAAATAGTCTCTCCCTTGCCTAGTGGGGTATTTTTGATAGGGAGTCAGTGAAAAAGCTACAAAACCCAATACAAATTCATGATCATCCATTCTTTGTTTCCGTTTGTCACTTAAATCGGTAAGTTCTAGAAACTCTTGAGACTTGGCAAGACGATCTAAAAACTTAGTAGCTTTTCCTGGGTTTAAAGCATGACGAAGTTCTTGGGGAGATAAAGGTTCTCCACCTGTATTAATGCGTCTAAAAATATTAAACTTAACTTCCGGAGGAGTTCCTTTTTCAATTAAATAGATGTTTAAAACTGTTTCATCTATGCGACGTTGATAGTTCCGAGGTAACTCTTCATAGGTTTTATTCTCTAAGTTGGTTAAAAATTCCAGTCTAGTTAATCTTAAGGTTTGATCAATAACAAAATTTTTCAATGTGCTTAATCTTTGCAAACCATCTATCACCAACCATTGATCTTCATTGGTTGCATCCATGTAGAAGGCGGGTAATGGAATACGAATCAAAATAGATTCTATCAATAAACTTTGAGCCTTTTCAGTCCAGATATCTGCACGGCGCTGAAAATCAGGAGCCAAATTAATTTCACCATACTTAATTCGTTTAAGGACCAAATCAATTGTCATTGGTCTGGTATAAACCCGAATTTTCGTCGGGTCAAACGGTTCGTGAATATCTTGTTCTTCAATTTTTAAATCATCTTCCTCTAATTCAGAGATAGCCAGATCATCACTATCAATATCGCTGTCAGAAAATACTTGGTTTTGATTATTGAATTCTGTCACAGCTTGTACTCCCTAGCTGTAAAAATCATTGACCTAGAAGCTACCCGAACAATTTTCTAAAACTACAACCATTTTTAAGTTTAAAGTAAAAACGGCGATCGCACCAAACCCTGTCCATTTTTGCAAATTACTTAAACAGTTAACAGTCTAGCCTCCCATACAGAGGCGATCAAGCATCAACCTACACAAACTGATAAACTCGCCCCACATCAACACCCCCAACGTCATAACCTGGAACCCCGGTGAACCAAGTATTACCGACTGCGGCGACGGACGCGCCAAAATTTAACCGCTCATCCCCATTATCGGGAATTGTGTTAATATAAGTATCGAGAAGTTCTCCGGTTCTCAACTGATGCCGGAACACCGCCCCAGAAGGTAACGACCCATAACCGGGCGCGCCGATAATCACTCCGGTATTGACAATATCAATGGCTTCACCAAAACGGTCAAAGGGTCGAGGACGGGGATAGGTATAGGTTTGTAACACGCTTCCAGTTATCCCATCAAACAAAAACGCTGCGCCGCTATCGGTTCCTCGGGTATCATCTCCCGGCGCCCCAATTAACACATCTCGGCCAATATTCGTCCAAGCCAAACCTCGCCCAAAATCATCAATTCCGGGGTTTGGGTTGCGAAAAATTTGCAATAACTCCCCAGTAATACTATCAAATAAATAGGCAACTCCGGGCTGTGTTGCCCCCTCTCCGGTTAAACTTCCGGGGGCGCCAATTAAGACTTTATCGCCGACCGCAGCCACAGATGCCCCAAAATAGGAGTTTGCTTCGGGTTCGGGGTTATTGAAAGTTTGTAGCAATTGTCCACTATTGCCCTCAAATAAGTAGGCGACGCCGGAACGGGGGGCGAGGGTGTTGCTGGTGGGGGCGCCGACGATGATAGTATTGCCGATGCTATCGACCGCAAAGCCAAAATTAGCAAAGGGTTCGGGGGTGGGTTCACTTAACAGTTGGTAGGCGACTCCGGTTGAACTGCTAAACTGATACACCGCCCCTCCCTGGGGAACAATGGTACTATCTTGGGGGGCGCCGATGACCACATCTCCTCCAAAGGCGGCTAGACTTCTCCCCAGTTGGGCATTTCCGGCGGTATCGGGGAAGGGATGATTGAAAATTTGCAGGGGTTGTCCTGTACTCGCATCAAATAAATAGGCGGAACCTTGACTGTTATTTTGTCCGGGGGCGCCAACTATTATATTCGTGGTGACTTGTTCGACGGCAAAACCAAAATTGGCGTTGGCTTCTGGGAAAGGATGAGAAAGGGTTTGTTGGGGTTCAATTTTCGGTTCATCATCTAATATTTCTAAAATAGCCTCGGAAGGAATACCCAGAGATGCGGAACCTGTGAGGTTTTCTAGGCTGAGTTGAACTTGTCGAGGATAGTCAATAATATTATCGTCTGTAATGTTTAAGTTGATGGTTTTTGGGGTAAAATCACCATCAGCAAAGTTAACTAAAATGGGGTTTGTATCGAGTTCTTGGGGGGTAATAATGCCAATAGGAGTAATAGTTAAAACGACACTAGCGGCGCCATCTTCTCCGACGTTGCGAGTAATGGTTATGGGGTTAATGGGGGTACTGCTTTCTGTGACGGTAAATTGGGAAGAACTAAAGGAAACGAAACCGGGAATAAAAAAGCTGGAACGAGTCAGTCTATCGGGTTGAACTTGTTGTAAAACGGCTAAATATTCACCATTGGCAGCTTGAATTAAAGTATTACTGGGGTTGCGGGGGTCTTCTGTAATATTAAGACTCTCAAAGGGGAAGTCACCGAGTAAAGCAATGGTATCAACGCCGGGTTGAAAGTCAAAAATTAAGTTCGCATCTTCGGGGGTATTTCCACCTGTTCCGGGTTCAAAAAAGAAGGTATCGTTTCCCTGTCCGCCAATTAATGTATCTCGTCCTTTTCCACCATAAAGTTTATCATTTCCCGCCTCTCCTAAGAGTCTATCATCTCCATCTCCACCGAAGATAATATCGTCTCCACTTCCCCCAACAATAAAATCATTTCCTCCTCCTCCATATAACGTATTATTCCCCTCTCCGCCACTAATAATATCGGCTTCATCTCCCCCATAAATGATATCGCTTCCAATTCCACCAATTAAAACATTTGACCCAATTCCCCCAAAGATTAAATTATTTCCACTATCGCCGCTAATGGTATCATTTCCCTGACCGCCATATAAAACATCGTTGCCTTTTCCACCGCTAATTTCATCGTTTCCAGGGCCTCCAAAGATGGTATCATTTCCCTGATTTCCGAATAAAACATCGTTGCCTTTTTCCCCAAAAATTAGGTCGTTTCCCCCTTGTCCAAACAGAGTATCATCCCCTTGACCTCCAAACAGAGTATCATCTCCATCTCCACCGCGAATAAGGTCATTTCCTTGATTTCCGCGAATAATTTCTGAGTCGGATGAACCCTGGACGGTATCATCACCGCCAAGAAGAAATACACCTTGAGTAAAGACTCCTAATTCTCCGGGTAAAAAAGTGACATTTAGGGGTTCGTCGGTTCCAACTAAACGTAATTCTCCGGTTTCGGGGTCGGTTTCGGGTCTAAATACCATCGGTTAAACGAAAAGATGTTGCTGTTGCCAAAGTTGCTCTATCGTAACAAACTTGTAGCCTTTTTCCAAGAGTTTTGGAATAATTGATTGGGCAGAAGCGGCGACATCCTGACCTCCATCGTTGCCATCATGTAAAACAATGATTGACCCATTTGTTGTTTGTTGAATGACACGATTTTTGACAACCTCAACTCCAGGACGAACCCAATCTTCAGGAACCACTGTCCACATCACGGGACGATATCCCCATTGTTTTAATAGGGTTAAGGTTTTGGGGGTGAAAACACCGTTAGGAGGACGAACATCAATCAGAGAGTTGGGGTTAATATCGCTAATATTTAGGATTTCTTGTTTAGTCTTTTCCAGGTCTTGTTTGAGTTGAGTTTCCGTCATTTGATGGAACATTTGATGATAATATCCATGTAAACAAATCCAATGTCCTTGTTGAATCACGGCTTGGGCTACTTTAGGATAGTTTTTTACCCAACAGCCTAACCAGAAAAAACTGGCTTTGATTTGATATTTTTCTAAGATATTTAACAGGTCTAAAGTATAGACTGGATGGGGTCCATCATCAAAGGTGAGGGCTATTTCGGGTTGGGTAATATTTCCAGTCCAGAGACAGTGAGGAAAGGCTGTTTTTAAGATTGGATGTAATACGGGAAAGAAAGGTGCAAATTGCATTAGTCTTGAATCCTAATCAGTGGCTAATCTGTTGAATGGTTTAGATTAATTATAACATTTGCTTTCTAGGGGGTAATTCCCGAATCCGGAAGATGAAAGAAATTGCACTTTTTTGATATAATATCAAACAGATTAAAAATTGAGAGGTTCAAGTTACTTTGTCTGAATTGGATTCAATGAATATTGTTGTGATTGGCGGTGGTGCGGCTGGCTTTTTTGGGGCGATTAATTGTGCAAATACTTATCCCCAGACTCATGTTATTTTACTGGAAGCCGGACAGCAACCTTTGGCAAAAGTTAGAATTTCTGGGGGAGGGCGGTGTAACGTGACTCATGCTTGTTTTGAACCCGCCCAATTTGTACAAAATTATCCGAGAGGGGCGAAGGCTTTAAGAGGGGCTTTTAGTCGCTTTCAAGCTAAAGATACAGTGGAATGGTTTACTCAAAATGGAGTGACGTTAAAAACAGAAGCAGATGGACGAATGTTCCCGATAACGGATAACTCCGAAACGATTGTTAACTGTTTAATTCAATCGGCTAAACAAGCGAGGATTAAGATTAAAACTCAGGCGAGGGTGACTGAGATTCAAGTGAATTCTCAAGGAATCAAAAATAGCTTTAAAATTACCTTAAAATCCGGCGAAATATTAACGGCTGACCGCTTATTATTAGCAACAGGAAGTAACCCGATGGGTTATCGTTGGGCGGAACAATTGGGTCATCAAATTATCCCGCCTGTTCCTTCTTTGTTTACGTTTAATATTAAAGATAATCGGTTCAAAGATTTAGCGGGAGTTTCGGTTAATTCTGCTAAAATAAAGTTACCGGAAGCGAAACTCGAACAAACAGGGCCATTACTGATTACCCATTGGGGATTAAGTGGGCCGGCGGTGTTGAAGTTATCGGCTTGGGGGGCGAGATTTTTACAAGATTGTCAGTATAAAACGTCCTTAGTGATTAACTGGCTACCTCAGTCTAATCCTGAAGCCTTGCGAGAGGAATTATTAGCGGTTAAATCTCAATTATCTCAACGAATGGTTTCTACAAGTTGTCCGGTTTTAATTCCCCGTAGACTCTGGAAACAGTTAACCTTAGCGATAGGAATTGATGACCAAAAACGCTGGGGAGAAGTTTCTAATAAAGGGATTAATCAACTCATTCAAGAATTGACTCAGGGAAAATTTCAAATTAACGGAAAAGGAGTGTTTAAAGAAGAATTTGTCACCTGTGGGGGAGTGAGTTTGAAAGAAGTTGATTTTAAAACAATGGAAAGTCGTTGTTGTCCGAATTTGTATTTTGCAGGGGAAATCTTAGATATTGATGGGGTGACAGGGGGATTTAATTTTCAAAGCGCTTGGACGACGGGTTGGTTAGCAGGTCAAGGAATGGGAAAGGGTTAAAAGAAGCTTTGAAGGTGTTGAATATCGAGATATTTTACCCCTTCTAGTTGACCCCCAAGACAGGTTAAGGGTTCATCGGGTTCACCTAAATGATTGACCACTAACACCGCATCAGAAAAGTTTTGATGTTGGGTGTAGTTATTGACGGTAATAATGGTTTTTAACCCGGCTTTTGTGGCGGCTTGTAAACCTTGCTGAGAATCTTCAAACACTAAACAGTCTTGGGGAGAAAGGTCTAATTTTTCTAAGACATAATGATAGATATCCGGGGCGGGTTTTTTCGCGGGAACAATATCTCCGGCGCCAATAACTTCAAACCAGTTGGGGTTGAGGCTTTTTTCTAGTAACGCCATTGCATTGGGTAAGGCGCTGGTTGTCGCAATGGCTAACCGTAATTCTGATATTTTTGCCGCTTCAATTAACCGTTTAATACCGGGACGTAGAGGAATAATACCGGATGCGAGTAAGTCCCCGTAATATTGAGTTTTGAGGCGATGTAAATGAGAAATGAATTCGTCTATGTTATCGGGGATTTCTAACTGAGGTTGGTACTTTTCCAAATAAAACCGAATTCGTTCTTTTCCGCCGGGAACTTCTAACAATTCTCCATACAATTCAACTGACCAATTCCAAATTAGTCCGGTTTTAGCAAAGGCTTGATTAAACGCAATTCGATGTCCGTCTCGTTCGGTTTCAGCTAAGGTACCATCTACATCAAAAATTAAGGCTTTTAGTGTCATTGTGTTGAAAAAGATGACGGTTTAAATTTGGGGGTTAACGTCTTTATTTGGGATTTCGGGAGTTGGTAAATGGTCTTGGAGTTTGTAGCCTTGTTGTTCTAGGGTTTCAACAAAGTCTTTGGGGTTGGTTTCTTCGGGTGATGAGGGAAGTTTGGTGGGTGGATTTTCTTTAGCTTGTTGGCGCATTTTTTTGAGTTTTGCTTGTCTTCCCATTGCGGTTTCCTCCGATTTAATGATTAATTTGTCTTTCATCCATCATGCGGTTGAGGATTTGTAAGACAAAAATAGCAACACCAATACTTGCGGCTAATCCTAACCAATAATTATACACAACCTCTGGGTTTTGATCAAGTACCCATCCCCCTAAAGGCGGCCCAATTAAATAACCAATTGCCCAACATTGGGCGTTAATCGCGAGGTAAATTCCCCGTAAAGATTCTGGGGCTAAATCGGCAACTAGGGCGGAAGCTGAGGGAGTATAACTAACCGTTGCGAGGGCAAATAAAGCTAAGGCAATAATCGCAAAAAGTAAGTTATTTTCCGAGACAACTCCAGTTAAACCAATGAAGATAAATCCGATTCCCCAAAATAGACAGGAGACGATTAAGGCATGGGGACGAGTAAAGCGATTGAGAAAACTAGCGATAGGAAGTTGACAAAGAATTGATAACGCAATATATCCCGCAAATAAATAACTAATCGTTTCTACAGCAAAACCATTATTCACAAATTGATTGAAGTAAAGGGGAATAGTCGTCTGAAGTTGAGAGATATAAACCGTAAACATGATGTTAATGAAAACAAACACCAACAAAGGTCTGTCACTGAGGGCGAGTAACCATTTTTGAGTAAGATTTTGTTCTTTTGAATCGGTTGATGGGGGAGTATAGGTTTCTTGAATGGTTGCAAAAATAACGCCAAAAAAGACGAGGAAAGACAGCGCATCGACAATAAATAACGCCCGATAAGCGCCCGTTGTTGAAATCACAATTCCGCCTAAAATAATTCCCAGTTGTAAGCCAATATTATCCGCCAAACGAGTTAAAGCAAAAGCCTGATTTCGGTTATTTCCCGCACTCAAATCGGCGACAACTGCTTCTGTTGCTGGCCAATATAATCCAATTCCTAACCCTAAACATAAATTTCCTAAAACCACTGTTGCAAAGGTATTCGCACTTGCTAAAATAAAAGAAGATGCTGCTGAAATTAAAGCCGAGAGTAATAATGTCCGTCGCCGACCCCATAGGGGAGAATCGGAAAAAGACCCCCCTAAAATTCGCCCAAAAATTCCTGAAATTTGAGCGCTTCCTAAACCAATTCCCACGGCTGTTGCCGATAAACCGACTTGATTGACAAAAAAAATCGGCGCATAGAATAATGTAAAACCTGTACCTGTTTGAGAAAGTAATCGACCCACCGCCAGAATCCAAATTTGGGGATTGAGTGAGGGTAGCCAAGCTAAAATTCGATTGAGGCATCCCATGTTTTGAAGTCCCCATCTTAAAAAGTTCTGAGGATTTATTTTAACATTTTTTGTGGAAGGAGACTAAAGGATGATTGGGTATTTAAAGGGAACTGTTGTCGGGATTCAAAAAAATAGTAATAATCGGGTCATTCTTGTATTAGAAACCTATAATATTGGCTATGAAGTTCAGATTATTCCTCGAATGATTGCCCAATTACCAGCGATGGGTGAAGTGACTCAAGTCTTTACTCATGTCCAAAATCGTGAAGAACAGATGGTTTTATATGGGTTTTCCAGTCTGGCTGAACGAGATTTATTTCGCCAGTTAATTAGTGTGAGTGGGATTGGAACTCAATTGGCAATTGCATTATTAAATACTTTAGAATTGTCAGAATTAGTTCAAGCCATTGTGAGTGAAAATATCAAGGTTTTATCAAAAACGCCTGGAGTGGGGAATAAAACGGCTCAACGCATTGCTTTAGAACTCAAAACAAAACTTGCTCAGTGGCGTCAAGAAGTCGGATTAACAACAGTTGTGACTTCGGGGTTAAACATGGAAATTCAAGAAGAAATTGAAATGACCCTTTTAGCCTTAGGATATACCGCTTCAGAAGTCATGCAGGCTTTAGAAGCACTAAGTCAAGAGCAAAAGTTATCTGAAGAAAGTTCAACGGAAGAATGGATTAAAACAGCGATTGCGTGGCTTACACAGAAGTAAGAATCAACAGAAAATTTAAACTATCCGGATAGTTTTTTAGCCGATTGAATAGATTATAATTTTCAGGGCTAAATCCAAGAATAGCTAACTGTTGCTTTACACAAGCTTTATATTTTAATCCAACATTTTACACAAACTTTACACACTTCTCTGTCTTGGGACTGATTTATTTGAGAATCTTGTTTAAGATGATAAAGAGGAGAAAACGAAGCAGAACATCTTTGTTCGAGGAACTTATGAGTCATAACTGTCAACACTCGGAGATAACGATTTCAGTTATTATCCCGGTCTATAACGGTGGAGAAAAGTTTCAGCGATGCCTTCAAAGCTTGACAAAGACTTCTCGACCGCCCAATGAAGTGATTGTCGTTGCAGACGGAGATACAGATGGTTCTCGCGTTTTAGCTGAGAACTTCGGAGCCAAAGTCATTCCACTCCCCACAGCAGGGGGACCCGCTAAAGCGCGCAATTTGGGAGCAAAAGCCGCAACAGGTGACATTATATTTTTTGTTGATGCAGATGTTGAAGTTTACCCAGACACGATAGAAAAAGTTGTCACAACGTTTAAAAATGAATCCGACTTGTCGGCTTTAATTGGCTCCTATGATGATGCACCGGGTGCTGATAATTTCCTCTCCCAATATCGGAATTTATTTCATCATTATACTCACCAAATTGGCAACGAAGAAGCCTCTACATTTTGGGGAGCTTGCGGCGCAATTCGTCGAGAAGTTTTCTTAGCTGTTGGAGGTTTTGATGAAAAATATCGTCTTCCTTGTATAGAAGATATTGAACTTGGTTATCGACTGAAACAAGCAGGTTATAAAATCGGATTGCGGAAAAATATCCTGGTTAAGCATCTCAAAGAATGGCGGCCTGTTTCTATGTTAAAGGCTGACTTTTTTTATCGCGCTTTACCCTGGACTGCTCTCATTTTACGCGATCGCCAACTCAATAATGATCTAAATCTACAATATTCTAGTCGTCTTAGTGTTGTTTTGGTCTATGCCAAACTCGGTGTGTTGTTAGCAACTCCTTGGCTATCTCAAACGTCAATGATTGCTTTTATATTGGCGGTCGCTTTTCTGGCACTCAATGCACCCGTTTATCAGTTTTTCCATAACAAGCGGGGCTTTGTTTTTGCCATCAAAACTGTTCCCTGGCATTGGTTATATTATTTCTATAGTGGACTGGCATTTGCGATTGGTTTAGTTCGTTATTGGTTTCAAGAACATTGGACTTATCGAAAGGCTTGAAATTTTCATTTATCACCGTTTTTTGGGGTCAACGCAGCTTTGAGAAGATCATCAGGGCAAGTGCAAGAAATTTTGAAGTAGAGTCGTTATTTACCAGTAGTTGAGCCTAGATTGCTTTGGGTGATATAATCACCATTGTTGAAGCTTTTTCTCTTAATTTTTTTTGGAGCTTGCGAAATTCAGTTTTGAGCATCCTATACAATTGCAGAGTTTTCCTGAAACTCCAAAAACCTCCGGATCAAAAGTATCGAAAGTTACAGACTCTAATTCATTACAGTCTGGTGAACCCTTTCGGGTTGTAGATAATACCAAATTTAACCTCTCACGTTCTGCCAATACTCCTATAGGTCATTAAATGCTACATCGTCACCCTGTTGTTATTATCGGAGCCGGCCCTGCTGGACTTACAGCAGCCTACGAACTCACCAAACGAGGCGTACATCCTCATGTTTTAGAAGCCGCCAGTCAGGTGGGTGGAATTTCTAGAACAGAGGTTTATAAAGGATATCGTTTTGATATTGGGGGTCATCGCTTTTTTACGAAAGTCGATATTGTCAATCAATTATGGCAAGAAGTTTTGGGAGATGAATTTATTCAAGTTCCTCGGCTTTCTCGCATCTATTATCAAAACAAGTTCTATGATTATCCCCTGTCGATTAAAAATACCCTCTTAAATTTGGGTATCCTTGAAAGCTTTTTGATTTTGTTGAGCTATTTCAAAGCAAAAGTCAAAGGGAAACTTCAACCCGATGTAGAACCAGAAACTTTTGAAGAATGGGTCACAGATAGCTTTGGAAATCGGTTATACCGTACCTTTTTCAAGACTTACACCGAAAAAGTTTGGGGAATCCCCTGTAATAAAATTGAAGCAGAATGGGCGGCTCAACGGATTAAAGGTTTATCTCTCAAAAAAGCAGTGATTAATGCGTTATTTGGGAGTAATGACACCAAAACGCTGATTAAAAAATTTGATTATCCCATTTATGGGCCGGGGATGATGTGGGAACGTTTCCAACAAAAAGTTGATGAAAAAGGGGGTCAAGTTTCCCTTAAGACCAAAGTAGTTAGTGTTAAGCGAGATGGCTATCACATCACTGAAATTATTGCCCAGCAAGACGGTCAAGAAATTACCCTAACAGGCGATAATTTTATTTCCAGTATGCCGATCACGGCTTTGGTGAATCGACTTGATCCTCTGCCACCCAATGAAGTTTTAGAGGCAGCAAAGTCTTTATCTTACCGAGACTTTTTGATTGTTGCTTTAATTATTGACGAGGCTAATTTATTCCCCGATAACTGGATTTATATCCATAGCCCAGAAGTGAAAGTTGGTCGGATTCAAAACTTCAAAAACTGGAGTCCGGCGATGGTTCCTGACTTATCTAAAACCTGTTTGGGATTAGAATATTTCTGCACAAAAGGCGATGACATTTGGAACTTATCGGATACAGAACTGTTAGATTTAGCGACCCGGGAAATTGAACAACTCGGTTTAGCAAAAGCTAGCCAAGTTCAAGATGGAACCATCCTACGTCAACCGAAAGCTTACCCCGTTTATGACCGAGACTATCGCCGTCATCTGCAAGTCATTCAAGATTATTTATCACAGTTTGACAACTTACAAACCATTGGTCGTAATGGAATGCACCGTTATAATAATCAAGATCATTCGATGTTAACGGGAGTGTTAGCCGCACAAAATATACTGGGCGACAATCATGATCTCTGGAATGTTAATACAGAGCGTTCCTACCACGAAGAATTTACAAAAGAAGAGTGGACAAGCCGTGAAAAACCCGAGTTAGTTATGAAATAAAACTGAAGGGGGATTAGAGAAAAGTTTTCTGATTTCTCTACCCTATTTTTCTGTTCACTTTCTGGGGTTAAAGTTTTAACTCTATTTCCAGACAATGGAACAACCATCTACCCCTTTTGTCTCTGTCATTATTCCCGTTTATAATGACTCAGAGCGCTTAAAACACTGTTTACAGGCTCTTGATCAACAGAGCTATCCTCAGCATTTGTATGAAGTGATTGTGGTGGATAACGGCTCTAATCAAGCTGAAGCCGTCGATAGTGTAGTCACTCCCTTTGCTCAAGCCTTTTGTATTGCTGAAAGCACACCGGGTTCCTATGCGGCTCGAAATCACGGGATATCAATTGCAAAAGGGGAAATCATTGCTTTTACAGATGCAGATTGTATTCCAGCTTTAGATTGGCTGGAACAGGGTGTAATCAATTTACAAAGGGTTCAAAATACCGGATTAGTTGTTGGAAAAATAGAGCTTTTTTTCAAAAATCCTGGTAAAATTACACCCGTTGAACTCTATGAGAGTATCACGGCTTTTCCTCAAAAGGAACTGTTAGAAAAGTATCAATATGGCGCTGGAGCTAATTTATTTACTTGGAAACAAGTAATTGAAAAAGTTGGCGTTTTTGATGCAACGTTGAAATCTAGTGGAGATGTAGAATGGTGTAGGCGAATTTTTGATGCAGGGTATCAACAAGTTTACGCAGATGAGGTTTGTGTTCAGCATCCTGCTCGAACCTCTTGGCGAGAACTATACAAAAGAACGATTCGGCTAGTGGGAGGAGTTTATGATTTACATCAAAAGAAAAATCAAAATTATCCCCAGAATATTGTGTTTCTTTCTCTTTTGTTGAAAAACTTAATTCCTCCTTTGAATTTTGTTGTGAATAGCTTTCTCGATGAAAGACTCAAAAATTTACAACAGAAAATTCAAGTTTCCCTCGTAATGTTCCTGGTTAGATATATTAGTGCATGGGAAATCATTAGACTGCGGTTCGGTGGATTGTCAGCGAGAGAATAACAACAAATCAGTTCCCATGAAAATTGCATTTATTGTCGGACATTTTCCCCAACTTTCGGAAACGTTTATTCTCAATCAAATTACAGGTTTAATGGATCGGGGTCATCAAGTTGATATTTACGCTAGTTCTTTGGGTAATAGCACTAAAATTCATCCAGCAATTACCCAATACAATCTCCTAGAAAGAACTCATTATTTCCCTCAAGTTCCAGAAAACTTTTTGATAAGAATTGGGGAAGGTTTAAAATTACTATTCACTCAAGGCTATCAAGATCCTGGGCGTTTTCTGGATGCTTTAAACATTTTTAAACATGGAAAACTGGCTCTTTCACTGTGGTTACTGTACACTCTCATTCCCAATTTTGATCGCCAGTATGACATCATTCACTGTCAATTTGGTACCCAAAGCTGTCGAGGAATGGCATTTCAAAAAATCAATGCTCCTAATTCAAAGATTGTCACCACTTTTCGAGGGGATGATATTAGTCGATTTGTCAAAGAAAGAGGGGAAAACGTCTATCAAGAACTCTTTAAAACAGGAAACTGCTTCTTGGCAAATTGTGAATTTTTCAAACGTCGGGTTATTAATATCGGATGCGATCCTAACAAAATTTTTGTCCATCGTTCCGGGTTAAATAGTCGTCGATTTACGTTTAAACCCCGCGAATTTCCGACGGACGGAAAAATCCGGATTGTTACAACAGGACGTTTAGTCGAGAAAAAGGGGATTCAATATAGCATTCAAGCCGTTGCTCAACAAGCAAAAATTCATCCTAATATTGAGTACAATATTATCGGTGATGGTCCTCAAAAAGACCAATTACAAAAGTTAATTGATGACTTAAATGCTAATGAGTTTATTCATTTGTTAGGCTGGAAACATGAAGATGAAATTATCGAAATTCTTGATCAATCCCAGATTTTCATCGCACCGAGTGTAACAGCTCAAGATGGAAATCAAGATGCTCCCTTGAATGTGTTAAAAGAAGCAATGGCAATGGGTTTACCCGTGATTAGTACCTATCATGGGGGAATTCCAGAGTTAGTAGAAGATGGGATTTCTGGTTTTCTCGTTCCTGAACGGGATGCAGAGACGTTAGCTGAAAAATTGGGTATTCTCATTAGCAATCCTCAACTGTGGTTAGACATGGGTTCATCGGGACGAGCTTATGTGGAAGAACACTATAATCTCGACACACTCAATGATTTATTGGTTAAAATATACCAACAAACTTTGACAGTGGGTTTTCCCAAAAACAACATCAGCCTTCAGGTTTCAAAACCAGTTCAGAACATGACTCAATCATCCTTGAAGTAACTTTAAAGAGAATCTGAAAATGGAAAACTTAGCGAAAACTGAACCCCAAGTTACAATTATTTGTGTTCCTCGTGAACGATTTAGCTGCACACAGGAGTCTCTAGACAGCATCTATGAACACACAAAAATCCCGTTTAAGTTAATCTATGTTGATGGAAATTCTCCTCGGCATATTCACAGGTATTTGGAAGAAAAAGCCGAAGCAAAAGGCTTTCAACTGCTGCGAACCAATTACTATCTCTCTCCAAACCAAGCGAGGAATATTGGTTTAGCTCAAGTGAATACAAAATACCTGGTTTTTATTGATAACGATGTGGTTGTTACACCGGGTTGGCTGACTGAATTAATGCAGTGTGCTGAAGAAACAGAAGCCACTGTTGTTGGACCTTTAATGTGTCAAGAAAAACCCTTACATGAAATCGTTCACTGTGCGGGTGGAGAGTCTCATATTTGGGTCGATAAAACGGGTCGGCGACGGTTTCGAGAAAAAATGTGTTTACAAGGGAAACGAGTTGAGCAAGTTCGCGATACCTTACACCGTCAAGAAACTGAATTAGCAGAGTTTCACTGTACATTAGTTCGTCACTCTATCTTTGAAAAAATTGGGTTCTTAGATGAAGGAATGGTGAATACAAAAGAACATTTAGACTTTTGTATGCTCGTTCGAGAAGCGGGAGGAAAAGTTTATTTTGAACCCCATTGTATTGTAACCTATGTACCAGGCCCACCCCTAGAATTCACAGATTTACATTACTATATGCTACGTTGGAGTGATGCGTGGCAGTTAGCGAGTTTGCATCGTTTACGAGATAAATGGAATCTGGCTGAAGATGAATATTTCAAAAGTAAATACAAGAAACTGGGATGGCGACGATACGGTACAATTGTTATACCCTTAGTATTGCGTCTGACATGGGGAATGGGTAATGATCTTTTAGCTAGAATTATTGGCAAAATTGATCATGTAGTAATTAATCCTTTCTTAACGACTCGCCATGCTCAACAGCAACGTAAATTTCATCAATCCCTGTCAACTCACAACTAAAATAAACAAGGTAAAGTCTGCATGAAAGGTCATAAAACTCATCCATGAGCATTAAACAGAAGGCTATTCAGGGTGTTGTTTGGTCTGTCATCCAAAACTGGGGAAGTCAGGCAGGTTCACTGATTGTATTTTTAATCTTAGCTCGCCTACTCACTCCAGAAGCCTTCGGTTTAATTGGTCTAGCAAATGTTTTCTTGGCTTTCATGAATATTTTTCTAGAGCAAGGATTTTCCCAAGCTTTAATTCAACATGAGGAAATTCAACCTGAAGAACTCGATACCGCCTTTTGGGCTCATGTATTAACAGGGTTACTACTGACAATCATCAGCTTTTTAATATCAGGATTTGTTGCTGATATCTTTGAACAACCCAAACTGATCCCTATTTTACAATGCTTCTCCTTTTTATTTTTTATTAACTCCCTCAGCCATGTTCACAAAGCCCTTTTACGTCGAAATTTTGACTTTAAAATTATGGCTGCTCGGACAATTGTCGGGATTATTATCGGCGGAACAGTCGGAATTGTCATGGCTTTTTCTGGGTTTGGCGTGTGGAGTTTAGTCAGTCAACAATTTATTTATGAATCTGTCGAAGTTTTTATCATTTGGGGGGCGATTAGCTGGCGACCTCAACTGCGATTTTCTGTTTATCACTTACGAAACTTACTCAACTTTGGTCTGAGTATTCTCGCCTTAAAATTTCTCAACTTTTGTAATAAACGGACAGATAATTTGCTGATTGGTTACTTCTTAGGAGAAGTTGCTTTAGGCTATTATATGATTGCTTACCGCGTGTTAGAAGTGATGACTCAACTCTTAGTTAGCACAACACAACAGGTTGCCTTACCTACATTTTCCCGACTACAAGCAGAACCCGAACGCTTTCGACAAGCCTTTTATCAAGTTACCTTATTTACCAGTTTAATAGCTGTTCCCACCTTCTTAGGGATGATGATGTTTACCCCCGAATTGGTGGCTGTACTCTTTGGAGAGCAATGGCTTCCTTCCGTTCCTATTATGCAAATTTTGGCTTTAGGTGGGATTTTAAGTTCTATTTCTTTCTTTAATGGTTCTATTTTTATTTCACTTGGTAAACCCTCCTGGAAACTGTGGATTAGTTTACTCAATGCGATACTGAATTTAATCGCTTGTTTGATTGCTGTTCAATGGGGGGTTGTCGCCGTTGCTATTGCTTATGTGATTAGTAGTTACATGGCTTTTCCCTTTAGTCAATGGGCGATTAAAAAGTTAATTCAGGTTCCCTGGCTGACCTACCTAAAGCAATTTTTAAGCCCAGTAATTGGTTCATTGGTGATGGTTTTAGGAATTTTTGGTTTTAAATATTTTGCTAGTAATTTAATAGACGATAAACTTTTAATCGTAATCGGAACGGCTATCGGAGCGCTAATTTATGGACTAACCATTAGATTAATCGATCCCAAATTATTTAAAGATTTGCTCGAAATTATAAAAATACTAAAAACCCCATCTAAAAACAAAAGTAGTTCTCGTAAAAAAACTTAAAAAACTTTTGAATCAAAAAAATAACCCCAAATCTCTTTGAAATATAAAACTGATGTCACAATTTAACTTATCCAAAATCAACTCTTTCAGTCTATCAACAAAACCGTCTGTCATTGAAAATAGTATAATCATTGCCTTTATTCTTTTCGGTTTTGTCGGTATTCTTCACCATGAAATTTGGCGAGATGAGTTTCAAGCTTGGTTACTCGCCAGAGATAGTGCCTCTTTAATCGATCTTTTTCATAACCTACAACACGAAGGACATCCAGGTTTATGGCACTTGTGCTTATATGGGTTAAGTCGCATCACTCGTAACCCTTTTGTGATGCAGGTTTTCCATTTTTTTACTTCAGTTGTTATTGTTACTCTAGTTGTTAAATATTCTCCCTTTTCTCTTTTACATAAATTTTTACTCAGCTTTGGGTATTACTTCTTTTATGAATATACTATTATTAGCCGAAACTATAATTTAGGGGTTTTATTTATCATTTTATTTTGTGTTTTTTATTCCCGATCAAAATTTAAACCGATACTTTTAGCAACTTTCTTAGCCTTCATGGCGAATGCCAACGTTTTTGGTTTTATTCTCAGTTTTGCTTTTTCATTAACTTTTCTGGATCAGATTTATTCTCAAATTAAAGCCAATCAATACAAACTCAAAAAAATATTTGTTAGCTTACTTATTTTAATCTTCGGTTGGGCGATTTCTGCCTTTCAAATGATTCGTCCTTTAATTGCTCAAGAAACCGTTGTTCGACCTTTACAAGATTCTGCGCCACAAGTTCAGTCTAGCTCCAGTTTGTTTCAAGAAATCAATCGTTTAGGGATGGCTTTAACCGATATCTGGAGAAGCTATGTACCCATTCCCTTTCACTTCAATCATAATTTTTGGAATACGAATATCCTGATTCACAATAGCCTTTTTCCCTCGATTAGCGGTGTCTCTATCAGTGTGGTTATTGCTGGTTTAGCGTCTTTACTTCTAATCTTTATTACAAGTAAAATATTATCTCAAAAACCCTTGATTTTAAGCATCTATCTATTCGGAACATTCAGTATCATGGCTTTTAACTTCCTTATTTTTCAAGGAGTTATGCGCCACAGAGGTCATCTTTTTATCTTATTAATTGCTTGTCTCTGGATCTTTGAAAAACAGTTCTTAGCAAAGCCTCACTTAGAAACAGACAACCGATTCACCAACTCTAAATTCAGAAGTCAGTTTTTAACTTTTCTTCTTGTCTGTCATCTGATTGGAGGAATTCATGCTTATACTATAGATCTACTTTACCCCTTCTCAATGGGTCGAGAAACTGCTAAATTTATCAAAGCCAATAATCTAGATAAATTAACAATAGTCGGTCAAAGATACAGACAAGCTGCTGTAATTTCTGGCTACCTAGACCAACAAATTTACTATCCTGATATCGGTCAATTTGGGAGTTTTTGGACGAGTAAAAATATTATGAAAAACATCAAAACGGTTGAAGGACTAATCCGAGAAAACCCCAATAAAACTTTACTGGTTCTAACTTATCCACTGGAGTCTGATTCTATTTTTCCAACCGACATTCAAGTTACTGAAATTCAACGTTTTGTTCGTCCAAGTATCGAAGACTTTGAAAGAGCATTTTACATTTATACGGCTCAGGAGGTTGAACCCATTTTAGATAACTAATAGACGAAAAAAATCACACAGTTCTTGTTGTAAATTCCACGCAAAATTACCAGGTAAACGAATGAATCTGCCTCTTTTATCCATTGTTATTCCCACCTACAACCGTCCTGAACGACTTAAACACTGTCTTCAGTCTATGACTCAGCTAGACTATCCTCACAACCGCTTTGAAGTCATTATTGTTGATGATGGAAGTTCCATGTCTCTTGAACCTGTTGTTAGCCCTTTTCGTCAACATATTCAAATCACATTGATCACTCAACGCAATGCAGGCCCCGCTTCTGCCCGTAATACGGGGGCAGCTACAGCCCGGGGAAAATTTATTGTTTTCACGGATGATGACTGTCAACCCACACCTAACTGGTTAACCCATTTAGAGACACAGTTGACTCAAAAACCGGATGCCTTGTTAGGGGGAAAAACTCTTAATGCTTTACCGGAAAATCTGTATTCAACAGCGAGTCAATTGCTAATTGATTACTTATATGAATATTATAATTCTGAGCCTGAAAAAGCTAGTTTTTTTGCCTCTAATAACTTTGCCGTTTCTACAGAAAATTTTAATCAAGTGGGGCGGTTTGATACCAGCTTTCCTCTTGCCGCCGGAGAAGATCGAGAATTTTGCGATCGCTGGCTCTATCATCATAAACAAATGATAGCAGTTCCCGATGCCCAAATTTATCATGCTCACCACTTAACATTACGCAGCTTTTGGCGGCAACATTTCAACTATGGTCGGGGTGCTTTTCATTTCCATCAACTTCGCGCCCAAAGAGGAGTCAAAAAAATCAAGGTTGAGCCATTCTTATTTTACTTGAAATTGTTGCGTTATCCTTTTTCTCAATCCCATTCTTCTCAACCTCAGATTTTACTGTCTGGCTTATTTTTAATCTCTCAATTGGCAAATACTTTGGGTTTTTTCTGGGAGCGAGTGAATCATCAACAAAAAGATCAGCATTCTCGATTACAAATTGAAAATAACTGAAACTAAAGATTAGAGACTTTCTGGGTGTCTCTATCTTTGTAAGGTTTGTTTTCTGCCTTTCAAGGTTTTAGGCGTGTGGTAGATACGCCCTGATGTGAATCAAAATTGAACGAGATTTTAGCGTTTGAAAGATACTCACTCCCAGAAAGGCAGAACGAGGGTTTTCAACTGCAATTTCATTAACAAACCTAGATAATTATTTGCTTTTCTGACGACGGCTAGCAAATAATGAACCTGCCACTAAACCTAAACCGATAACCGCAGTGGGTTCAGGAACAGCAGCTGTAGTTCCCACGATTTTCCAGTCTGGGCCATTGTAGGTAGCATTCCCTTTAGCCGCAACGCTGTATCCGAAAATTAAGTCGCTGTTGGTTAAACCGAAATCTGCCAAACTTAAACCGAGAGAACCGACTCTTTGAGTAGGATTGTTGGTATTTGTGATTTCTAATGTATTAAGCTTGAATCCAGCGTCAAACCAATGGTTGGATTGGTGGGAGACGTGAACCAAATTACCAATCACATTTCCTGACGCATCTAGAGCTTGAATATCCATCGAGCTATTCAGACCCCGTTCCCAAACTAGGATATTGTCTACTGCTTTGTTAAACATCACCTTCACATGACCCGCACCTCTATCTTCACCATCAATAATGCTATTAAGGTTGAGGTTGTTCAGGGCTGCAACCAGTCCATCCTCAGTTAGTTTTTCTTGGCTCAAACCAACAGTTGCGAGGGAGCCCATATCTGCACTAAAAGCACCTGTATTACCACCTGTCCATTTGTCGTTATGAATAATAGTGCCGCTTTGTGCAACGGAAAAGTTAGTGAAAGTTTGTCCGCCAAATTCAACAGAATCTAGCCAGATATCCCCTTTCCATTTATTGTCGCCTTCTAGCGCTGTGGTGAAGTTTGTTGTAAAACCAAAGCCGATAGCTTGAGCAGAAGAGGCAAATACTCCAGTTACAGCGAGAGCGGCAGCAAAGCTAGCAAACAGTTGAGTTTTCATTTGATTTCTTCCTTTTGGCTGTTGTTTTTTTTGAGTTGAACCTGCTGCTATTAAACAGTTCAGGTGTTTGGCTTTTGTTTGTTGTCTTCATTTCTTATCCTAGTTTCTAGTTTTAGGTTTGTCTAGGCTTAAATTGCGATTTTACAAAAGATTTATAAAACCATGCTTAGGGTGAATTAATTGTGGTAATCCGTAGTTATGAGGAAAAAAAAACTATAACTCTCATGGAATGATCACCCTAAAAAAGAATAAAACTCGTAGAATTAGGGATTAACTCAAAAATATTGATGTTTTATTTCCGTAAAAACACTGAGAAGAAGTTGCCTTGCGGATACATCAAGCCAAAGCCAGTAGCAAGCAGTGTCAAAAAAGACATACCCTGCTTGAGTGAGAACCCCTGATGACGGCTGAAAACTTCAAATTTCAAGTAGATTCACAGAGGCTCAGGGGTAGAGAGCGAGGAGGTTTCCCTAACTCAGTGTTTATCGGTGTTCAGCTGTTGTTCTAGCTTGCGACTGGCTTGAGACATCAAATAACAAAATAACCAGTAAAGCAGCCCTACAAACAGATAAACTTCTGAGTATCGCCCTAAAAACCGAGGATTTGCCAAAATTGAACGACTAATCCCCAATAATTCAACCAATCCAACAATTGCTAATAAAGTTGTATCCTGAAACAAACTAATAAACTGACCCACAATAGAAGGAATCGATATTTTTAACGCCTGGGGTAACACAACCAAGCCCAAAACCAGAGGCGTATTCAAACCCAAAGCTTTCGCTGCTTCCGTTTGACCGCGAGGAATGGCTTGCAGTCCCCCTCTTACATTTTCCGCCAAATACGCAGAACTAAACATCGTTAAACCAACAATCGCCCGTAAAATTCGATCAGGCCGCATCCCTTCGGGTAAAAATAATGGAACTAAGACTTGTCCCATAAACAAAATTGTAATAAGCGGTAAACCCCGAATGACTTCAATATAAGCAATGGATAAAAACCGAATAATCGGGAGACTACTTTGACGCCCCAACGCCAATAAAACCCCAATCGGAAAACTTAACAAAATACTAATAATTGACATCAATAAGGTTAACATCAAGCCGCCCCATAAATTACTGGAAACGGACTGTAACCCTAATCCTCCGCCAATAAACCAAACCGCAACGATTAATAAAATAAACCAGCTAAAGGGTATCCATTTGGCTAAATCAGGTCGAGTTTGACTGAGTTGTTTACCTCCCCAAGCCGTCGCCACTAAAAACAAAACCATTCCCACTAGGAGAATTCGGTTAGGAATTCCGACGGGGATTAAAGTCATCATCACACCCAGAATACTGAGAACAATGATAATACTGGGACTGAATAAAACCGGAACATTACGGGCTAAAATTCCCCAGGTTAAACCCGCCAACCCAAAAATTAAACCCAGGACAATCCACAAACGCCAATATTGATTGGAGGGAAATCTTCCCACCATAAATAAAGAGAGATTTGCCGGAATGACTGTCCATTGAGCCTGTGTTTTTGCCCAGGTGACAAACCCGGCTAATATCCAAACTAAAAAACCAACAATCCCAACCGTTAGGGTAGTATTATACCAGGTATTAAATAAATTATTTTCCAGCCATTTGAGAGGAGTTGGGGATTTGAAAGAAGCTGTAGAATTAGAAGGAGGTGTTGTAAGAGTCATCAGCTTTAACGAGTTACAATCGGTTCAAGAATGGATTCATTTATTATCGTTCTCGCAGTTGAACGGCTTTATTTAATCCATTCATTACTAAAGAAATAAACAGATCAATACTCAGATAAGTTGCCATAATAATCAGCATCACTTCTACCACTCGTCCACTTTGGTTGAAGGTGGTATTAGCAACGTTATAAATATCAGGATAAGCCACTGCGATCGCTAAACTGGAATTTTTTGCTAAATTGAGGTATTGACTATTTAAAGGGGGAATAATCACCCGTAACGCTTGGGGAAAAACTACTAACCGCATGACCAAACCGGGTTTCAGTCCCAGACTTCGCGCCGCCTCCCATTGTCCTTTAGGAACAGATTGTATTCCCGATCGCACAATTTCTGCAATATAAGCCCCAGTATAAACAACTAACCCCACTAAAAGCGTCGTAAATTCTAGAGTCATTCGCAGTCCACCGACAATGGTTCGAGCATTTTCTGCAGGAATTGGACGTTCCCAACCCAGTCCAAATAGAAAAATTAAAGCGGCAAAAATACCAATTCCCCAGAGTAAAAATAATTGCCATTGACTCGACTTTCCTTGTTCAACTCTGATTTTGATCCGCCATCGCCAAATCAGAATAAAAGCGATCGCACAAACCAATAAAACCGCCAACCACAACCCCACCGCAGGACTCCCAGGCCAGGGAAGAAAAACCCCTCTTTTATTCAAGTAAATCACATTAAAAAGATGAGCCGTTTGTTCAATCGTTGGCAGTTCCAGAAACAGCCCATACCAGAACAACAATTGTAGCAACAACGGTGTATTTCTGATTAATTCTACATAAGAAATCGTCAAATGACGCAAAAGCCAGTTATCTGAAAAATAGGTAATTCCGGCGGTAATCCCCAAAATTGTAGTGAGGATAATCCCAAAAACCATCACCCGCAAAGAGTTGAGTAAACCCGCCAACAAAACACGACTATAGTTATCCGTTGATTGATAGGGAATAATACTTTCCCCAATTCCAAATCCGGCGGTACTATTGAGGAAATTAAAATTAAAAATCGTTCCTCCAGTTTGTTGGAGGTTGCGACTGAGATTTGTTCCTAAAAGGGTAAGAACAGATACAACAGCCAGGAGAACAATCACCTGGAAAGCAATTTTCCAAAAGCGTTCATCTCGCCACAGGGGAGTTTTAGAGTGTTCCTGAAATGTCATATTTTCGGGGAATTAATCACGACAAAAGCGTGCCAACAGGAGTCCATTGAAAAGCACGGCTACGAGAGTTTTAAAGTAAAAATCGAGCATTCAGCCGTGCCTCAATCGATGATTTGATACAAAGAAAATAGAAGATCTAAACCCGGCTCAACTCGCAGATTAACGGAAAGGGGGAGAATACAGTAAACCCCCATCTCTCCAGAGCGCATTTTGACCTCGTTCGAGCCTAAATGGGGAATCTTGTCCTAAATTCCGTTCATAAACTTCAGCATAGTTACCCACTTGTCGGATCACATTCGCCGCAAAATCATTACTTAAGCCCAGTCCTTGACCTAAGTCTCCTTCAACGCCTAAAAAACGTCGAATGGTTGGGTTATCACTACTTTTCAACTGATCAACATTGGCTTGAGTAATCCCTAATTCTTCAGCTTCAATCAAAGCAAAAGTCACCCATTTCACCACATCAAACCAAGCAGAGTCATTATTAATCGTCACCGGGCCGAGGGGTTCTTTTGACATGGTGACATCCAGCAGAATATGATCATCTGGATTCGGTAATGTGCTGCGGCGAGCAATTAACTGAGATTTATCAGAGGTCATCCCGTCACAAGCCCCTTGTGCATAGGCTGCATAAGCAGGGTCTGCTTGTTGAAAGGTTTTTGTTTCAAAGTTCACCCCTCTTTCGCGCATATTATCGGTTAAGTTCAATTCTGTGGTGGTTCCGGCTTCTACACAAACCGCTAGTCCCTCAAAGTCTTCTAGACTGGTAATACCGCTATTTCGGCGAACCATCATCCCTTGACCATCATAAAAGGTTGTAGGCGCAAACTCCATCCCCACTGATGAGTCACGAGTCAGTGTCCAGGTGGTATTGCGTGAGAGCATATCTACTTCACCGGACTTTAAAGCTTCAAATCGTTCTGTCGAGTCTAGATTGCGATATTCTACCGCCTCTGCGTCATTGAAGAGAGCCGCAGCCACTGCCCTACAAATATCGACATCTAACCCGGAATATTGACCGTTTTCATTGACAAAGCTAAATCCAGGAATTCCGCCATCTACACCACAAACGAGTTTCCCCCGATTTTTGACGGTATTGAGGCGGCTAGGGGCTGTTCCTGTACCCGACCCCCCCTGACCTTCTCCACTGCTTGAGGTTGGGCTTTCTACACAAGCAGCCAGAGGAAGAACCAGTAGTAGAGTCGATAACAGTAGAGAACTCCATTTACACATAATTAAGGTTGATATTTTATTCAAAAGGCGATTACATCTTTGACAGACCGAAGGGATTAGACTTCAGTGGATCAAACTTCCTCAAGATTACCTTAATTTGGTCGAATTCAGAGGACTCGAGTTTTGGGGTTTCTGGAGGTTCGTGATCTAAGAGTAATCTCCTGCTATGCGGGATTCTGCCAAATCTCGAATCAGTGATAAGCGTGAGCTAATGTAATCATTCACCACATCTCGATCTAAGCAGTTAATATTTGATTCAGCTTGAAGTCGCTTCAACAGACACTGAACTAAATCGGCATCATCCAGGGAAACAATTAACGATGCTTGGGTCGTTTCCACCAAAGACCACAGTTGACGAAGCATTGTAGGACTCATAAAACCTCCTTGTCCAGAACCGGATATTCGCGCTTTAGAGCTTATTTGCTTTTAACACAATGTCACCCAATTGCTACGGGTAGATAGAGCTAATTTTAGATTTTCTTTATATTTACACAATACCTGAACATTGGTTAATCGGATACTGGATTACATAAGATGTCACATCAGGGATATACTCTGTCACTGAACTTCGTAAAACTTAATTTTGTTTACTTCATCACGAACCCAGCATCGGCGTAAACAGGAGATTCCGTAGTTCGGGGAGCAAAAACAGCGATCGCCTTCGGAATCACTCGAAAATGAGCCGGAGTCGAAACCGTCAATTCCCCATCTGTATTAATTGTATAAGGTTGGCTCGTGAACACCTCAAACTCTGTTCCCGAAAGGGTTCGAGTTCCCAACTCAGGGCGATGTCGTCCCGTGCGAATCGCAATCATCACCGTAAAAAACTGCCACCAGCGCTTAATTTCTAGACTATAGAGATCTAAACGCTGATCATCAATCGTTGCATCATGGAGAATTTTCATCCCTCCCCCATAGTAGCGACCATTCCCCACAGCAATCTGAAAAGTTTTCACCCGCTTACATTCATTCCCAAATCGAATCTCCGCGACAAAAGGCTTCGCTTTGAAAATCACCTTTGTCGCCGTCATCAAGTAAGCCAAAATTCCCCAACGACGCTTGGCTTCACGAGTCAGTTTATGAGTAATATTCACACTCAAGCCTAAACTCGCCACATTAAAAAAATGCTTTCCATTCACCCAACCCAAATCAATATACTGTTTATGTCCCATCGCAATCACCTGACAAGCCTCCAACAGTGAGAGCGGAAGATTGAGAGTTCGGGCCAAATCATTCGCCGTTCCCAAAGGTAAAATCCCTAAAGGTAAACCCGTTTTGACCAATCCATCAATCGCTGCATTCAGCGTTCCATCTCCGCCGCCTATAATCACCAAATCAACCCGATCTTGGTAACGTTCAATTAAGGGCGTAAAATCTTGAGGAGATTGAGGAAAATCTTGTAAAATCTCTAAACCCAAAGTTTGCAGTTGACCCACGACCTTTGATAAAGAGTCTTGATTCACTTGACGGGCTTGGGGGTTCAGCAATAACAGTGCTGTTTTCGGGTAAGGTTGCCGATGCCTGATGGACATGGGAGAACTGGATAAATAAATTAAGTTAACACAGTGGAGCCATTCAAAAGGCAAAATTCAGCTATTCTTTTTTTGAAATTTTATCCTAGAAACTACTCATTTTTCAACGGTTCAACAACCCATTTCCACAGGGGATGACTTGGCCCTTGTTGGCGAATTTGCCAAACTCGTTCTTCTAAACGTTGTTTGTATTCTAAAGGCATCCCAAACAGAATATTGCGACTTTGCCAGACTAAGACTGCTAACAACATCCCAATACATAGGCCCAAACCGACTGCGGATAAGCGATGATGAGCTAACCCATAACGCACCGCAGCCCAGGTAAAATGATCCAGCCACAGGCTAATTTCTGAGCGTAACCCCCACAAACTCAGAGGTGCCACTGTCATCCACAGCAACCCCACCACTAACCATCTGCCCCAGACAATCAGTTCGTGTAGTCTCTGAACTTGAGCTTTAAAAATGGCATCGTCTGATTGAGGTTCAGCATTCATAGGCCTTTTCAGGAGGACTTTTGATCTTCAACGGCAGGGGGATTATCGACAGAAACCAGAACCGGGGCAGGCGGTTGACGATTCCGCCACCAGGCTAGCATGGTACTGGCAATAAAGATACTGGAGTAAGATCCAGCGACAAAACCGATCAATAAAGCCAGAGCAAAAAATTTGAGCGTTTCCCCCCCAAACAGAAAAATACACAGCAAAGGCAGCATTGTGGTGATCGTGGTATTAATCGAACGGGCTAAGGTTTGATTCACCGCATCATCAACCACTTGATTAATCGGTAAGGCGGGATTTCTGGCTATCGTTTCCCGAACCCGATCATAAATCACCACCGTATCATTAACAGAAAATCCAATAATCGTTAAGAGTGCTACCAAAAACAAACTATCAACTTCAATCCCCAATACTAAGCCCAAAATCGAAAACACACCCATTGTCACTAAAACATCGTGAAACAGGGCGACAAAAGCAAACATCGCATAATCAAACTGAAACCGAAAAGTCAGATAAATCGTAATCCCAATAAAAGAAACTAATAACGCTTGTAATCCAGAAATAAAAATCTGACGGCCCAATGTCGGGCCTACGGTATCAATTTGAATGGATTCGGGGTCAAAAGCCCCAATCGCTTCACTCAAGTTATTTTGTAGCTGTGTGCGTTCTTCAACATTCAGACTGTTGCTGCGAATAGAAACAATTTGTCGATCTTGTTGCAGGGGATCTTTATCCAACAGTTGAACAGAACTACTCCCTAAGCCTTGATTCACCAAAACGGAACGAACCGCATCCAATTCGATCGGCCCATCACAGTTTCCCGGTACTGAACAATCCAGTTCAAGCTGAAGCCTTGTTCCCCCGATAAAGTCTAACCCTGGACGAATCGGCGCCCCAATATCAGGGCGAGTCCAAGAAATCGCCATTGCGACTAAACCCGCTAGGATCACCCCTCCTGAGATGCTCCACCACAGCGATCGCTGTTTAATTACACTGAATTTCATCATTTCGGATTGATAATTCGTCTTTAAAATTTAGGGAACGGCTTTTTGCAAGTTTGGACAAAACAGTTCAGGCTTGCGTAATTCGGGAAATCCAATTGCCGTAAACATCAGGGTGCGACTACAGGTAACAGCCGTAAACATACTCACGGCTACCCCTAACCCCAATGTCAGGGCAAATCCTTTGACTAACCCTGTCCCTAACCAGAATAGAGCAATACAAGCAATTCCGGTGGTGAGGTTGCCATCTAAAATACTACCAAAAGCGCGATAAAATCCTGATTCGACCGAACGATACAAGGTTTTACCCGATCGCAATTCTTCCCGCGTGCGTTCAAAGATTAACACGTTGGCATCCACCGCCATCCCTATACTGAGGATAAATCCGGCAATTCCCGGTAAAGTCAAGGTCACGCCCAGCAAGTTAAACAGGGCTAAAGTCAGTAAAGCATAAACAATCAAGGCAATATCGGCAATTAATCCAGGGAGGCGATAATAAGCCACCATAAAAATCAACACCAGAATTAACCCGCCCAGTCCTGCATAGATACTGCGTTGAATGCTATCTCGTCCTAAAGTCGCCCCAACGGTGCGGTTTTCTACGATTTCAACGGGAACAGGTAAAGCCCCGCCTCGCAATTGTACGGCTAAATCGTTAGCCTGTTCTGCGGTAAATCGTCCGGTTATCACAGCCGAACCCCCAACAATTCCGGTTTCGGCAAAATCAACGGGGACTGTCGGATAACTAATTAATTGATCATCGAGGAAAATCCCGATTGTTCGTCCGGTTCCGGCTAAATTTCTCGTCAGTTGGGCAAATTTATCTCCCCCTTCACTAGAGAACCGCAGCGCAATATTCCAGTTATTCCCGCCTGTGGGTTCTGGAGACGCATCCCGCAGATCTTGACCGCGTAGCAGGGGTTCTTCGTAGAGTTGGGCGATCGCTTGTCGGCTACTCAGCAGAGAGGCGAGAGTTTGTTCAATTTCTGCTTGATCGCCGTTTTGTCGGGCAATTTCTAGCTGAAATTCTAGTTCTTGTTTAACTTGAGTTTCGGCTAACAGTTGGCCTTCTGTTCCCGGTTTTTGTTCTCGAAAATCCAGTTGGGCGGTTCCCCCTAAAACCCGTTCGGCTTGTTCTGGATCACTGACACCCGGGAGTTGAACCAAAATTTGATCTTGTCCAATCGTTTGAACAACTGACTCTGAAACACCCAAACCATTCACCCGGTTTTCAATCACACTTTGAACGGCATTAATCACCCGTTCATCAATAACAGGAACTTCTTCAGAAGTTTTTAACTGAATGGTTAATTGTGATCCGCCTCGTAAATCAAGCCCCAAACGCATGGGGATATTCACCAGCACGATCACTGAAGCAATCACGAGAATAAGAACTGAGATTAATAGTGAACGCTGTTTTCGCATACTCACTTCAAAAATTAGGACAAAAGGAGATAGTGAATATAACTGATTGATCTATCTATGATCTATATTAGCGATTTAGATTACCAACTCTTGAATTTAGAGATAGATATCCCCAGTTTCATCGATGTGTAACTTTCTGCCGAAGAAACTGGGGCGAAAAAGGCTGATTAAATTTGCTGATTTACCATTTTTTCAACCGCTTCAACAATTTGTTCGGGTTGTACAATGGTTAAACGTTCTAGCGCTCCATTATAAGGGGTCGGAATATCTTGAGAAGACAACCGCAACACCGGAGCATCCAATTCATCAAACAGGCGTTCATTAATTGACGCCACTAATTCGGCCCCAATTCCACCTGTTTTCATACATTCTTCTACCACAATCACCCGGTGGGTTTTACGAATGGATTCCCCAATTGTATCAAAATCAAGGGGTTTGAGGGAAATCAGATCAATCACTTCCGGGTCATAGCCTTCTTTAACCAGCTGAGGAACCGCCTGCATGACATGATGACGCATCCGAGAATAGGTCAAAATGGTCACATCTTTTCCGGGATGAACAATTTCTGCTTTATCCAAAGGAAGGAGATATTCTTCTTCTGGTAAATCGTCTTTAAGGTTATAAAGAAGAACGTGTTCAAAAAATAAAACGGGGTTATTATCGCGGATGGCTGACTTTAATAGACCTTTAGCATTGCGGGGGGTCGAACAGGCTACAATTTTTAAACCGGGAACCCCTTGAAAGTAGGCTTCTAAGCGTTGGGAATGTTCAGCCCCCAGTTGACGTCCAACCCCACCTGGCCCCCGAATCACCAGAGGCATGGTAAAATTTCCGCCTGATGTATATCGCAACATCCCGGCATTGTTAGCAATTTGGTTAAACGCCAGGAGCAAAAACCCCATGTTCATGCCTTCAATAATTGGCCGCAGTCCCGTCATGGCGGCGCCCACAGCCATTCCTGTAAAGCTATTTTCAGCAATGGGAGTATCAAGAACCCGCAGATCTCCGTATTTTTGGTAAAGATCTTTGGTGACTTTATAAGAACCGCCGTAGTGACCGACATCTTCTCCTAAGACAAAAACGGAGGAGTCACGAGCCATTTCTTCATCAATTGCCTGACGAAGCGCATTAAACAAAAGGGTTGGTGCCATCTGAGTTCAAGTGTAGAATTTAACCGGATATGTGAATTGATGAAACAATCGCACCCGGACTGGATTTAATTATTTTGATAAGCTCATCAGCATAGCATACCATGAGGTTTGGCAACTGCTTTTAAAAATTGTTGACTATTGGGGGTCACAGCGAATTTCTATTACAAAGCCATCGGGGTCATAAAAATAAATCCCCCGTCCTGTCGGACGACTCACGGGGCCACTGTCTATTGTCACCTGATGTTGATGCAGCATCTCTACCGCATGGTCGAACAACTGTGGGTCAATATCAAAAGCAAGATGATGCGCCCGAGTAAAGGCTTGCTGAGGGTCGGGGTGAGGGGGTTGAAGATCCGGTTGAGCAAATAGATCAATCACGATGCCATCGGGTGTGACAAAATTAGCCACTTGACCCGCCTCAACCATTGATTTTAAGGTACTGGGGACTTCTTCCCCGGTGAGTTCGTGTAAACCCAGAAGGGTACCATAGAAGTGCCTGGAAGCCTGTAAATTCGCCACGTTTAAAGCAATATGATGAACGCGACGCAGACTTCCAGGTTTAAGGGTGAGCGGAGTTGAGAGTGAGGGAGAAGACATGAACAGACTAATTCAGTAGTGGAACTCTAAACGATTTAGTAGCCTCCGGGTTCTTCCTCATATTCCGGCATTTTTTTCTTCTCCGGGATATTCACCCGAGGCGGTTGGTAGGGTTTAGGGGTTTCATCGTCAGCCCAGACATCTGACTCTACATCATCTTCATATTCGTACTCTCTGGCGGTGTAGCGTTGATCCTCATAGGCGGGTTCTAGAGGAACATACTCTTGATCGGAGTACCGCTCATCGTATTCATCGCCTTCGACGTCAGACCAGTTATCTTCTTCGTAGTCATCGTAGACGGTTTGAGGTTGACGTAAGGGCTTTTGCGGTAAAGGTTCTTGCCATTCGGGTTCGGTGTCCCAAGTTTCCTCAACAACGGGGGCTGTCTGTTGGTAGTCTCGCTGAGAAGTGGTTTGAGGGGTACCTTTTCCGAGTTGGTTAGCGGGTTTAACCGTGGGTGGATAGTACATTCCTTCTTCTTCTTTTTCCCAGGGGGCTTCTCCTAAGCCCATGCGTTCGAGGACTCCTACGGTTAGCTGTTGTAGGCGTTCTTCTGAACCTTCAAAGACAATCAAACGATTAGGCCCACTACTGACAATTTCATCAATGGAAAGTTCGTAGGTACTAATAACCTGATCGGGAATTTGGGGAAGACCAATGGAGGCAATAATAATTGAAATCAATTTCCCGTTGAGCGGATCAAATTTAAACCCTCGAACTCGACCTAAAGGTTCTCCGGTCTCGGTGATCACTTCACTGTTAATCAGAGTGCTATAGGCTTCGACGTCTATGTCGTCTTCGAGGACTCTTTCATCATCCACCAAGATCACATCGCCGATTTCACGGACATTGCTGAGGTACATATACTTGGGCAGCCCAGCGACTGCCAGGAAATTGTCTCGGAGTCCAATTGCTACAATTTCGCGCTGGTCTACATCTACCCATAATTGACTCACAACACCGAGACGCTTACCTCTATCACGGGTAATCACTTGAGTGCCGAGAATCTCGGAGCGTTGGCGGATCGTTTCAAATGTCATGCTTGGCCAAATCTAGATGCAATTTAAACATACATATTACTTTACGCAACCCCTAAGCGGTTATCCTGAGTGACTGATTTTGAACTGACCTTGATTTTTTCAAGATCTTCATGCTCTAATTCAGAAAAATGGGACACTTTACAGCTTAATTCCCAAAACCTGAGTGTAGGCACCCCGGGCTTGAGTCACTCCAATTGTCCGCTCTGATGCTTCCATCATGGGTCGGCGCAAACTCACAACAATAAATTGAGCTTGTTGTGCTTGTCTTTTAATCATTCTAGCTAATCGTTCCACATTTGCCCCGTCTAAAAACATATCGACTTCATCAAAAGCATAAAATGGAGAGGGCCGATAACGCTGTAATGAGAAAATAAAACTCAAGGCGGTGAGGGATTTTTCACCCCCAGACATGGAGGCTAACCGTTGGACTGGTTTTCCTTTGGGGTGGGCGACTAAATTTAAGCCGCTATTAAAGGGATCTTCTGGATCATCTATTTGCAGATAACCGTCTCCATCGGAGAGGTCGGCGAAGATGCTTTGAAAGTTCTCGTTAACGGCATCAAAGGCTTCTTGAAAGGCTCGTTGTCTGAGGGTTGTAAAGTTTTCGATTCTTAATAACAGTTCGGTGCGTTCGCCTTCTAAGGTGCTTAATTTTTGACTTAATTCTTCTAAACGAGTTTGGGTTCGTTCGTATTCTTCTAAGGCTAACATATTAACGGGTTCTAGGGCTTCCATTTGTTTTTGCAAGGCTTTCAATTCTCGCTGTAAGGAAGCTAAATCTAAGTTCTCCGGAATTTCGGGTAAGGGATCGCTGAGTTCTGTTTTTAGGGTTGCTAATTGTTCTTGTTTAATGGTGAGTTGTTCCCGTCTTCCTTGTTGGGTTTCTTGCAGTTTTTGGATTTGCCATTCTAATTGTTGTTTGGCTAAATGTTGTTCTCTTAATTGAGTTTCAACTTGATCACGTTGTTGTTTTTCTTCTCCTAAGCGGGCTTCGACTTTCAACACTGAACTTTGAGTTTGAGCAATTTGTTCTTGTAAGATTTGGATTTTTTGTTTAATCTCTCGAATTTGATGATTTTGCAGGTGTTGTTGTTGTTGATAGTCTTCGATGCGTTGTTGTCCTTCTTCGATTTTTTCTTCGATGCGTTGCTGCTGACTATCTAACTCAATTAACCGTTGTTGAACTTGCTGTAAGGCGGTTTCTTGAGTCTGTAAGTCGGTTTCTTGCGATCGCAATAGGGTTTGTAGCTGTTGCCATTCACTGTGGCTGTGGGCTGCTTCTAGCTGGGCTAGGGCTTCGCGATCGCGTTCTAATTGTTTCTCTTGAAAGGGGATTTCTCGTTCTAGTATTTGCAGTCTCGCTTGGGCGGTATTCAATTCTTGAATATTTTGATTCAGTTGAGTTTCTAGGGTCTCTTTTTGGGTTGTAACGGTTTTAATTTCTGACTCGATTTGACTCAACTTTTGTTGATGCTCTCGCAATGCTTGACGGGCTTCAATTAATGCCTGGGAACGATCTTTTACGGTTATTGTTGCATCAGAAATTGCCCGCATACACCGCTCTAAAATTCGTTCGATTTCATCTAAACGTTGGCGTAAATGAGTAATTTGTTGACTTTCTGAACTGGTTTCATCTAAGGTTCCAAAATGCAGCGTAGACCGAGAACCTTGACTTCCTCCCGTCATCGCCCCACTGGCTTCTAATAACTCCCCATCTAATGTTACCATGCGATGCTGACCAATATACCGACGGGCATTATTAATATTATTAAACACCATCGTATTTCCAAAAACATAGGCAAAAATATTTTCATATTGGCGATCGCATTCAATTAAATTCACCGCTAAATCAATAAACCCTTCTAAAGATATCAGGGTTGAAAAATTCCCCATTCCTCCTTTACTTGCACGAATTTTATTCAAGGGTAAAAAGGTAATTCTCCCTGCTTTTTGACGCTTTAATAACTCAATTCCCGCCGCAGCAACCCCATCATCTTCTACAACTAAATTTCCTAAACGTCCCCCAGCAGCTATTTCTAATGCGAGTTGATAGTCCGGTTCAACTCTCCCCAACTGACAAACCAACCCACATACCCCCGGAAGTCCTGATTGTACAATAACTTTTGTAGCATAACTTCCCGTTGCTTCTTGTTGGGCTTGGTGTTGGGCTTCGAGTTTATCAAGTTGACGTTGGGCTTCTCGTTGTTCTCGTAAAAGTCGCGTTTGGGTGTCTTGTTGCAGTTGCAATTCTTGTTCTGCTTGTGCAACAATTTGAGCTAAACTCTCTGTCTGTTGGCGAGCATTTTCTCGCTGTTCTTGGGCTTTTTTAACTTCAGTTTCAGCCGTTTCTAACTGTTGTTGTGCAGAAACCAAAGACTGTTGCTGTTCATTAATTTGACGTTGCAGTTGATTCACTCGTTCTGTGAGTTTAGCCTGTTCTGTCCGTTGCGGATTAAGATTTTTTTGCAGGGTTTCTATTTGATGATGGAGATCCGTTTGTTGCTGCATCCAGGCTTCAGCTTGTTGAGCGACTTGACTGGCGGCTTGACGGGTTTGATTTAGACTCTGTTGAACCTGATTTCGTTCAGTTGTGCGAATTTCTAAATTATGGGTTTCAACTTCTCTTTGAGACGCAATCGTTTCGAGAGTTTGTTGATATTGGAGTTGTTCTTCTTGAGTTTGTTGAATTTGACTTTGAGTATTTCTAATAGCCGTTTCTGTTTCCCGTTGTCGTTGTTGAAATTGTCGATATTCCGCTTCTTGTTTAGCGAGAATCGTTTGTAAATCAATTAATTCTTGTTCACCCATTGCTTTGACCCGGGCGTTTAACTGTTCGAGTTCCGTTGTAGATTTTTGAATTTGGCTGGTTTGCTGGTTAAGATTTTCATTCAACTCTGTTAAAGAGCGATCGCCTGCTTCGATTTGTTCCCGCAGTTTAAAGGTTTGTTTTTGTAGGGTTTGATAATTTACAACCGCTTCCCATTGGGTTTTCTGTTGAAAATCATCTCGCAGTTTTTGATATTTTTCCGCTTTAACGCGATCTTTATTGAGTCGATCTCTTTGGGCAATTAATTCTTGTTCTACAATGCGACTGCGTTCTTCTCGTTCTTTTACGGTGTCTAACTTCTCTTTAGCTAAAGTAATCTTACGATCAAATTGCGCCACTCCCGCCAACTCATCAATAATTTCTCGACGTTCACGGGGTTTCATCGTAATAATACTGGTAACATCCCCTTGCAGTACCACGTTATACCCTTCTGGGTAAATGCGGAGATTATTCAATTGTTCGTGAAGTTCAGTTTGAGTACAAGCTTCTCCGTTGATGTAGTAAGTTGAGGTGTACGTTCCTTGCTTCGTTACCCGTAGTTTTCGCGTTACCGTCCATTCTGGCGTTAAAAGGGGTGTTTTCGGTTCTTCTGTGGCTTGAGAACCGTTTCCGTTGGTTTCTGTATCGGTTTCGATGTCTTCGAGTTCCGAGTCTGAGTTGAATTTCCCATTACGCTGCATAGCTAACCATAAATGGCTATCTTGAGAAAGATCAAATGTTACCGTCACGCGGGTTTCAACCGTGTTTTTGCGGCTTTGACTATTATTGACTAAATCCGGTAAACGTTCCGCCCGCATCCCCTTAGACGAAGACAGTCCTAAGGCAAATAGTAACGCATCAAGGATATTTGACTTTCCCGAACCGTTTGGCCCAGAAACCACTGTAAAACCGGGTAACAACGGAATCTCTGTCGTTCCCCCAAAAGACTTGAAATTCGTGAGTTCTACGCGCTTGATGTGAACCATGTACGCTTTGGAACTGTATCTGTGCCTAACTTTGTGTTTATCTTCAACAGGGTAGCACAGTAGTTGTCCAATGGGTGATGGGGGGTAGCGAAACCTACATGAAATCTAAAAAAATCCTCCGGCGAAAGCTGAAGGATTATTGATCAGGGTGCATCTACTAAACTTTGTCTTCTGCCAGAGTTGAGGCGATTCCGGAGAGTTTCAAATCATTCTTGAGTGGCGTGTCTTTTGTGAAAAAAAACCCCCTAACCGAAGCTAGGGGATAACCATCAGGGTGCATCTACTCATTTATTGACTTCTGATATTGTTAGATAGGTTCCGGACATTTGATTAAATTTCATTCAAGGTGATAGGAAAAACTGCTATAGCAATTCTCACAAGTCGTGAGGTATAGAACTTTATGCAAAAGGCACTCATGCAAAAGGCAACAGGCATTGATAACTGTAAACTGTAAACTGTAAAAGCTGTTGACTGAAAAAAACCCCCAGACTAAGCTGAGGGTTAATTGATCGGGGTGCATCTACTCCTGTTCTGTTCTTCGGTTAATATCAAGAGGCTTCCGGAATATTGACGAAATTTCTCAGGGTATCAAATTTAATTGATTCTGGCTAAATTGTGACTGCTTGAGGTGAAATTTTCAACAAAAAAATCCCCTAGCTTTCGCCAAGGGAAATTGATCAGGGTGCATCTACTGAGTTCTCTTTCTATTTTCAGTTGACCCGTTCAGGAGAATTTCTTTAAAATTTTAAAGAGTAATAATCTGTTGGACTTGACTAAAGGTTTAATTAAAGCCTGCAACCGTTAAAGATTGCAGGAATTGAATGCAGATAAAGTCTTTCAAGCAATGATTCTATCCGGTTTGACATCAAATACAGCTACTGTCATGTTTTTAACAGAGATTTTGATTTTCTGGGCTAGACGCATCTGAGAAATGGGTTCTCTTAGAATATTTTGAGAAGCCGCCATACAGTCAGCCATTTCTTGACTCACGCACTGGATATGTAATACACCCCAACGCCGATAGACTTTGCATCTTGCTAAAGGTTGAAGCCGTTGCAATTCTTCGTGATTTTCACGATAGAAATCCCAAATTAACCGGGTTAATTGTGAAGGTCGTCTCATATTACAAAAGTTTATCAAAGTAGATTTAACAGGGAGACACTGCATGAATCAATTGAGTGTCTTTCTTCTAGTATGAATCATAAATTACCCTGGTTATCTATCCGATTTGTCAAGCTGAAATAAGACTTAACAGGAGTTTGCGAACTGTAAACTCATTCCTCAACTGATTCAAATCCAGCAACTTCAATCTCCTCTAGGTATTCAAGGATATTGAAATAATTTTTTGTGAAAAAATAACATAAACAACTTTACACAAGTTTATAGAACTTAACTGTTTTTTCTCAATTTAACCTCAATTTTGTATCGTATGTAGCTGATCCCTTTGACGCGAGTGCTTTTTACTACTCTTAACTTGGGATAGTAGACATCTGAGCCTAAAGTTTGATTAATCTCCACAATAAACAATCAAATCAATGTCGATATCTCCTCAACTCGCAAGCCTGAGAACACCGACTCTTATCCGAATGGGTAAACGTTTTGAGTTAAAATAAGACCCATCAATTTGATTAACACTTTGATAATA
Organism: Limnoraphis sp.; assembly: GCA_050485465.1. Classification (GTDB taxonomy): domain Bacteria; phylum Cyanobacteriota; class Cyanobacteriia; order Cyanobacteriales; family Microcoleaceae; genus Capilliphycus. The sequence goes on along the minus strand of JBJHBL010000008.1, from coordinate 29,993 downwards.
GCGAAAATCACTTAAAAAAAATCGTGACATCACAACCTGATCAAAATTCGTTCTGGCGTGTTCAAGAACTAACCGCACATTTTCCATCACTTGTTGAGTTTATTCTTCAATAAAATTGCTATACTGTTAACCCCTGTAAGGTACGTTACAATCGGGTGATTGACTCTCAGTGGTATTCAATCTCTAGTAACCCACCCAAGTCGGTTTGAAAATGCAATAAAATTGCTATACTGTTAACCCCTTAAGTGTGTGACCAACTTGTGATAGGATAAAAGTTTTGCACTTCCCCCTCACAAGTTAGGATAGGAGACCCCCACTATGGCTCGGATGTATTATGATGCAGATGCCAACCTAGATTTACTGGCAGATAAAACAATTGCAATTATTGGTTATGGTTCCCAAGGTCACGCTCACGCCCTCAACCTCAAAGATAGTGGCTTAAACGTGGTTGTTGGGCTGTATCCGGGTAGCAAGTCCGCCCTCAAAGCCAAGGATGAGGGGTTGACGGTTCATCCGGTAGACAAAGCCGCAGAGGTCGCGGACTTCATTATGATTCTGCTTCCTGATGAAGTGCAGAAAACGGTTTACAAAACGGAGATTGAACCCCATCTGGGCGCTGGTAAAATTGTAGCCTTTGCTCATGGCTTTAATATTCACTTTGGTCAAGTTGTACCCCCACCCGATGTTGATGTGATTATGGTTGCCCCCAAAGGGCCAGGTCATCTAGTTCGTCGGACGTATCAGGAAGGACAAGGGGTACCTTGTTTGTTTGCGGTGTATCAAGATGCTTCGGGTCAAGCTCGCGATCGCGCTATGGCCTATGCTAAAGGTATTGGGGGAACTAGAGGGGGAATTTTACAAACCACTTTCCGCGAAGAAACGGAAACCGATTTATTTGGGGAACAGGTGGTATTGTGTGGGGGTTTGAGTGAATTGATCAAATCCGGGTTTGAAACGCTTGTAGAGGCGGGTTATCAACCGGAATTGGCTTATTTTGAATGCTTACACGAAGTTAAATTAATTGTTGACTTGGTGGTGGAAGGCGGTTTAGCTAATATGCGCGATAGTATTTCTAATACGGCTGAATACGGCGATTATACACGCGGCCCCCGGATTATTACCGATGAAACTCGGGCGGAAATGCGTAAAATTCTCAAAGAGATTCAAACGGGTCAATTTGCGCGAGAATTTGTCTTAGAAAATCAATCCGGTAAACCCGGGTTCACTGCTATGCGTCGCAAAGAAGCAGAACATCCCATTGAGGAAGTTGGGAAAGATTTACGGGCGATGTTTAGCTGGCTGAAAAAGAAATAATTTAGAAAACAGGGGACAGGAGACAGGGGACAGTGACGCGCACGGGTTTAGCAGTCGCTGTCTTGCGTTGGCGTGGCTTGCCGCAAAGCGGCTTACTTCCTCCACTTGGGGTCTCCCCAAGATCGGAGGCAAGCCCTCCTTGATGGAAACCACCTAGCCGCGGCACTGCAACACCTGTAACTAGTGACCAGCTTTTACCGTTTACAGTGACCAGTGAACAGTTGTCCTAACCCCTAACTCCTAACTCCTTACTTCCTAACCCCTAACCCGTGTTCACTGTTCACTGTCCCCTGTTTACTTGCCTCCTCCTTTTTGGAGTTGTTCGAGTTCTCTCTCCCGTTGGGAATCTCGATCTTTGGGTCTTAACCAATCGGGCCATAAACCGACGATAAATTCTCGACTTTTGAAGCTGGCTTCTCGGGCTGAGTCTGGAAGAAATTCATAGGTATCGCCGGATGTGATAAAAATAGCGACTAACAGTAAGAAGAAAATACCCAGTAGTTTTTTAGGATTCATATTTTTTTGTTATAGAGGTTAAAATCTTTCTCACCCCTATTGTAATCAGTAGATAGACCTCTGAGATCAGTTCTAGGGTTTCTGTCCAAAGGTTGAACCCAGATTGAGATTTTGGCATTAAAATAAAAAGACCAGCCGAAACTGGTCTAGGGTTACAATGAAAAGCACCGTTGTTGTTTCGATTTGAGACTAATCCAGGAGATGCGTTCCCATGCAACCTGCGGATTCTACTTCTCAAATCTCCCTAATTCTTGATTGTAACAAAAAACACCAATTTTTCCGATAGTATTTTCACCCATCCTCTGAGGGTGGGTTCTCATCATGTTGTTTTAGCTGTCTAAAGCGGCTTGAGGGTTCCCCCAGATCACGGTTTCATTTTTATAAATGACCATTCCCGGTTTTGACCCTTTGGGTTTATAGACGTGTTTGGGTTTGGTATAGATCACCGGAACTTGTTCACTCTGACGAGCGCGACTGTAATATGCTGTTAAATTCGCTACAAACTGCAAATCTTTTTCGTCGGGGACATCTCCCGCATTCAGTCGTAACAACACATGACTTCCGGGTATTTCCTGGCTATGAAACCACAAGTCATAATCTCCGGCAATTTTTGAAGTTAATAAATCATTTTGACGGTTATTGCGTCCAATTAATAATTCAAACCCACTGGGCGTTTGATAGCGATGAAATTCGGTTTCTGTTGTCGAACGATTTTGATAACCGGATGTATTAAAATAGCCTTGTTGGGTGAGTTCGTCCCGGATTTCTGCTAGAGTTTGTAAATCGTCTGAGGTTTGATAAGATTCTATTTGAGCGATCGCAGCTTCGACTTGTTCTAAATAATCTATTTCGGCTTTCACTTCGGCTAAAAGGGGTTCAACGGCTATTCGGGCGCGTTTTAATTTTTGATGACGTTTATAATAGGCTTGGGCATTTTGAACGGCATTTTTTTCAGGTTCGAGGGAAATTTTAACGGGTTCTCCAGTTTCAAAGTCTGACAAGATAATACTTTTCATTCCCGGTTTCCAGTCTTGGAGAGAAGCCATTAATAAATCAGCTTGGCTGCGATAGCTGTCAGCGTTGTCGGATTGTTTCAGACGTTGAATAAACCCATCCGCCTTTTGACGTAATTTACTCAGAATATTATTAAGTTTTTGACTAATTTGATGACGAAGTTGCTTAAACTCTTGCTGGTTCAGTTCTGCAACATAATAAAGGTTGAGGAGTTCTTGTACGGTTTTAAAAGAAGATTTTGGTGAGCTATAATTCCAAGCGATAACAGAATATCCTGTTTCTGTCAAATGGGGATAAAAGTTAGATTTTTCTAAGGCTTCTAACCATTGACACCAACAGTTAAATAAACGAGTCCATTCTGCATCTGTTAGGCTATCAGTTGAACGATCGGGATCAAGTTCTGCTGCTTGAACCATTGCTACAATTAAAGCTGAACTCAAGCCCCGATAACTTTTGAGGAGTTGACGCTTGAGGGAACCGGGAATTAAACTGACTCGTCGTTGCCATTGATCTAGAGGTTCACTTAACCGAGGAATGGGATCGGTGAGACTGGGCGGGAGTTCGTAGGGTTGACTGGTTTGGATCGGGCGAACACTCGACTGTTGACGACTGACTTGATGGGCGGTTGTGACAATTAGGTGATCTTGTCCGGTTAAGACAACATTACTATATTTGCTCATAATCTCAACGTAGAGATGCCAGAGGGCGCTTTCGCCAGGGCGTTTAGCAAATTGCAAGTCTAATACCCTTTCCCAGGGCGAGACTTCGGCGATCGCAATTAAGGCTAATCCACTTAACTGATGTCGCAGTTGATCGCTAAAAGTAAACGTATCGGGTACGCGAGGGGGTGGATCACCAATACAAATCCGGGCAGCTTGGGGATGCCAACAAATATCTAGCCATCCTTTACCCGGGAGAGTGCGTAACAGCAGGGAAATGGTAAAGCGATCGCGTTGATAAACTTGTTCGAGACGGGCGGGAAGCCATTGTTCTCGGAGTTCAGTACAAGCAGCTATTAGAGTGGTGTAGTCAACAGGTTGCATATTAGGTTACAGGGGACAGAGGGCAGGGGACAGAGGATAGGGGACAGGGGGCAGGGGACGGTGAACTGTTGTCCTAACCCCTATAACCTGTAACCTATTTCCTCTAACCGAATCCATGTTCGGCGAGAAATTCGGGGGTAATGTCTTCCATTGTAGAAATTGAGGGCATTTCGTTGAAAACGGCAGGAGTTCTGAGAAATTTGGCAACATATTTCCCCAGAATGTCTGCTTCGAGATTGACCCAACTACCCGGTTTGAGGTAGTTTAGATTGGTTTCGCTGTAGGTGTGAGGAATAACAGCAACCTGAAACCAGTTCCCAACGCGATCGCAATCTGCAACGGTGAGACTTATGCCGTTAATCGCGATGCTACCTTTGGGAACAATATAAGGAGCAATCTGTTGATGCCATTGGGTTAAAGCTTCTGGGGGGGCGCTAAACTGCATTTCCCAAGAACTCGCAGTTTGAACCGAAGACTGTAAGCATCCTATCCCATCAACATGGCCTGTGACAAAATGTCCGCCTAATTTACTTCCGGCACGCAGGGAGGTTTCCAGGTTAAAATAGCCGTCGAGATTGTGTCCTAATGTAGTTCGACGTAGGGTTTCTGGAGAAGCTGTGGCGACAAAACCCCCCTTGACAATCTCCACAACCGTCAGACACACTCCGTTAACTGCAACACTGTCACCGATGGCTAAGTCTTCTAAGATTAAATCAGTTTGACCGGAAACGCAGGAAATTTGAAACTGTTCATCGGTTAGGGGTTTAATCCTCCCTAATGCTTGGATTAGTCCTGTGAACATGGCATTTTTTCAGTAGGGGATCAATGTTAAATAGAGGATACTGGATTCTAGTTGTACCTGAAAACTGAGTGCAACGGGTGAGAGGTTCAACCAAAATCCGTTGTCGATTTCAGGAAATTTCAAGGCATACTGGAATGCAGGATGTTCTCTCTACGGGTTTAATCACTCGTTTGCCTAAAGTATTTTATCGAGGCTGAGTCGATGATTGAAATGAAAGTCGCCGGAATTGCCCTAGATGCTGCTACTCGCAGTCCTATTGTTCTATTGAGGGATGCGTCAGAGCGGCGGGCTTTGCCAATTTTTATTGGTCAGGATCAAGCTCGATCCATTATTGGCGCTTTGGAAAACCATAAACCTCCCAGACCGTTAACTCACGATTTATTCGTGAATATGATGGATTCTTGGGAGATGATTTTAGAGCGGGTTGTGATTCACTCCCTGCAAGATAATACCTTTTATGCGGTGTTGATTGTCCGTCAAGGGGATCTCAAAAAAGAAATTGATGCTCGTCCCAGTGATGCGATTGCTCTAGCTTTGCGGACAGATACGCCGATCTGGGTGATGGAAGAAGTGGTCGCCGATGCTTCTATTCCAGTTGATCGAGAGGCGGATGAGGCTGAACGACGGGCTTTTCGGGAGTTTGTCTCAAACCTGAGTCCCCAAGATTTAATTAAACGTTCCGATTTTAGAAAAAAAGATGAAGCCCAGTAGGGGTTTCGCTCTTGAATGGTTTAATTGACATCAATTTAACTCAGTTCCCCATTCTAAAATCAAAAGTTTCAAATGCGTTATCGGCGCTTTGGTCGAACCGGGTTGCGTCTTTCTGTCTTTTCGCTAGGCACCATGCGATACCTAGCTTCAAAAGATAATGCGTGCCGAACAGTGCAGCAGGCAGTCTCCCAGGGAATTAATCATTTTGAGACGGCAAGAGGGTATGGGAGTAGTGAACAATATTTGGGGGAAGCATTGTTAGCGGGGTTGCCTGTTGCGCGATCGCAACTTTATATCACATCAAAGCTTACTCCGTCTGCTGATCCAACTCAGATGGAACGGGGGGTTGATGAGTCCCTCAAACGGCTAAATCTCGATTATCTCGACTGTTTAGCCCTGCATGGGATTAATACTAGGGAGCATCTTGATCAAGCGATTCAGGGAATGCCTGGGGTGCAGAAGGCTCTGGCAGATGGTCGAGTCAGACATCTGGGCTTTTCGACCCATGCACCGCTTGAGGTGATTTGCGCTGCTATTAATACACGTTTGTTTGAATTTGTCAATCTGCATTATTACTATTTTTTTCAGCGAAATGCAGTCGCGATAGAGTTAGCCGCCCAAAATGATATGGGGATTTTTATTATTTCTCCGGCAGATAAGGGCGGACAGCTTTATACTCCTTCCCGACGTTTACAACAGTTGTGTCAGCCTTTTTCGCCTCTGATGTTAAATTATCGCTTTTTATTGAGCGATCGCCGCATTACGACGTTGAGTGTGGGGGCGGCGAACCCAGAAGAATTAGATTTGCCCTTGACGGTGGCGGATGACGATGGGGAGTTAACCGAGGAAGAAAAGGCGGTTTTAGACGGTTTAGAAGCGACTCAGCAAGCGCTTTTGGGGAGTGAAGGGTGTAGTCAGTGTTATGAGTGTTTACCCTGTCCTGAAGCGATTAATATCCCGGAGGTATTGCGGTTACGAAATTTAGCGGTTGCTTACGAGATGACGGAGTTTGGAAAATATCGCTATCGGATGTTTGAAAATGCGGGTCATTGGTTCCCTGGAAACAAGGGAAACCGTTGTACAGACTGTGGGGACTGTTTACCGCGTTGTCCGCAAAAGTTGGATATTCCAACGTTATTGAGGGATACTCATCAACGTTTAAAGGGAAAAGAAGGGCGACGTTTGTGGGAATAAAACTCGGAAATGTTTCAATCTGTATGTGAACTGAATCAAGTCAAAAGTTACTCTACTTTTATTACAACTAATGGGGATGAAGCTAATATTTGTTAGCCCGATTTATCCCCAGTTAAAAATACCCCTTTTAAATTGACGATTGCTTTATTTTTAAAAGGATTTAACGAATCTTTAAAGAAAAGAAGCCGGATCACTAACAATTCAAAATTCAGAAATTCCTATCGCTTTAATTGCAGGTGAACTCGATAGTATTGTTTGACCTGAATTGACTCAAATAATTTATGACAATATAGCGGATAGTCCGAAGGCTTTTATTGAAATTAAAGGAATAAATCATTATGGAATCACTGATGTTTCTCAACCTAAAGATGGGCTAGAATAAGAAAATAAACCCCAACTTAAACAAACAGAATCCGTTAAAATGATTGCGGAGTGTGCTGGATTATTTTTACAGGGTTATGTTCTAAAACTGCAAGCTTCTTTAGATTGTTTATCCCAGTATCAAAACTTTTCCAACGAACACATGAGTGTCATTGGTGAGGGATAATTATCAGAAATTCTACTATAAAACTCGATTTTTTTGAACGGGTAGGTTTTTTCGCGGAGATGAGTAGTATAATATTCCCTACATTCAAATTAACAATAACAGTGACCTTGGATAAAAATACAATCAATATTGGATCGTTAGAATGGTTTTATCGGGAAGCCAAACCCGAAAAGACAGATAAATCTGCTGTTTTACTGTTACATGGGTTGGTTTCTCAGAGTTACAGTTGGGTGGTGTTGATGGAAGAATTAGCCGCTAAAGGTTATCGGGCGATCGCACCTGACTGGATCGGGGCGGGGTTTTCTTCTAAAGCAGATAAGCGGGATTTTGCCTATACTCCTGATGCGTTTGTTCAGGCGTTATCGGAGTTGGTTGAGACTTTAGAACTTGAGAAATTTCATCTGGTTGTACAGGGTTTTTTGGGTTCGGTTGGTTTACAATATGCCTTGAGAAATGCGGATAAAATAGATCGTTTAATTGTGATCAATACGCCTGTTTCTCCGACAGTTAAACTTCCCTGGAAAATTAAACAAATGGGTTTACCGTTTGTCGGGGATATGATGACGCAAGATCCGTTATTGGTGGATCGAACGTTGGAAGGGGGAAGCCGTTATGTGATCGAAGATAAAGATTTAGATGTTTATCGTCGTCCGTTTTTAAAGAGTTCTTCTTCGGGGCGATCGCTTTTAGCCACGATTAAAAATCTCAAACTTAAAGAAGCAATGGCGGAAATTTCAACGGGGTTTAAAACCTGGGAAAATCCGACTCAAATTATTTGGGGAGTTGCTGATCCCTGGTTAACTGTTGAACAAGCGGAAGAATTTTCAAAATTAGTTAGAGGTTCGGAGTTGGTGAAGTTAGAAAAAGCCGGACATTATCCCCAAGATCATTGGGGGAAAGAAATTAGCGAGTCGTTGTTATTGTTTTTGAGGAAACAAGCGGTTTAAATTTCTCTCTCCTTCAAGCCCTCTCCGCTTCTAGCAACTCTCTTTTCTGTGGAGAGGGAACAGGAAATTGATCGGGATTTTGAGGAGGTTCAGCAAAGCGAGAACCCCCATTATTTTCTACGGGCGGTTTAGGCTTGAAAAATAGGCAAATCAGGGTCTCATCAGTTTGAGGTAAACTGATCACTGAGTTCACCTGATGAAATGTTCTATAATTCAGAACTTGACTCAAAAATAATAGATGAAAAATAATTTTAAGCTTCATCAGAATTCCCCCAGAAGTATATTATGTATTCAGGGGGAAAGCTGAGATTTTATGAAAATCCCGTTGAATTAGGGAACTTTAACGAGTACAAACACACTGCCTACATTACCCCGTCCGATTCTCATGTTATCATCGAGATAGGTAATATCGAGCCATCCTTGTTGATTACCGGGTTGAATTTTAAAGTCAACGGCTAAGAACTTTTTACCGGATTCGATTGCATCAATAAATGGATTGGGTGATTGATAGCCGATCAAGCGTTGTAAACCCACAACAAAACGATTAAATCTGACATCGACTCGTTTTTCTGAGACGGTTTCAAATCCTGCAACTACACTGACTAAACCCTCTAAGGAAGGAATACCAACAATTTCAGCAATATTGTAAATTTTACCTGTTTTTACCCGAATACATTGATAAATTTGCCCTAAATTGTAAAAGGGAAAGCGATCAATACCCAGTAATTCTTCACTGCTGGTATAGAGAAGTTTCCAGTTTCCATCCAAGAGTTCTGGGACTTCAAAGGGTTTAGGATTGGGGTTATAATCTTCGAGTTGAGCGATCGCAGATAAGATGGCTTGACGATCTAAGTCACTGGCTAATAGTCCTTTGTTTTTTCCGGAAATTAGTTCTAATAATTTCGCTTTTTTCATCATATCAATAACCGTTTTGAATAGCCGTTTAGGGGAAGTAAGGTTTTTAAATGTCTAAATTGCGGTTATACAGCACCCCGTGATTGGGTAGGCACACAAAATATTGTGCTTCGTGCTTTGCAGGCTATTGCCGTTGTCTTCCAAGACAATGCTATACTTTTTCAAGCTGCGTAAAGCAATAACTACGTTTTATACAGGTTTGAACAGCTTAAATGTAGCACAGATATTTGATTTAAGAGCATCAACTAGGAGGTAAAACGTACTGTGTCCTTATCTACCCCCATACACTTTATTTCTGGGTTGCCTCGTTCTGGCTCAACGGTGCTAGCTGCGGTACTACGGCAAAATCCTCGTTTTCATGCGGGGATGACTTCGCCTGTTGGGGATTTAGTCACCCGAATGTTGGATGCAATGAGTGAGGAAAATGAGTTTTCCGTATTTATTTCACCAGAGCAAAGGCGAGATTTAATCCTCAGTATTTTTACTGCTTATTATCAGCATCAATTAACTGAAAAGCAAGTTATTTTTGATACTAATCGTCTTTGGTGTAGTAAATTACCGCTCGTTTATCAGCTATTTCCCGAAGCAAAAGTGATTTGCTGTGTTCGTAATGTTGCCTGGGTTATGGATTCTTTAGAACGCTTAGTTCGGCGAAATTCGTTTGAAATTTCTAGAATGTTTAGAAACCGAGCCGAAATTTCAACCGTTTATAGTCGTACAGAAGCCTTAAGCCAGGGAAATCGCTTAGTTGGATTTGCTTATAATGCCCTTAAGGAAGCTTTTTACAGTGAACAAGCGGAGCGCTTGCTATTAGTAGACTATGAATTTTTGGCTATTGCTCCTGAGCAAACTTTGTCATTAATTTATCAGTTTATTGGGGAAGAACCTTTTAATCATGATCTAGAAAATATTGAGTATGAGGAACCTGAGTTTGATCGAAAACTGAGAACAGAGGGACTACACACTGTTCGATCTCGGGTAGAATTTAAACCTCGCAGAAGTATTTTACCTCCTGACTTGTTTGAACGATTTAATCAGCTTTCTTTTTGGACAGATACAACGAATAGCGCGGCTCATGTGATTAACTTTAACACCTCTAAGTAAAATTAGAGATTTTCTTCTTCTTCTTTCTGTCGTTTTATTTCTTCTTTGTCAATGTCGGGAAGTCGATAAATGACACCGATAAAGTACCAATAATAAACAGCAACGGGATCGACATCAAGTGGGTAATAGTAAGTGTTGTAACTCATCACTAATACAAACACCCAAAACGAAGCACCAAAACTGCGGATATTTTTATCTTTGAGGGAACGATAGGTTTTAAAAGTGCTAAAGGTGATAGTTGTGACTAATCCTAAAAAGGCTATTGTTCCGACAGGGCCAATTTCATAAATAAGTTTAGGATAGTAGGTTTCAATTAGCTTTGCTCTCCCAAAAATTCGGGTGGAATTAGTCGCCCGTCCGAGTCCTTTTCCGAAAATTCCTTGCTGTCCTTCTGTGGTAAATTCAAACTGGTGGGCAATAAAATCAGTGGGGGGTGAAGCTTCCCAACGAGAGACAAAACTATCAACTCGTTCTTGAATAACATCAGGGTTGGCAATGACAGCGATTCCTAAGACTAAACCCAGTCCGACTCCGATGGGAAGAAAGCGTTTTAGGTTGGTCACTTGACCTGTTAAAACCAGAAGAATGATTGTTACAACAGGGACTAAAGCTAGGGCAATTCGTTGACCCGAAATGGCTGAATTGACAAACACTAATGCCATACCCACTAAGCCCCCTATTCGCCACAATGGAGAGGGATCACTAAAGGCGGTTGCAAAGGTAAAAAAGGCATTAGCAATCAGGAACCAAGCCCACTGCCAGGGGGCCACAAAAGTGCCGGGTAAACGAATCATATTTTGTGAGGGACTAAATACTAATGAACCCCCAACTAAACATTTAGCATCAAGAGTGGCTTTAAATAAGTCATCTCCAGTTAAATGGTCAGTTCCTTGACAACGCCCAGAAGCGAGAAACTGATATTGGATCATCCCTAAAACACAACAGGTAATTGCTAAAACTAAAGTGATGCGGGTAAGAAGGAGTAAGTTTTTTTGGTCTTTAATTTGATAGTAAGCACAGGGAATTAAGGGGACATATCCGAGAAAAACTTTGAGTCCTAAAAGTCCCATAAATATGGGTTTATCTCCAGGGTAGGGCGGATCAAGTTGTTGTAAACCGTTAACTAGTATCAGCGTCAGTAGACAAAAGCCTAATAGAATATAAAGAGGCGTTTTGATAGATTTATGAACGAGAAAGGGTTTATGTTCGCGTTTTATTTGTTTATTTAATGCTGCAAGGGCTGGAAAATAAAAGCCATCTTTTGCCAGTTGAAATAGGGCATTTCCGCCGCCGATCCAGTAGGTAATGGTTCCGGAAAAGGGCATATAAATCAGGAAGGCCCACAGTCCGAGCATGGGGTATTGATAAGATAATGTTACAACGAGAATACCCCCACCACCTGCGATCGCTAATTTTTCATCTTTAACAAAAAACAAAACAATACCGACCAAGACAGCGACTACACCAACAGAGGAGAGTAAAGAGGTAAATTTCTTAATCTCTTTAGTTGTTTTTTGTTTGCGTATTTTGAGTTCTTTTTTACTAATTTTAGGTGCTGAACTGACTTTCTTTTTTTTGCTTTTTTTGCGTTTAGATTTGAGTTTAACCGCCATAATATTACTGATTCTAGCCTAGAAAAAAGATCAATCATTTAGTCAACGTTTAAGTCTTTTAGATACGCCCCAATTAGCCATTATAGCAACCGAAACTAAAAACCCCAGTTTCTTGAGAAACCAGGGCTTTAGAGATTCTGCGATCGCTTTGAATTGGTTAATCTAAAATGTGAATTAGACGGCCAGATGTTGCTGAACAACGGAAACCAAACGATCCGCCCAGAGGTTCGCCAATTCGTTGCGAATGGCTTCCACCATGACTCGGATCACAGGTTCAGTCCCTGATGCCCGGACTAGGATGCGTCCTTCGTCACCCATCGCGGCTTCTGCTTCTTGAATTGCATTAACAACAGGTTCACATTGTTTCCAGTTGCGACGACGGTTAACGTCTTCAACCCGAATATTTTTTAGGAGTTGAGGATAGGTTTGGAAGCTTTGGTTAACTAAAGTCGCCAAACTGACTTGGGAACGCTTGACCAATGCAGCAACGTGCAGAGCGGTTAATAAACCATCTCCCGTGACGCCGTAATGATGACAGAGAATGTGACCGGACTGTTCACCGCCTAACATGGCGCCTGTGCGTTTCATTTCTGCGTGAACGTGTTGGTCGCCAACCGCAGTTCGAGTCAGTTGACCGCCCAGTTGTTTCCAAGCCCGTTCAAAGCCTAAGTTAGCCATAACGGTAGAAATAATCAAATTTTCGGGGAGTTGTCCGGCTTGGCGGAGAGTTTTACCCCAGAAATAAAGAATATAGTCTCCATCAACCGCCCGACCCTGACTATCAACGGCTAACACCCGGTCTGCATCGCCGTCAAAGGCAAAGCCCATATCAGCTTGAGTTTCTAAAACTGCTTGTTGTAGGCGTCCGAGATGGGTGGAACCGCAGTTAACATTAATTTGATGGCCATCGGGTTGGTCATGTAAACAAATCACTTCCGCCCCCATTTCTCGGAAAACCTGCGGAGCCAGATAAACAGCAGCCCCCCAAGCCAAATCTAAGACAATTCGCATCCCTTCTAGGTTTAAGGTGGGAAGCAGGGGGCGGTGTAGGGATTGGGCGTAGTCTTTGACCAGTTCACTGCGGTAGTGGTGTTGTCCACAGTTGCCGAAACTCACCGGAAAATCAGCCTGTCCTCGCAGAGCGGCTTCTATTTGCTGTTGTACGGCTAAAGAGAGTTTCGTGCCGTCTGAACCAAAAAATTTAATTCCGTTGTCTTCTGGGGGATTGTGGCTGGCGGAAATCATCACGCCTCCGACGGCTTCAGTGGAACTGCTCAGGTAAGCCACGCCTGGAGTCGGACAGAGGCCTAGATACCAAACCTCAAGTCCCGCCGCCGTTAGACCTGCCGATAATGCCATGGCTAACATATTGCCGGAGTTTCTGCTATCCTGACCTAAAAGAACCGGGCCAGGATCCTGGTTTTGTTGGCGGAGAACTTGTCCGGCCCAGAAACCGACTTGTAGGGCTAGAGGGGCACTCAGGAGTTCGCCGACTCGTCCTCGGATGCCGTCTGTTCCAAATAGGGGTGTAGCTGGGAGTTCGGTAATACTGCCGAAAAGGCTAGTGGGAGAATGTCTCATAGATTGTGTTGGGTTAACGGACGGATACTTTCCTCCATCTTGAGTTCGGGCGGATGTTGCGACCATAAAAGTTCACTCCTCAAGGTACTCACACATTCATTGTGGAGGATACCATGTCCGGAACTGAGGTCAACACTCAATGGATTTTTTTCGGGGGTATACAGGGGTTCTGAGGGTGTGAATTGCTTAAGCTTGTCTATATTCTATAGGAAACTTAGCAAATGTCTTCAGTTTCTGATTAAAAAGATAAAATACGAATTTACAGTGAATGTTTGTGTCGATCGCGAAAGGCATTTACTCCCGGTTCACAGCAGTTGTGAAGGTGTTATGGATTTTAGAAAAATGTAGCAGCACCTATTCAACGGGTTTGAGGGTGATTCTTTCGGTTTCATTCTGCTTTTCAATCAAGGTCAAGATTATGAATTTTCAATCTAAGTTTAAATTAATGTCACAAATTGATCGGCCTTTTCAGAAATTTCAGAACTGGATCTATGTGGGATTGATTGTGTGTTTAATGATGGGGTGTGGGATTTTTGTTTATTATTCGGTTTTAAATGACTTTTTTCTCTCCGATGATTTTGTGTTGATTGCTTTGTTTTCAGAACTAGGCCCTTGGGGGTTGTGGGTCAATCAACAACATGGTCAATCTTTATTTTTTAGACCCGTTTTAAGTTTAATTAGTTTTCTCGATTATAGTATTTGGGGTTTAAATCCTTTCGGATATCATCTGACTAATTTATTTTTTCATTTAATGAATAGTTTGGCTGTGGGATGGATTGCCTTTTTTTTGGCGAAATATAGCAAGTTTGAACCAATTTATCAGCGACTTTTACCCTATTTAGCTGCGTTTATTTTTCTATTGCTTCCTAGTCATACTGAGGTAGTTTCTTGGATCTCGGCTCGAACGGATGGGGTTGCTACCTTTTTTGGGTTGTTTTCTTTTGGGCTGTATTTAGCTTATAAATGTTATTTTCAACCTCGTTTTTTGCTCATTTCTGGATTCTTATTTTTCGCAGCTTTACTTTCTAAAGAATCAGTTGTTACTTACCCGGGAGTAATTTTATGCTTTGAATTTTATGAACATTTTATTCAAAAAAACCATCGTAATAGCGTAGCAGCTCGTTTTTCGATTTGTTCACTTTATATTTGGATGTTGCTGATTTACTTCTTTTTCCGATTTATCAAACTGGGTAAACTGGTTGGAGGATATGGAGAAAAAGTTCACTTAAACTTTGAGATAGAGCGAATTTTACAAAATATTGTCATTTACCCAACTCGAGTTTTTCTCACTCCTAGACTGGAATCAGATTTTCTGTTTTGGGTGTTGGCTTTTGTGGGATTAGTTCTCTTATTAATATTAGGTATAGTTGCTTGTTGGAAACGTCGTTCTCGGTTTTCTGAAGTCCCCGCTATCTTGGTATTTTTGAGTGTGGCTTTCTTTCTTCTGGTTTTACCTGCAATTACTGTTTCGGTTTCTACTGTTGATACACAAGGAGAACGATATTTATATTTTGCTTCGGGATTTGCATCGATTTTTTTAGCAATGATTATTATTGTTATTTTGAAAAATATCGCTTTGATTTTAGCGGTTTCAACTGCAATATTGTTTCTGTTTGGAACGTCAGTCTATGATCTTAATCAAAACTGGAATACCGCCTCAGAAATCTCGCAAAGTATTTTACTCAGTTTACAGCAAATCCCAAATAATCAAGTCATTATTAATAGTTTACCCGATAACTACCGGGGAGCTTATGTTTATAGAACCGGATTGATTCAAGGTTTATTTTTGTTTGATGATAGTAACAAGTTTCAGATAGAATTTAAGCGCAAAAGATTTCATCCTGCTTTTGAAAATGTCAAATTTTCAACCCCAAATATTCAGGTTATAATGAATCATAGCCTCATGGAAGCTACTGATAATATAACAGTCAATAACCCTGAAGCGGGATTGTATCAATTTCAACTGTCTAATCCTCAAGCTTCATTCTACGCTTGGCAAAAAAATGATTTAGAAACCCCAGATTACCAAGTCACTGCCCTAGACTTTCATCAGTATGAACTACAATTTTCTAATCTGGAAAGAACAAATGATTTAATCTTTTATTCACCCGGAAAACTGGTTAACCAACTTTAAAGCTAATTCACCGTATTAACCTTGAAAATAAAAACCCTAGTGGAAGCGTCTTGCTTCCTAGACAAATCTTTGGTGAGTCAATTTTTCAGGTTTCCCCACAATTAGAATGAATGATGTATCATTATTACAATTTTGCTTAACTCAGTTTGGCGTAATGGAACCAATTTACATTTTAGGTGCGGGGCCTGCGGGACTTGCAGCAGCATATAGCCTGACCCAACAAGGTCAACGAGTCGTCGTTGTTGAGCGAGATTCTCAAGTCGGTGGACTGGCGAAAAGCTTTGAATATAAAGGCTTTATTCTCGACTATGGGCCACATCGATTTTATACCAAACTGGCACCTGTTTTGCAGCTTTGGAATCAGGTGTTACAAGAAGAACAAGTCACCGTTAACCGTTTAACTCGCATTTATTATGGCGGGAAATACTTCAGTTATCCCCTGAAAGCTAAACAGGTTTTATTGGCTCTCGGTTGGCTAGAAAACTTGCGGATTATTAGTTCCTATTTTATCGCTCGTTTGTTTCCTAAACGCAACCCAAATAACTTTGCAGAATGGGTAACAGATAAGTTTGGGCGGCGACTTTTTGAGATTTTCTTTGAGGGATATACCGAGAAACTGTGGGGAATTCCTTGTAAAGATATTAGTGCAGATTGGGCGGCTCAACGCATTAAAGGGTTATCTCTCATTAAAGCAGCTAGAAATGCGATTTTTGGCAATGATGGGAAAGTTAAAACCCTAATAGACCAGTTTCAATTTCCTCGTTTGGGTTCCGGTCAACTCTATGAAAAAATCATTGATTATCTGCAAGAAAATCATCAAATTGTTTTATTAAATACTGAAGTGGTTAGAGTTCATCACGACAACTTCAAAGTTACTCATATTACGCTCAAAAATCGTCATACTCAAGAAGAGAAAACAGTTTCTTGTCGCAGTGTTATTTCTTCAATTCCCATCACTCACTTAATGCAGCAAATTGAATCTCCCCCCCCTTGTGAAGTCATCAATGCTGCAAAATCTCTCAAGTTTCGCAATACCATTTTAGTCTATTTAATCGTCAATTCTAGTGATTTATTTCCTGACAACTGGCTATATATTAATGACCCCAGAGTTCAGTTAGGACGAGTTACAAACTTTGCCAATTGGTCTCCTGCTTTGCTTCCCAATACTGAAAAAACCCCCCTCTGTTGTGAATATTGGTGTAATTTTGAAGATGATTTATGGCACTGTCCAGAAGATGAACTGCGGATAAAAGCTGAACAAGAACTGCGGAAAATTGGGTTATTACAACAGGAACAAGTGATTGATGGTTTGGTGATTCGTTTACCTCGAACCTATCCAATTTATGCGGGTAATTACAAAACAGCGTTAGCAGAAATTATAAGCTATCTGCAAGGGTTTAAAAATCTGCAAGTGATTGGACGTTATGGTGCGTTTAAATACAACAATCAAGACCACAGTTTATTCATGGGTATTCTCGCAGCAGAAAATATTATGACACCTAATAAACATGATTTATGGGCGGTTAATAGTGACAGTGAATATGTAGAAGAAGCTAATGCAGACACCCCAACAACCGTCGCTAAACAGATTGATTCTTCGCAAAATAATCCTCGATTCCTCCAACAATTTTTAGGCTATTTATTTACGGGAGGAACTGCAACTCTTATTGATGTTTTGGTGTTTTCAATTCTCACCCAAGCGGGTTTATGGTATGTTTATGCTTTAGGAATCAGCTACTTTTTCGGTTTGAGTACCAACTTCTGGCTGAGTCGTCGTTTTGTCTTTGGAATTTATTGGAATAATTGGTTAATTCAATATGCTGTTTTTGCTTCGGTTGCGGTTAATAGTTTGTTAGCCAATTTAGGACTATTACAACTATTAATTAATGAAGTTGATTTTCCCCCCACTCTCGCTCGTTTAGTTAGTTCAGCTTGTGTGGCGATGATTAGTTTTACCGGTCACAAACTGTACTCTTTCTCCCAACCTAAACCTCCCTCTGAACTCTCAAAAATCCAGTCTTAATTTTTTATATCAGTCTAATGTTTGACCGTAAAAATGACTCTAAACCGTCTTGGACTTGGGTAGTTTGTATTACCCTAGTGAGTTGGATTATTTTGGTTCCTTTTGTGAATTTAATTCAAATTCCCATTGGAAATCAAACCGAAGTCATCTCACTGGCTTACTTAGAAAATATTAGCCCTTATACAGACTATGTAAAATATTTAATTTTGGTACTGGTTCCTCCTTTAATCGCGGTTTTAGCGTTACGAGTCAATGGGAAAACGATTGAGTCAATGAGTCAGGGAATATTATCTTTAGTCAAAAATCAACAACTTTGGGTAATAACCACTGCAATATTATTAACCGCTTGGGTGATTAACGTTCCTTTTAGTCAGTTTCAAGTTAATAGAACTTTAATTGATTCCTTTCACGAAGGTGAATTTTTAGGGTTTCTTCCCAATTTTATGCAGTTAAAACAGCCTTTTGTGAATACTGTTTTAATTCATGGTTGGGGAATGGATGTTTTACCCGCTTGGTTAGCCACTCAATTGATTTTTAATGAAAATGGAATTGCATTAACTCGTCTGTTTGTTAATCTGCAAAATGTGATCACCAGTTTAGCCTATTTCTGGATTTTTTGGGAACTCACCGGAACTGCAAAACTCAATAAATCCCGTTTACCGATATTTTTAGTATCCTGTTTATTATTTTGTATTTTAGATGGGATTTTCTTTAAATTTGATGGACGACGGGGAACGGTGTTCATGCTACAATTGGCTTTAATGTTACGTTTTTTTAGATTGATTTCTATTAAACCCAAACAAGCCAAAATCTTAGGCGTGATTTTAGGTGCATCAATTCCAGCAAGTTTTTTATATGTTTATGATCGGGCAATTTATTTTTTAGCGGTTTATCTATTCAGTTTAATTTTAAGCTTATTTCTAGATAAAAAAAATTCTAAAGTTTGGATGGGAAGTTCGGTTTTAGGTCTAACTCTCTCTCTATTTTTAATCACAATATTATTAGGATTTGAACAAGTTAACGCTATTCTTTCACAAGTTCTCTACTGGGGAAAATATGGTCGATATATCTCTTTTATTCCCTTACCTCCGATAGAAATGACGTTCATTTCCCAAAACTTTTGGTTAGCGATGTTAATTCAAACGTTGGTATTAGTTTATTTGACCTTAGATTTAATCCTCAATCACCTCAAGTTTCGTTCTTTTATTCAGAATAACTTTTTGCTTCTTATCTTACTTTCTGCGTCTGTTGTCTATATGAGAATTACCCTAGACCGCAGTGATTTAGGTCATGCTTATCAAGGTGCAATTCCCACTGTATTTTTATTGGCTTATTTAATTTATCTGGCTTTTCCTTTCTCTTTAAAACCCCAACTTAATCAACTCAAACTCAATTCTATTCATCAAATTATTATTGCGATTTTAATATTAGGTTTAATCTTTTCTGAACCCGGTTTTAATTTGCAAGGGGCTGTTAATCATCTCATCAAGTTACCGAGTCAATTATCCTATCAAGATGCTGATGTTCTCAAACCTGACTACCGAGAAGCAGTCACAGTTATGCAACCCGAAATTCAGCAACAGTCTTGCTTTTTTAACCTCACCTCTGAAGGATTATGGTATTATTTATTTGATCAGCCCTCTTGTTCAAAGTATAGTTATGTTCTTTATTCTAAACCCATTGAAGCTCAAAAACAAGTCATTCAAGAGTTAGAAGAAAATCAAGCTGATATTATTTTACTAACCAATGAAATGTGGTTTCAAAATCCCTGGGATGGGGTGTTAAAATCTGATTCTGCGGCGTTAATTTATCAAGAGGTTTTACAAAAGTATCGCCCCCATCAACTTGTTCAATCTCATTGGTTTTGGAAACGACAGGATCGCCCTTTAACTTTCATTGAAACTAATCCTGAAATTAACCTGCAAAATGGATTTGTAGAAGTTGTACCGAATGAGGTCATTTCTAGAAATGATGTGGTAGAATTAAGTGGATGGGCGGTTCTACCCGAAAAGCAGAAACCCGCAGATGCAGTTTATCTCAGTTATGGCGATCAAAATCAGTTAATTGCAGTCGGAACTGTTAATCAAAATCGTTCAGATGTGGCTGAAGTTTTGTCTGTATTAGAGTATAAAAATTCCGGTTGGCTTATTCGTGTTCCCACAACAGCTTTACCTCTAGGAAATACAATCTTAAAAGTTTGGGTTTATGATGCAGAAGCAGATACTTTAACTCAAATGGGTTCAGAAATTCCCCTAAGCGTCACTCGATAGGCTGAACTTTAGAGATAATATTCAATAATTTGGGCGGTTTTTTTTCCGGTTTTTTCCCATCGAAACTCTTTCGATCTGGCTAATCCTAAATTGCGAAGATGCGATCGCATTTGACTATCCTGGGCTAAAGTTTGCATCGCTTCTGTGAGTTCATTCACGTTTAAAGGATTAATATATAATGCCGCATTTCCTGCGACTTCCGGTAAAGAAGCAACGTTAGAGGTAATCACAGGAGTTCCACAAGCCATCGCCTCTAAAACCGGAAAACCAAACCCCTCCCAAAGACTCGGAAAAACCAATGCAATGGCTTGATTAATAATTGTTGTAAACTCTTGAGGCGAGACATAATCTAAAAATTTTACCTGTTGATTTAATCCTAATTCTGCAACTTGGGCTTTCAAACTAGGGGTGTAGGTTTTATCGGTGGGTCCTGCAAACCAAAGTTGATAATCTGAACGGTTAGAAAGGTTAGAAAATGCCGTAATTAATCGAGGTAAATTCTTATAAGCATCATGGCGACCAATATAGAGAAAATAATTGCGCGTAGGTAAGTTTAAAAATTTAAAGTTTTCAGGGCTAAACCCTAACGGAATGGGTGTAATTTTCGTTTCTGGAATCTTAAAAAAATCAACTAAATCTTGGGCTGTTGCTTGAGAATTACACACAATATGTTCCGCTTGAGATAATACCGTGGGTACATAATATTTAAAGTAAGCGGTGAGGCGAGAACCGGGTCTAGGAAAGCGTAATGGGATTAAATCATGTGCCATGACAATCGAACGACAGGAAGCATATAAAGGGGCTTCTGGAAGGGGAGAAAAAAGCAGATTTCCTCGCAGTTTTCGGTAAATTGAAGGGAGTTTAAATTGAGTCCAAACTAAGCGGCGAAAATGCCCTTTTGTTCCCTGGGCGGGCGTCATCTTATCCGGGACAATATAGCAAGAATAATCGGGTTGAAAGTCTGAGACTAATAAGGTGGGATTGAGGAATTTTAAATGAGGTAAAATTTGACTTGCATAGACAGAAATACCTGTAGGTTCAGGAATGAGAACCGATAAATTGATGAGTAGTTCAGACATTAATAACAGCTTGATAAGAATGACCTGTTAAACCTTTAAAATAGGGGCAAACAGTCTGCCCCCAAACACATGAGTTCGGAGAAATAACGTTTTTAAACACAGGATTTAGGCATTTCTCCAAGCAAGTTTTACAGATAAACGACTAATCGGTTTTTCCGCCATAATCTCCTTCTTCAGGAAAACGGGTAATATCATCTTCGCCTAAATATTCTCCATTTTGAACTTCAATCATTACTAATGGAATAACTCCCGGATTTTCAACGCGATGGGGAGTATTCATCGGAACATAGGTGGATTGTTTCGGGATCAGAGTCGTTTCTTGACCGCCACAAATCACTTTAGCAGTACCCGCAACCACAATCCAATGTTCACTGCGATGATAGTGCATTTGCGTACTAATATGATAGCCCGGATTCACAATAATCCGATTAATCCGATAGCGATCGCCCTCTTCTAAAACTGTCACCTGACCCCAGGGTGGTGTACGAGTTTGAGGACTGTCTGTTGTCGTCAGTGTCTCTGTTTTAACCGATGTGTCAGTTTGATCTTTTGTCATAATCTTAGTCGAGAATTACAAGTGTTATCGCTATTATAGGTTCTAACACTCACAAACATAAGGTACCAATATTCTAATGAAAAAGTGGATAGTTTGTCTATTAGCAATTAACCCTCTTTTTAGTTTACCCGTTCCGGCGTTTGCTTGGCCAACAATCGAAGAAGTGATTTACCATCAAATTCTTAAAGCTTGTCAAACTCAATCTCACGAAGAAGCCTTAAATCAAGTATTAGCTGAGTATGGGGAGTTAGCCCAAAGCAATTATGAAAATTGGAAAGAATTCACCGCAGAACCTTGTGCTAATGCAACCGTTCCCCCTGATCCTTCCGGAGTGAAAGGTCAATGTACGAGTGAATATGCTGAAACGGAAGAAGAATTCGATACCTCAAATTTGACCTGGAGAGACTGTTGGTTAGAAGTGACGGAGACTAAAATTTTGTTTAAAACCCTCTGGGATACCACAGCAATTGTCGGAACTCCGAGTAGAACACTGTTTATTGCCAGTGAATATCACTATAATTTCCCCGAAGCAATGGGGGAGAATTGGGATCAATCTAAAGCCAGAGGGTACTGTGAATTAATTGAGGAAGAAACCATTTGTACGTTGCAACTCACTCCGGGTCGATTGTTACATATTTTTAAACTAAATTAGCAGATTCATCCATTAAATGACAAGCTACAAAATGTCCTGTTTGAACCTCTTGAAATTCGGGTTCTTCTTGACGACAGTGATCAATCGCCAACGGACAACGAGTGTTAAATCGACAGCCTTTTGGGGGATTAATAGGGCTAGGAATATCGTCTTTAAGAATGATTCGTTCGCGTTTAGCTTCGAGTTTTGGGTCGGGAATAGGTACCGCAGAAAGTAAGGCTTGAGTATAGGGATGCAAAGGGTTTTCATACAACGTTTTTCGATCAGCCAGTTCAACAATTTTACCCAAATACATCACCGCAACTCGGTTAGAAATATGTCGAACAATACTCAAATCATGGGCAATAAATAAATAGGTTAATCCTAATTTTTGCTGTAAAGATAGCATTAAATTAATGACTTGTGCTTGAATAGAAACATCAAGGGATGCAATCGGTTCATCACACACAATAAAATCTGGATTAACGGCTAACGCCCTTGCAATTCCAATGCGTTGTCTTTGACCCCCTGAAAATTCATGGGGATAACGATTAATAAATTGAGGATTTAAGCCCACTAATTCTAAGAGATATTGAACACGATCTTTAATATTTTGAGTTGATAATTGATGAATAATTAACGGTTCAGCAATAATTTTTCCAATCGTCATTCTGGGATTTAAAGACGCATAGGGATCTTGAAAAATCATTTGCATTCGCCGACGCATCCTCCTTAAACCTTCTGAATCTAATGTCGTTAAATCGATATCTTCAAAATAAATCTTTCCTCCAGTTGGACGCACAAGCTGTAAAATTGC
Organism: Limnoraphis sp.; assembly: GCA_050485465.1. Classification (GTDB taxonomy): domain Bacteria; phylum Cyanobacteriota; class Cyanobacteriia; order Cyanobacteriales; family Microcoleaceae; genus Capilliphycus. The sequence goes on along the minus strand of JBJHBL010000008.1, from coordinate 7,182 downwards.
CCGTCCAGTTGTACTTTTTCCGCAGCCCGATTCTCCAACTAAACTTAAAGTTTCGCCTTGTTTAATATCAAAAGTTATACCATCAACTGCTTTAATCGCACCCACCATTTTTGGGATTAAAATTCCTTTGAAAACCGGGAAATAAACCTGTAAGTTTTCAACACGAATTAATGTTTCTTTGGGAAGATGATTTTTAGGGTTGTTCATCAATAAAGTTTTTCATTCAAAGTTATTCCACTTCGGGTTTCACCCAACAAGCCACTTGATGTCCGGTTTCCACCCATTCTAAACCTGGATTTTCCACAAAACAATGATCGACTGCAAAACGACATCGAGGGGCAAAGGGACAACCTTTAGGATAATCAATTAAATCTGGGGGAAAACCTTCAATTGCAGGTAATTTTTCTTGTATCTTTCCCTCTAAGCGTGGTAAACTTTCTAATAATCCAATCGTATAGGGATGACGAGGATGATTATAGAGTTGATTGACGGAAGCTTGCTCAACAATTTGACCTGCATATAACACTATAATTCTATCTGCTAATCCCGCTAATAAAGCTAAATCATGGGTAATCCAAATTACCGCCATTCCCAGTTCTTGTTTTAACTGTTTAACTAACTCGACAACTTGGGCTTGAACCGTTACATCTAAAGCCGTTGTTGGTTCATCTGCAATTAATAATTTGGGATGACAAGCCAACCCCATTGCAATCATTACTCGTTGACGCATTCCCCCAGAAAATTGAAAGGGATAATTTTTAATTCGACGTTCAGCATCCGGAATTCCCACTTGTTGTAAGAGTTGAACCGCTCTTGATTTTGACTCCTCTTGACTCAATCCCAGATGAAGTTTAATAGACTCTGTAATCTGTTTTTCAATCGTTAAAACTGGATTGAGAGAAGTCATCGGATCTTGAAAAATAATTGAAATTTGATTGCCGCGAATTTGACGGAGTTTTTTCGCAGAAAAGGTGAGTAAATTTTCCCCTTCAAATAAAATTTGACCCCCTGTTATTTTGCCGGGAGGCGAGGGAATTAACCGTAAAATTGACAACACACTAATACTTTTACCCGAACCCGACTCCCCAACAATTCCCAGGGTTTCACCAGAATTCACCGTATAGGAAATCCCATTCACCGCACAGACAACACCATCGGTTGTAAAAAAGCGAGTTTCTAGGTTTTGAACTTCAAGTAATGGTGACATAAACCTTCGCAATAAACGTGCAGAATCATTAATTTTTGCTCAAGCTTGATTCATTTCCCGGCTTTTGGGGCGGACTTTACACTTTGTAATATTCTTTTACACTAATAGAGAGTAGTTTATACCATATTGTCACGATGTTGCTACAGGCTCAAGACCGCAAAAAACTTGACGAGACGAATGATTCGCTGTTTTACTCCTATCCTCGCCTGGTGACTCATGTAGACGAGGGATTCATTGACCGCTTAACAAATCTTTACCGGGAGCGTCTCAAAGCGAATACTCGCATTTTGGACATGATGAGTAGCTGGGTGTCTCATCTTCCGGAGATGGAATTTGCTCATGTTGAGGGACATGGGATGAATGAGGAAGAATTGAAAAAAAATCCCCAACTTGACCATTATTTTGTGCAGGATTTGAATGAAAACCCCAAATTACCCTTAGAGGATTGTGATTTTGATGCAGTTTTAAATTGTGTTTCGGTGCAGTATTTACAGTATCCAGAAGCTATTTTTTATGAGATGTATCGTATTCTAAAACCCGGCGGGATAGCGATTGTTAGCTTTTCTAACCGGATGTTTTATCAAAAAGCAATTACAGCTTGGCGAGATGGAACAGAAGGGAGTCGAGTCGAACTGGTGAAGGGGTATTTTAACTCTGTTAAAGGGCAGAATTTACCCGGATTTAGTCTTCCTGAAGTGATTGCAGAACAGTCTTCCGTACCTTCTATTTTACAGATGTTAGGCATAGGTGGAGGTGATCCCTTTTATGCCGTTATTGCCTATCGTCAAAATTAAAGGATTAAGAGAAAGTTTTGTCAGATTGTTTTGATCATTCATTCATTAACTTAATCGGTTTTAGGGCGGGTTGATTTTGAATTGTTGATTTCAACCCGTTTCTCTATCAAAAACCTTTCCATGATTAGCTTATGCGGTTTTTATTTTCTCTTTTGTTGTGACTCAATTAAATTTTGCTAAACAGATGATAAAACCCTACCAAAAAACACCCATTCAAGACTGTGGCGAACCGTTAGTTAAAATTACCCTTGAACAGTTTGCGGTTGAATCTCCTCATGCTTATCAAAAACTCGGCGCGCCTTATCATCTTTCGGGTGTGGATTCTCCTTATTATTTACGTCAGGAGGTTCTCGAACGTTTAATCACGGCTCAAACTCACTTAAAATCAGGTTATCCGGGTTGGAAAATTTTGATTTTTGATGCTTATCGTCCGGTAGAAGTACAACAGTTTATGGTGGATTATACGTTTATAGAAATTTTAAAAACGAGAAAATTAAACCCAGATTTAGTATCAAAAGAACAACGGAAAGCGATATTAGAAGAAGTTTATCAGTTTTGGGCGCTTCCAAGTCTTAATCCTGCAACACCGCCTCCCCATAGTACAGGCGCGGCGATAGATGTAACGTTAGTTGATCAGACTGAAAAAATCATTAATATGGGTTCTCCTATTGATGAAATTTCTCCTCGTTCCTATCCGAATCATTTTGCAAACAGTTCTCATCCTGTTGAACAACAGTATCATCAAAACCGCCTCATTTTAGCTGAAGTAATGATTTCAGCCGGATTCCAACAGCATCTGAATGAATGGTGGCATTTTTCCTATGGAGATCAACTGTGGGCTTGGTTGAAAAATCAGCAGGAAACTGAGCAAAAAATGTTGGCAAAATATGGACGTTATTCTTTCGTTAATTCTGGGAGTTAAAGTCTATTTTATGCAACTTTTGGGGCGGCTTGTTTATCTCAGCCTTAAATTCAATTAACGCAAGTCTTGAATGTCTTGAATACTGAGTCCCGTTGTTTGACTAATCGTTTCATCATCTAAAATATTCAACAACTGACGGGCAATTTCAATCGCTTTAGCTTTTCGCCCTTGTTCTAAACCTTGTTCTAAACCTTGTTCTAAACCTTGTTCTAAACCTTGTTCTAAACCTCTCTGTAGACCTCGCTCTAAACCTTCTCGTTCTGCTAATAATATCATCCCCTGTTGGTCGTGAATAAACATTTCTTTCTTTTCTTGTTCTTCCAGTTCATCGCGACTTAGGTTGGCTTGGTTGGCAATTTGAAAAGCCTGTTGAAGTGCTGGAATATTTCCCATATTTTCTGGCACAGATTCTAAGGTCATCGCACTTTTCATAAAATAAATCCATTTATCAGTCAAGGTTTCTAACTGTTCTAGTTCTTTCTGAAACTTCGGCAATTCAAGAAAAATTAAATCAATATGATTCCCTTTATATTTAAACTGTTTACTTTCTTCTTTAAAGACAAAACGAGAAATAATCGATTCTGATTCTTCAAACATTATAAAATCTGTAATTGTTAAGGCAATAACAGGTTTAAGAAATCGATAACCTTGTCCCGATTCTAGTTGTAGTGAATAGGTTTTAGCCGCATTATATAAAACTCGTTGAGCAAAGGACTCAACATTTAAAACCTGCATTTCTATAATCACAAAAGAACCATCATTCAATCTAGCTTTAACATCAAGATAGGAATCTTTTAACCCTTGAATTTGCGGCGAAAGATAAGGATCAATAATTTCTAAATCTTGAATCACCGATTCAGCATTGTAAATCAAAGCATTCAAAAAACTAACAAGAATCTCTTTACTTTCTGTCGAACCAAAAATTTTTTTAAAGGCAAAATCTGTTTTAGGATTAATAAATCTCATCTTGGATTAACCTCAACTGAGTAGCTTCAGAAGTTAGCTTCCACCATCCGACTCCGCGACCCGAACCCGCCGATGAGCCTGGGGCAACGAGGGCTTAGTTTCTAGTCATTGATGTCATCTTTCCAAGCTAAAAAGACTTCAAACTTTCTTCATCAAGTAGACCTAATCCTATTATACAAGCAAATTAATTCAATCAATGCGATCGCACAAGCTGAATCAATTTACCATTTTTCCCTGAATCCTTAAGATGGGTCACGAAAGAACACAAAGGGTTAGGTTGTAAGAAACAAATAAAAATCAACAACCCCATAGATTATCAGTTAACGAACACGGTGAAAATCATGGTAGAATTTAAGGATATCAAGGATCATTGGGCGCAAGACAGCATTGAAAAACTCGCAGATGATGAGATTATTAGCGGTTATGAAGATGGTACATACAAACCTGATAATTCTGTGACGCGGGCAGAATTTGCTGCGATGTTAAACAAAGCATTTCCCAATCAACCGGAAATTCGAGCCGGATTTGAATTTAAAGACGTAGCTGATGATTACTGGGCCTATGAAGTGATTCAGAAAGCCTATCGTACCGGCTTTTTAAGCGGTTATCAAGACGAAACCTTTAAGCCTACAGAAAAAATTCCTCGCGTTCAAGCCTTAGTTGCCTTGTCTAGTGGGTTAAAACTCGATCTCATTCAACCCGTTGCATTCACTTTAGAAAAAACCTATAGTGATGCTGATAAAATTCCTGATTATGCCAAACGTTTGATTGCGGCTGCCACTGAAAATGGTTTAGTGGTTAATTATCCCGATCTCCAATTCCTTAAACCCAATGAATTTGCAACTCGGGCAGAAATTGCAACCTTTTTATCTCAATCGTTGCTTAAAGCCGATGAAGAACCGACTGTTCCTGAACAATACATTGTCAAAGCCGCAGAAATTCCTGACCCTCAAGGAGAAATCCGAGGCGTTTGGTTAACCAATATTGACAGTGATGTATTGTTTTCTGCTACTGCCGTAACAGAAGCCATTGACTCCTTATCTGAGTACAACTTTAACACCCTTTATCCGGTTGTTTGGAATCGCGGTTATACTCAGTATCCCAGTCAAGTCATGAAGCGAGTTATTGATGTTGAACTCGATCCCCAGCCTGAACTGCAAAATCGAGATGTTTTGCAAGAAATCATCACTCAAGCTAAAGCTAAAAATATGAGTGTTATGCCTTGGTTTGAATTTGGATTTATGGTTCCCCAAGATTCTAAATTCTTACAAAGTCGCCCCAATTGGATTACCACAAATCAACAGGGAGTTCCCTTTGTTAAAGACAATAATCAGTTTCAGGTTTGGCTGAATCCTTTTAACCCTCAAGTTCAACAGTTTGTCCTTGATTTAGTGATTGAAGTCGTTAGTAAATATGATGTTGATGGCATTCAATTTGATGATCACTTTGGTCTACCTGTTGAATTGGGTTATGATGAATTTACCACTCGACTTTATCAACGAGAACATGACGGTAAAAATCCTCCCAGTGATCCGAAAGATGCTGAATGGGTGCGCTGGCGTGCTGATAAAATCACAGATTTTATGATGCGTCTCTTTTGGGTGGTTAAAGATTACAAACCCAATTGCACAATTTCTCTTTCTCCTAATCCTAAATCCTACGCCTACAACAATTATTTACAAGACTGGCCTACTTGGGAACGGGAGGGATATGTAGAGGAATTAGTGCTGCAAGTCTATCGGAATAATCCCACCGCTTTTAAAGCCGATTTAGAAGCTTCAGAAGTCTTAGATGCTAAAGTGAATATTCCGGTTGCTGTGGGAATTTTAACGGGATTAAAAACCCAATCTGTTGAACTTTCAACGGTTAAAGATCAAGTAGCGGAAAGTCGCCGTCGGAAATTTGCGGGTGTGTCTTTCTTCTTCTACGAAACCTTGAAGTCATTACTGGCAGAAGAAGAAGGTGAAGACACTTTCCTCGCCCTATTTCCCGATACGATGGAACGACCTCCAATTATTGCAGCCTCTCTTCCCTCTGTGACGATTCCTGAGTTAAAATTAGAATAGGGTTTTTTGGCTATCTAAATGATTGCAATTCGTCCCTATTTAGAAAGAGATTGGGAAGCCGTTTGTCAAGTTCACGATCGCGCACAACCCGGCGAATTTACTAAGGTTTGTGTTCCTCGTGACTTGACTCCTCTAGCTGATAATCCCTATCTTGATCAAATTTTTCATCCCTGTCAAAAATTTGTGGCTTGTGAAGGGAAAAAAGTTGTCGGTTTTGTCGCTATCTATAAACATCACATTAGCCTCCTTTATGTTGATCCCGATTACCAAAATAAAGGTGTTGGGAAACGTTTGTTAAGACTTGCTCTAAATATTATTGGAAGTCCGGCTTCAACGGTTGTCATTGCTGATAATCATCGAGCCAGACATTTTTATGCTCAGGCTGGATTTCAAGAACAGGGTAAGTTTGAAAGCATCGTTGCTGGTTCAAAGTGTCAGTTTCTTCGATTAGTACGCTCAAGCCTTTAACAGAAACCTATAGGGCTTTAGAGTTTCAGAATACAGTTAGTATCGACAATAAACCACTCCTCTGCGGTATACACCGAACATTTATTCAGAGTCTTAGCCAGCGCTGGAAATTCTCCTGTTCTCAAAAACTGGTAGGCTTGTTTTCCTTCTTCAAATTCATTCATCCAGTCATTAAAAGAAAAATATTCAGGAACGAAAGCATACAATTCAATTAAAAATAAATCAACTCCATGCTTTTGAATAAAGGTTTTGAGTTCATCTAAATCTGGGCTATAATGAGCGCGAATTAAATCCCTTGTTCGTTCATTAATCTGTTGATAATATCCACTATGATAGGAAATTGAATATTCTCGACCCACTAAAATAGAACGTTGAGCAAAAGTCGGTAACTGATTCACCTCCCCTGAAAGGGATGCAATTAAAACATCTTTGGGTTGCTGGTGAAAAAATTCATAAAGTTCAGGTCGATCTCCTGTTTCATATTCAACTAAGGGAAAAAACGGTACAAAACTGGGATAAAACAGTAGAGAAATTGTCAGAACTGCAATAAATCCACCTGCAATCACTTTCTGAATCTTTCGGGGTATTAATTCACTTTTTTCTAATTTCGGTTGATGTTTAAGGTTAATCCAATTGAACAAAGCATCCAAAATCACTGTAAATGTAACAATTGTAATCACACCCACGATAATTCTAAAACTGATCCCCGTATATCGGTTCGGAAGATGTAGTTTAAACAAAAAAGCATGAGCCATGAAA